>JBIOVO010000094.1:0-44004 GCA_044867735.1 Pyrinomonadaceae bacterium | reverse complement strand
AGATCGAGTCGATAAACGCCGGCACGACGCTGAACTTCACGCTCAAGTCGTCGCTGATCAAGGGCGCGCGTGCAGACTTCATTAATGCCCTCGCCAGTGGCGGCTCGACAATGGACGCAGTGATTGGTGGTCCGCTGGTGGGAGACGGCAACACCTTCGACAACCTTGCGCCGAACAATCATCCGACCTCGGCAGCCGGCGGTAATCGTGTGGTGGCAACTGCAACGAGCACACAGACAGTCGACATCCGCAACAACACAATAAGGGGTTCGCGGGGTGAGGCGATTCGCGTGCGTTCGACGATCTCGGGAGCCTTAAGAGGCAACGTCAATGCTCGCGTGCGCAATAACACGATCGGCGTAGCGGCGACCGCCAACTCCGGATCGTCGGAGAGCTTCGGCGTCTTCATCTTCAGCGATGGCGGCAGCAGCATGACTGCGGCAGTCACCAACAACCAGATATTCCAGTACAACAACAGTGGTATCCACATGACGATTGGCGACCAGATGGGCGGTGCACCGGTCAACAACGTCACGATAACCGGCAACACGGTGAACACACCTGGAAACGCGAATCCAGCGGCGAATTTCAACGCCATCCATCTGGATCACGGCACCATCGATATTCCGGCTGATAGTTTCACTAGCTGTATCGACATCGGCGGCGCTGGAGTAGGAAACAATGTGGCGGGCGGTGGCAAGGGCCCCGTCTCGCCGAACAATAACGACATTCGCGTGCGTCAACGACAGGCGACGACAGTACGGCTGCCGGGTTATGGAGGCGCGAATAACAACAACGCCGCAGTGGTCGCCTATCTCACCGGTCGCAACACGTTGACCACCGCAGCAGCGGCGAACACGGTGCCGACAGGCGGCGGATTCATCGGCGGCGCCGCTTGCACCGCACCATCGTTCGCGATGGTCCTACCAGCGGGAACAAACCAGCGAGACTACCTGGCTCGGTCTTCTTCGGAAACTATCAAGAAGGCTCAGGTTGCAGCAGCGCCTGCCAGGAGTGAAACAATCTCGATTAAGCGTTCAAACTCTGACACGCCGAAGGTCGTCAGTTCAAAACCTGCCGCGTCGCAAACCGTTTCGCACCACGCGAAGATTGCGAAGCGCAGCAGCATCGTTCCGGCGAGCACTGCGGTCCAGAATGTGGCAACTGGTAGTTCAGCAATCCGAACTAACAAGGTCAATTCGAACACCAGCCAACAACCAGCCAAGGCGAGTCGCGGCAACGCGAACGTCAAACCATCAGTCGCAGCGCTATCGGGCGAAACGGTCAACCACTCAGTCGGAACACTGCTTGCGGGCAAGACCGTTCACATCCAGTTCCAGGTAACGGTTGACAGTCCATACGGTGGTGGTGAAAACGTTTCGAACCAGGGCACAGTCTCCGGTAGTAACTTCACCAACGTCTTAACAGACGATCCAGCAGTCGGTGGCGGCGCAGATCCAACTCTGACTCCGATACTGCAGAAGCCGAACGTCTCGGCGCTGGACGCGCAGGCAAACGAGCCTCCTTCCGGATCCAAGCCGATGCTCTTCACGATTGCGCTGTCGGCGCCGGCGCCGGCAAACGGAGCTTCCGTACATTATGCGACGGCAGACCAGCCAGTCGGCCCAGGCCATGCGGTAGCGGGAGTCGATTACGAAGCCATACCAGTAACGCCTCTCAATTTTGCCGGAGGCGAGCAACTGAAGATCGTTCAAGTCAACATTCTCTCAGACGGTGTTTCACCTGAGCCTGACGAGACGTTCCTGCTCAACCTGACGAACGCTGATAACGCGGTCATTGTTGATGCACAGGCGGTAGGAACAATCAAACAAGGTAACGCGGCCGGCACCTTCCTGATTACCGAGTTCCGAACTTCGGGACCGGCCGGAGCGGGCGACGACTTCGTCGAGGTTTACAACAATAGCGACTTGCCACTAACGATTGCGGCCTCTGATGCGTCCGCCGGTTATGGACTATTCAAGAAGGGCGCTAATTGTAGTGCGACGCCAATTCTCATCGGCACGATTCCAAACGGAACAACCATTCCCGCCCGAGGGCATTACCTGTTCACTGGTTCTGCTTACAGTCTTGCCAACTATGGGGGGACCGGAGCGGCGGCTGGCAATCTAACGATGTCAGCAGATCTCGAGGATGACGCGAACATCGGTATCTTCAATACGTCGTCGGTTGAGAGTCTATCGTCTATAACCCGGCTGGATGCTGTCGGCATGTTCGGTAACCTCAGCGCCAACTGTATCCTGTTAAGTGAGGGGGCAACCGTGACGCCGAACCCGGGCAGCGTGCTCGATTACAGTTTCCATCGTGACGAGTGCGGCAAGAAAGGAAATCCCGCGATCTTCGGTGTATGTCCGAGTGGTTTCTTGCCGGTTGATACAAACAACAACCAGGACGACTTTGTCTATGCCGATACCGTAGGCGGGGCAACTCCGCAGGGTCAGCGTCTAGGAGCTCCGGGCCCGCAGAACCTGGCGAGTCCAACCCTCCGCAATAGCACGATCCTTGCGCTGTTGCTCGACTCGAATATCGGAGCACCGTCACCGCCAAACCGGGTCCGCAACCTGACACCGGTAACGAATGGCGCCAACGGAACGCTCTCGATCAGACGGCGGTTCGTAAACAACACGGGCGCGCCGGTGACTCGACTGCGGTTCCGCGTCGTGGACATCAGTACGCTGATGGTTCCGGGACCGGGAATCGCGGACGTGAGGGCCATTACATCCGCCGACGTGACGGGCGTCGTGGTGACGGATAACGCCACCTGTATTGCGGCAGGTCAACCGAGTGCACCTTGTAACATTACAGTGTCCGGAACGACGTTGGAGCAGCCACCGACTCAGGCGAACGGCGGCGGTTGGAACAGCTCGCTGACAGTCACTCTCGGGACGCCACTGGCGCCGGGAGCGAGCGTCAACTTGCAACTCTTGCTAGGCGTGCAGCAGCCCGGTTCGTTTAAGTTCTTCTTCAACATCGAGGCACTGCCGTAAAGCGGTGGTACTGAGATAGGTTTTTCGCACGCAAAGGCGCAAAGGCGCAAAGGCGCAAAGTTAAGACCTCCGGAAACCGAAGGTCTTCCTTTGCGCCTTTGCGTCTTTGCGTGGAAATCCTTTCTTTAGCCCTTCACGCTCAACGGCTCGGGCTCGGCGGGCCGGCGGCCAGTGCGTGATGCATCGACCACGATGGGCGGCGGCGGATTCGCGACCAGAACCTCCAACGCCGCGTCGATCACTTCCGCAATTCCCGACACGAAAACGAGCTGCAAATCGCTCCTGACGTCTTCCGGAATATCGTCGACGTCCGCCTCATTACGCTTCGGCAGGATTATCCGTTTGATACCCGCACGATGCGCGGCGAGCACCTTCTCCTTCACGCCGCCAATCGGAAACACCAAACCCGATAAAGTGATCTCACCGGTCATCGCCGTGTCAGGCCGCACGCGTCTGCCGGTGTACAACGATGCCAGCGCCGAAGTGATCGTCACGCCCGCGCTTGGCCCGTCTTTCGGAATCGCTCCTGCCGGCACGTGCAGGTGAACTCCAAACTCCTTGAAGATCTCAGGTTCGATACCAAACTCCGCCGCATGCGACCACAAGTAAGACTGTGCGGCACGTGCCGACTCCTGCATCACTTCACCAAGCTGACCGGTGATCGTTAGCCCACGGCCGCCCGGAAGCAGCGTGGCTTCGATAAACAGCACCTCGCCGCCCATTTCGGTCCACGCCATGCCGGTCGCCACGCCCGCCGGCAACTCCTTGCGGGCCTGTTCCGGATAGAACTGCGGCGCGCCGAGATACTCACGCACGTCAGCAGCGGTGACAGTGACGGTCTCCGCCTGCGCTTGCGCGATCTTCAACGCGACTTTGCGAGCGATACTGCCGATGTTTCGTTCCAACTGGCGCACACCGGCTTCGCGTGTGTAGCGCGCGGCAATCAACTCGATCGTGTCATCGGTGATCTTCAGTTGCGCGGTATTCAAGCCGTTCTCGGTTGTTTGCCGTGGAATCAGATAACGGCGCGCGATCTCCAGCTTCTCGCGATCGCTGTAACCGGCCAGGCGGATGATCTCCATGCGATCGCGCAGCGGCGCCGGAATCGGACCGAGCTGGTTCGCCGTGGCGATGAAGAAGATCCTCGAGAGATCAAACGGCAGATCGAGATAGTGATCGCGGAAAGTATTGTTCTGCTGTGGATCGAGGATCTCGAGCAACGCCGCCGCCGGATCGCCGCGATAGTCGTTGCCGAGTTTGTCGATCTCGTCGAGCATCAGCACCGGATTGTTCACACCGGCGCGGCGAATAGACTGGATGATTCGGCCCGGCATTGCGCCGATGTAGGTGCGGCGGTGACCACGCAACTCAGCTTCATCGCGGACGCCGCCCAGCGACATTCTTTCGAACTGCCGTCCCAGCGCACGCGCGATCGATCTGCCGAGCGAAGTCTTGCCCACGCCCGGAGGTCCGACGAATAACAGGATCGGACTCTTCGTATCTGGCCGCAGTTTGATGACGGCGAGAAACTCGAGAATACGTTCCTTAACGTCTTCAAGACCGTAGTGATCCTCGTCAAGAATGCGCCGCGCCTCGGTCAGGTCCAACTTGTCTTCTGACGACTTCAGCCACGGCAACTCTAGAATGAATTCCAGGTACGTGCGAATGACGTGATAGTCGGGCGCCGCCTGAGGCAGACGTTGCAATCGCTTCAACTCACGATCTGCTTCGTCACGAACTTCCTGAGGAAGGTCAGCTTTCTCAAGCCGCTCCCGCAGCAACTCGGTTTCCGCTGCCTCGCCGGTTTCGTCTTCGCCCAGCTCTTTCTGGATCGCGCGCATCTGCTGGCGCAAAACGTAATCACGCTGCGCCTTGTCCATTTCGGTTTGCGCTTCGGAAGCGATCTTCGAACGGAGCTGGAGTATTTCGAGTTCGCGAGCAAGATTCGCGTGCGCTAGCCGCACGAGCTCGTCGGCGGTATTCGCTTCGAGCATATTCTGCTCTTCTTCAACGCCCAGGTTGAGGATCGAGCCGAGGAAATACGAAAGCCTTACCGGATCGACCGAACCCAGCACCGCGAGACGCACCTCAGGCGGCACCTGCGGCAGCAGCGCGAGGGCTTCCTGAATCATCTGTTGCAGGTTGCGCTTACCAGCTTCAACCTGTTCGGGATCGATGATGCGCGGCTCGGGAAGAATCTCCACTTCTGCGCGCAGGAAAGGATCTTGTTGTTTCCACTCAATTACGCGGATGCGCTCGGTGCCCTGAGCGATGATCCGCATTCCCTCACCGGAACGCTCCATGCGCTTGATCATCACCAGCGTGCCGACTTCGTAGAGATCCGCGGGTTGTGCGTCGGTGTCGTCTGAGCCATCCGGACGCACAGTAATGCAGCCGAGCAGTTTTTCCTCAGTTGCGAGTGCTGCTTCTACAGCCGCGAGTGAACGAGGTCTGCCGACACCCAGCGGCACCACTGTTTCCGGAAAGAGCGTCAGGTTCTGGAGAGCCAGCACCGCAACTTCAAAACGCTGTCCCGTCGAATGAGTCGAGAACCTCAGTTCGCCGGTCGGTGTTTGTTGCTCGGCGGCCGGTGTTTCGGGGGCTGGCGGTGCATTTTGAGAAGATTCCGGCATGTCATTAACCCTGTTCACTACGCACGTTGATGATCAAAAACCCATCACGGTAATCCCTGTTAATGGAGGCTCCTTCGATCGGGCCCGGAAACTGGATGGACTTTTCGAAACGGCTGTAAGTGATTTCCATCTGCTGGTAAACAAAGCCCTCACGATAATGTGTGTCGCGGCGGCAACCGCGAATCGTTAGCAGCGACTCGCGTATTTCGATTTCGAGTTCATCTGAACAAATGCCGGCCAGATCGACTTTGACGACCCAGCCGTCCGAGACACGGTAAACATCCGCCGCGGGATTCCAGAGCCGGCCAGACGGTACCACTCGCCGATCCATGCGGATCAGCGAGAAATCACGATTAGTGTTTCGCATGACGTAGAGAATAAGTGAAAGGTGTGGAATGTTCAATATAGGTCCTATGTGTTCCATAGGACCTATATTGACTACACGATTTCATCACCCAAACACGCGATTCCAGAACGACGAACCTTTGGAGATCTCTTCAATCGCGTCTGCAAGCTCTCGATCCTGCCGCGTTTCGACGGCAATGTCGGCCATGGAGATGTTTCCCACCAGGTAGCCGTTCTCGTTTACCACCGGAATACGCCTTACCTGTTTATCTCCCATTTTCCGAATCGCCTCAACCACGCGATCGTTTGGTCGAGCAGTGTGAATATCCACCGACATGATGTCTTCGGCACGAACGCTTGCGCAATCCTTGTCCTCGGCGACGGCACGGATGACGATATCGCGATCTGTAATCAGTCCAACTAGTTTGCCACGTGTGTAATTGCGGCCTTCATATTTTCTTTCTGAAGTTTCGCTGCCGTTACCAGCCTGCCTGTCGTACTCCACCACTGGAATCACGCCCGTGTCTTCCTGCTTCATCATGCGGGCTATTTCCACTACCGTCGTGTCACGAGTAGCGACAACGAGATCGCGAGTCATTATGTCGCGGCAGCGCAGGCGTGACCGCTCTGGTTCGTAGTATTCACGTGACCTTCCAGTTGAAAGATCTCCGCGCACGTCGAACAGGGAACTGCGCCTCTCGTCGCGATAACGTTCGCGAGTCTCGGCGTAACGTGGTTCGTCGTTGTCATACTCGGCGCGTTCGCCGAATCTGCCGCGGTTGTAATCCGGCCGCCGTTCGGTGTCGAAGTGACGGCGGCCCCGGAATGGTTCGTCGTAAGCGCCCAATTGCTCGCGCCTCAGGCGCTCTTCGCGTGCGTAGTAGTCCCTCTCGTCATCCAGGTCGTCTCTGTATCTGGCCATTGCTTCCCTCCTTACCAGGCTCCGAAATTTCGCTTGGGGGCAATGGGGGTCTTGAAAGCCATCCACAGATTACGCAGATCAACATAAGCAATCTGTGTAATCTGTGGATTTCATTAGTTACCTTCAACCTCCGCGATCAATTGCACTCGCGAACTGATATCGAGTGAGCCGACTTCGATTGGCGTAGCGACTGAATCTCGCTTAGCCATGAACACTTCGGCCTGAAGAGGTATCGGGGGTCGCTGTTGAAATCCTTCTTCCTGAACTTCAACGATCCTTACTACGCGGCCACTCAAAGCCTGCGCGATCACGCGCGCTTTGCTCATCGCCTCGCGCGTTGCTTCGCCGAGAGCGCGGTCCTTTGCCGGCTGATCCTGACGCAAAGTGAAACCGATTCCCGACACCTCGTTTGAACCGGCTTGAGCCGCTGCGTCGATAATCGTTCCGACCTTGTTCAGTTCGCCGGTGGTAACGGTAACGCTGTTGCGCGCTTCGTAACCGGTGATTGCCGGCGGCTGGCCTTCTTTGTAAACACGCATCGGTTGCAGGCTATAACCGCTCGTTTTCACTTCAGCGGCTGTGCCCGCGGCGGCTTTCAGCGCCTTTACGACCGCGTCGGTCTTCGCAGCGTTTTCCTGCTGCGCGTCGATGGCTCGTCTGTTTTGTGTGACGACGGAAATCGTCACGATCGCTGTGTCAGGTTGCGCCTGCACGATCGAGTCGCCCACGACCATCACGCGCGTCACCCGTCGCGAATCGTCGCGCCCGGGCGTGGCGACGCCCTGTTCGATCGGTTGCATCGACTTCGCTTCGAAGGGCGTGCCCTCCATGTAAGTCGTCATCACATCTTTAGTTTCGCCAACTGCTTCGACGTTCGTTGACTCCTTAAACCACGAGTGTTGTTGAAAGTTTTTAGCATTAAGAATCAGATACTTGGCGTCGTTATCGACGATTAGCCAGCCGCCGGCTTCGACTGTCTTTTGCAGCTTGCCGCGGACGGTGATGTCTTTTGCTTGTAGAACTGTGGTAGCGCAGAGCACAAAGGCCAAGACGCCGGTCATAAGTTTAAGTCGTTTCATAATCGCTCCTCTTCTGGTCCTAGAATCTCACAGCCCAGGGAGAGTGAAAACCGGCCGCGAAGATAGAGAACGACGACGCGACGAAAACTTGCTGGCAACCTTTGCTCGTGGTTAAGCAACGTGTTTTGTTACCATCCATTCAATGCAATCATTCGATACTAAAGCAGACGACCTGCGACCGGGCGCGTGCGTTAGACTCACGCTGCCCGATGGAAACGAGGTAGCCGTGTTCAATGTGGACGGCGAATACTATGCCATCGACAATTTCTGTCCACACAAAGGCGCGCCACTGTCCGAGGGAGCGTTATGCGGGCATGTTGTCGAGTGTGGCTGGCATGGATGGCAGTTTGATGTCAGGACTGGGGAATGTTTGACGATTCCGGAGAGGATCAAAGCCTATCGCGTTCGAATTGAAGAAGGCTTAGTTAGAATAGAAACTGATCAGTAAAAATCTGTGTAATCTGTGGATCATTTCACCCATCATTCCCGATCGCCTCAACCGGACAACAACTCATCGCCTCCTCACAAAGCGTACGCTCCTCTTCAGTCTGAGGCTGCTTGTAGACGAATGAATAGTTGTTTTCATCACACCGCATGAAGTTGTCAGGTGCGGTGTCGCGGCAGACGTCGCAGTCGATACACGACGAGTCTACGTAAAAAGTACCGCAGACATTCTCTTTTACTTTGTCGTTCTTGTCAGGCACGCCAAAATTAGCGGATCAGGGATGGGTCATCTCTTCCGGCTTTACCTTCTGGTCAAACTCTTCACCAGTCAGAAAACCGAGCTCGACGGCAGATTCCCGCAAACTGATCTTCTTCTTGTGAGCATTCTTTGCAACCTGGGCGGCTTTGTCGTAACCGATGTGAGGATTGAGAGCGGTAACGAGCATGAGAGAGTTTCTCAAGTGCTCATCGATCTGTTCCTGATTGATCTCAATTCCCGAAATGCAGAACTCGACAAAACTGTGCGTCGCATCTTTCAGCAGCCGCACGGAGTGGAGAAAGTTGTGGATCATCACGGGCTTAAAGACGTTCAACTCGAAGTTGCCCTGCGATCCACCAAAACTCGTGGCCAGATCGTTTGCAAAAACCTGGACAGCAACCATCGTGATCGCTTCGCTCTGCGTTGGATTGACTTTGCCCGGCATGATCGACGAGCCGGGTTCGTTTTCCGGGAGGACCAACTCACCTAAACCGCAGCGCGGTCCGGAGGCGAGCCAGCGAACGTCGTTAGCGATCTTCATTAACGAGGCTGCCAGCGTTTTCAATGCGCCACTCGCAAAAACGAGCTCATCGTGCGCCGATAGTGCAGCAAACTTGTTCGGGTGTGATTTGAACGGCAGTCCGGTTAGTTCAGCGATCTTCTTCGCCGCGCGTTCGCCGAATTCGGGATGTGAATTCAGTCCGGTGCCGACAGCCGTGCCGCCGATTGCGAGATCGAGCAAGCCAGGCATTGCGGCCTTCATTCGATCGATGTCGCGTTCGACCAAACTTGCCCAGCCGCCCATTTCCTGATCGACTGTGAGTGGCGTGGCGTCCTGAAGGTGAGTGCGGCCGATTTTTACTACTCCGGCAAACTCTTTTGCTTTCGCGTCGATGGCGTCGTGGAGTTCCTGAATCCGCGGAATGAGTTCGTTCAACTGCTCGGCGGCGGCGATGTACATCGCTGTCGGAAACGTGTCGTTCGACGACTGCGACATGTTCACATCGTCGTTGGGATGAACCGGTTTTTTGCTTCCCATGACGCCGCCGGCCATCTCGATCGCGCGATTCGAGATCACCTCGTTGGCGTTCATGTTGGTCTGCGTGCCGCTGCCTGTTTGCCAGACGCGGAGTGGGAAGTGTTCATCCAGCTTGCCTTCGATCACTTCATCACAGGCGCGGACGATCAAATCTGCCTTCTCGGCGGGAAGTTTACCGAGATCCTGATTAACCAGGGCGGCGGCCTTCTTAAGAACACCGAGCGCGCGAATCATCTCGCGCGGCATGACGTCGTCGCCGATGTCGAAGTGATGAAGCGACCGTTGCGTCTGCGCGCCCCAGTACCGATCGGACGCGACCTCGATCTCACCCATCGAGTCAGTTTCTATTCTGGTTTTAGCGGATTGTTCAGGGGATTGTTGAGCCATCGTCAGTTCGGATCTTCGCGCAGGAGCCCGAGATTAGCAAGCGTTCCGTAAAAGAATTTCTCACGCAAAGGCGCAAAGGTGCAAAGTTCTGACCCTCCGGGGAGCCGAAGGTTCTTAACTTTGCGCCTTAGCGCCTTTGCGTGAGAAAACTTCTTGACAACCCTTAAACCCAATCCATAATCTGGATTTGACTGCGCTCGCTTACGTGCTCAGCCCGGAAAACTCACCTTAGGTTTCACTTTCACGTCTCATGATCTGGGAAAACACAAAACTCCTGCTCGGCCTGCTTTACCGTCCCGTTTCCGCGATGGGAAGGATTGTTGACGAAGGCCACTGGCTTTACGCCGCCGTGGTCGTCGCCGCGCTCTCGATGATTTTTCACGCCAGCGTCACCTCAGTTATCTACAGCAATTACGAAGCTGTTTATCGCGAGATTCCACGCGCCGAGCAGTTTGACGAGACGGAAGAGCCGCCGGTCCCGCCGGAAACAGGAGCGACCGTCAATTACGAGGCTTACGCGCAGGAGGACTTCAGCCACGGCCCGCCACCATTCGTTTTCGAGCAGTTGCCACTGCCGCTCGTGGGAAAGTATGGCTGGTGGTTTATCTCGTTCGCGCCGCCGAGCTTCTTTACGGCAGTTCTCGGCATGGCCATCCTCTATATTCCCTGCCTGATTCTGTTGGTCGCATTCTCAGGCGCGAATGCGAGTTTCGGCGTGCTCCTACGACGCGATTACGGACCGCTGCTGACCTCTGGCTTGATGGCCTGGGCTGCGTCGCACTTGCCTTTCGCACTTGCCGGGTTCGCATTGCCGCCGCTCCATTTGAGCGAGAAGACTGCGCTCGGACTTTGGGCCGCCAGTGCGATCTGCTTTGGACTCTTAATGGCGCTCGGTCTGCGCATGCTGTTTGGCATCAACTACACGAAGGGTCTTCTGCTCGTCTCGGTTGCAGCGCTCTCGTTCTCAGTGCAGGCAAAACTATTTGCCAGTGTTTCTCCGTTCCTATTCTCGCCGTTCATACTGTTCTATGCGTACTGGATGTTTCGCGGTGACATCGGCGATATCGGATTCTCGCTCCGTCAGCGGCAGAACTTTCGTCGTTCGATGGAAGCGTCGACGATCAATCCGCGCGACGCCAGTGCTCACTACCAGCTTGGTTTGATCTTTCAGTATCGCCGCCAATACGGCGAAGCGATGTCGCGCTTCCAGAAGGCTGTTGAGATCGCGCACGA
This sequence comes from Pyrinomonadaceae bacterium, assembly GCA_044867735.1. Taxonomy (GTDB): domain Bacteria; phylum Acidobacteriota; class Blastocatellia; order Pyrinomonadales; family Pyrinomonadaceae; genus PSRF01. The sequence continues at coordinate 32,658 of JBIOVO010000094.1, read as the reverse complement.
CGAAACAGACGCGCATTTTCAACTCGGCCGCATCGCTCGCGAGCAGAATCGCTTACAAGACGCAATCAATCACTTCAGTGTGGTGTTGGAACAGGATGCCAAACACTCGCACAGCGAGATCTGGCGTGAGGTCGGTGCGACTTACCTCGCCGCGTCGATGTTCGACGACGCGAAGGAAGCGCTCCATAAGTTTGTCGAACGTCGTCCTTACGATCCGGAAGGTCTTTATTACTATGGCAAGACTCTGGAGCAACTCAATCAGCGCGAAGAAGCGCGTGAGATCTTTGGGCGTTGTGTTGAGGCGGTAAAGACGATGCCCTCGTATCGTTATCGAGAACAGCGCAAGTGGGACAAGCTGGCCCGCGAACGTCTGTCCGCCCGCCAACCGGCGTGAGAGTTTTTAACCACAAAGACACAAAGACACTAAGCTGATTAAGTTCAACTTAGTGTCTTTGTGCCTTTGTGGTTAATTGTTACTTATCGCTTGATGGCGTCGCCGACGTCTTCGATCGCTTCGCCAACTTTCCTGCGAGCCTTGCCGTATCCTTCTTCGACTTTGCCGCCCGCGTGGTCGGCGCGGCCCTCGGCCTCGAGTTCTTCGTCGTCGATGGCTCTGCCGATAGCTTCCTTGGTCTTACCTTTGGCTTGATCCCATTTTCCTTCAACTTCGTCTTTATTCGGTAAACCCATATATCAGTAACCTCCCTTGAGTTGGTCTAAAAGTTATTCTGTCCGAACGTGCTCGCCTCCAAGTTCGGCAAGCAAGTCTTCGAGTCGATCAACCTCTTCATCTGAAGCGGCTTCAACGCCGATCAGAATTCCGCCACCCTTGATTCCTGCTTCGTAAACCTTCGCGCGATACTCCGGAATACCAGCGCCGATCAAAGCCCCGATCAATCCGCCCGTCGCTCCACCGGCGCCCGCGCCGGCGAGTGCGGCCGCGATTGGACCAGCGATCACAAGGTTAATTCCCGGCAGGATGAGTGATGTTCCGACAGCCGCGATTGCGGCGAGAACTGCGCCGACGCCCATGCCAACCGCGCCACCGATTCCGAGTCCGTCGGCCGCATGCGTGCGTGTTTGGAGCGCAAATTCCTTCGATCGAGTAGCGTCTGACATAAGCACGCTGATGTCATCGCGTGAAAAACCACGCTTCAAGAGGGCATCAACTGCTGACTCCGCTGCTACTTTGCTTTTAAAAAGTCCTGTCACTAATTTTGGCTTAGCCATACAATCCTCCGACAAACATCGTTCTGTTGCATTTCGTAACGGCAACCGTTGTGCCATCCACAGATTGCGCAGATTTCGACTTTTTGATCGGTGCAATCGGCATAATCTGTGGACGGCTTTCGTACGGACATCAGATTGAACATTCTTCAGATCAGTTCAGCGGCATCCTTCGGCGGCGGCGAGCGGTATGTTGCCGATCTCACCAACCATCTCGTCGCACGCGGACACGATCTCTTCGTTGCAGTCAGGCCGAGAGCGCCGCTGGTACGTCATCTCCAGGTGCCTCCAGAGAGAATCCTTACTCTGCCGTTGCGAAATGCTTTAGACGTCGCGAGCGCGCATGAGTTGGAGCGGTTTGTGCGACGGCGGAAGATCGACGTCGTTCATGCGCACATGGCGCGCGACTATTCGCTCGCCGCATACGCAGCGCGGCGTAATCGTCAAACCAGGTTCATCGCGACACGTCACGTCTTGTTTCAATTGAACCGGCTCCATCGACACACGCTCGCGCGGGCGACGCGTGTGATCGCCGTTTCGTCTGCGGTTGCGAAAGAGCTTCGAGCGAATCGCGTCGTGGGTGAGGAGCAGATCGCGTTGATTCCGAATGGCATCGACGTAGAGCGGTTTAGTCGCGCATCAGTTGGTTTCGATCGCGCGCAGTTTCTGAGAAGCATGGGTCTGCCGGCGGATTGTTTGTTGGTTGGCAGCATTGGCGAGTTGCGGACGTTGAAGAGACACGATGATTTTGTTCGTGCGGCAGCGAAGATCGTGGCGAAGTTTCCCGAGACTCAATTCGTATTGGCGGGTTTGGATACGTCAGCGTCCGGCGAGGTTCGTAAGCAACTCGAAAAACTGGTTGGAGAGCTGGGGTTGAAGGACTGTTTCTATTTCCTGGGTTGGGTGGATGAGGCGGAGAAGTTGTTGTGCGCGATGGATGTGTTTGTGTCGGCGTCGGAGACGGAGTCGTTCGGGTTGGCGATAGCGGAGGCGATGGCCGCGGGCACGGCGGTGGTCGCGACACGAACCGAGGGCGCGCAGGAAATCATTCAGGACGGAGAGACCGGATTACTGGTACCGATCGGAGACGTTGAGCGAATCGCAAGTGCAGTCGGACAGTTGTTGCAGGACACAGAAATCGGAAAACGCGCCCAGGAAGCGGCGAATGCCAGATTCAGTTTGAAGCGAATGGTTGATGAGGTTGAAAAAGTATACTTAGCCGAGCCTTTTTTACCACAAAGACACAAGGACACTAAGTGAAGAAATTACTTTGTGTCTTTGTGTCTTCGTGGTTAAGACAACTTGTCGATTTTAGCGGCCAGGATGAAGTCGCTCTCCGTGAGTCCATCGATCTTATGCGTCCAGATCGTGATCTCCGCTTGTCCCCACCCGAAACAAATATCCGGATGATGCCCTTGCTCTTCTGCCAGATCCCCAACGCGGTTCACAAACGTCTGCGCCTCGCGGAAGTTTGGAAACTTGTAACTCTTCTTCAAATGATGCTCGTTAACGACTTCCCATCCATCCAGCTCCGGCAAGAGCCTCGCGATCTCTTCGGCCGTCAGCGGCGGTACTCCTCCGCGGCAGGGAACACATTCTTTTGCTGATAGTCCGCTCATAGTGTTAACTCCCAGATCGAGGTGCCCAGATTCTACAATTTCCGCTGATTGCGTGATAGGCTACGTCTCAAATTTTCAAATCTCAACTGTGAGTAACGACAAGACACAAGATTCCGAGTTGAAGCAGGTGTCGATTTTCTGCGACGGCTCGAGTTTGGGCAACGGCCAGGCGGCGAGCCGTGCCGCGGCAGTGGCGTTGCTCGGTTACAAAGGATTCTGGCGTGCAGTGGGCGAGTACCTCGGGGTAGCGACGAACCAGCAGGCTGAAATTGCCGCAGCCGCCGTTGGCCTCGAATCGCTGAAGCAACCGTGCAAAGTTAGTGTTTTCACTGATTCGCGCTATGTCGTGGAAACAATGAATGGGCGCTTTCGTCGCAAGGCAAACCTGCCGTGGTGGCAGCGACTCGATCGCGCCGCTTCAGCGCATAAGGTTAGTTGGGAATGGACGCGCGGGCACGCAGGCCACTTGTTACAGGAGGCAGCCGACAACGCCGCACGTCGCATCGCAGCTGCCGGACATGTGGAAGAATCGATCCTGCGCGACGCCGAAGACAAGGTCGGAACCACAGATCCTGACGATTAAAACGGATCTGATCCGTGTTCATTTGTGTAAATCCGTGGCTGGTTACTATAATTTTGCCTCCCCTTTTCGACCGATTTCTTCAGGACTGGTGATCGTGCCTCTCACGTTGTCTACAAAAGCACTGCTCTCAGTTTGCCTGCTGCTCACGTTCGTCACCGTTGTCTCCGCGCAGGATCAGCAACGGGGCTGGCAATGGCAAAACCCTCTGCCGCAGGGAAACTCAATCAACTCGATCCGGTTTGCAACCGACAAAAAGCGTGGCTGGGCAATCGGCACCAACGGCGTTGTTTTAACTACCAACAACGGCGGCTTCGAGTGGGAAGAGCAGCTCAGTCCGGCAATTACCACGCTCTACGGAATGTACGTGAAGGATCGTTCGCGTGTGGTGATTACGGGCGCTCGCGGCGTAGTGCTCACCACTTCGAATGGCGGCGGTAAGTGGGTCTTGCGGCAGAGCGGCGTTCGCGCCCATCTGTTTGCAGTTACCTTTGCTCCGAAGAATCCTCTGCTCGGCTGGGCCGTCGGCACGTTTGGTGAAATCATCGCCACGACTGACGGCGGCAAGACCTGGAAGACGCAATCGAGTCAAACCACGTCTCACCTCTTTTCGGTCGCGTTTGCGGATGCAAAGAACGGGATCGCGGTCGGATCGCACGGCACCTTACTGGTGACATCAAACGGCGGAGCCGATTGGAAGCAAATAAAGAAACTGACCGACTTTGCCCTCACCGGTGTCACCTTCACCGCGCCGAAGAAAGCCACTGCCGTCGGTTATCGCGGTTCCATTTTGCAGACCGAAGACGGTGGCGAAACGTGGACAATGAAGGACGCACTCGTGACTACCGATCTGTACACGGTCTTCTTCACTGACGAGATGCACGGTTGGGCCGCGGGAGATAGTGGAGTCGTACTGACGACTGGCGACGGTGGCAACATCTGGTTACCAGTTAACGTTCGCACCGCGCCAAGACTTCAAACAGTTCATTTCTCCGACGAGTCGATCGGTTGGGCGGCAGGCGCCGATGGTCTTGTGGTGCGCACTGACGATGGTGGACTCTCCTGGAAGAGACTCACCGAAGGCGGCCGCGACGACCTAGCCAATATCTTTTTCATCGACAACTCTCACGGTTGGGCAGTCGGTGAGCGTGGCAGAATTCTTTTTACAAACACCGGCGGTAAGACGTGGACCATCCGGCCTTCGGGAACGACTGTCACTTTGAACGCGATCGATTTCACGAGTGAGCAATCGGGTTGGGCGGTTGGTAACAAAGGCACGATTCTCCATTCCACCAACGGCGGTGTAACGTGGGACACAGTCTCGAGTCCAGCAAAAGAAGATCTGTTTGGCGTCTCGTTTGTTTCGACGACCGAGGGCTGGGTGGTCGGCGCGCGCGGCGCGATCTGGTATACGAACGACGAGGGCGCGACCTGGCAGTTTCAGCAGACAAACTCACTCAACTGGCTTGAAGACGTGAAGTTTGTCGATCAGTTGCATGGAATCGCGGTTGGCTCAGGCGGCACGATCCTGCGCACGGAAGACGGCGGGAAAAGCTGGAAGCGTGTCGATCGAAATCTCAAAGAATGGTTGTACGCGATCGCTTTTGCGGATACGCAGCGCGCCTACATCGTCGGCGCCGGCGGCATCGTTTTAAGAACGGACGATGGTGGTGAGACGTGGAAAGATCTCGAGACGAATGCGGGCGGTAATCTGTTTGGAGTCGCACTCGTTAGCCGAAACGACGTTCTCGCCGTTGGAGAACAGGGAAAGATCATTCACAGCCGCGACAGCGGTCAGACGTGGGAAGTGCAGCCGACGATCACGAGCACGGCGTTATTCTCGATTGCTTATCGTGGCGGGACGAATGTTTGGGTTGCGGGCCGTGGTGGTGCGATTCTCAGACGTGTCGATCCGATCGCTACGGTGAGTTTACCGGTGACGAAGGTGGCGCCGATGTTGAGGGGTGGACCGCCGAAGTTGGAGAGTGAAGTGGACCTCGAGGACATCCCGCCAGCCGTAAAACCGAAAAAACCGTAGGTCTTGAGTTTAGAGTTCAACCTTTAGGTTGCGTACTCGGTAACGAGTAACCACAAGCTAAAGCTTGAACTCTAAACACTGCTGCTACTGTTTTCTGCTTGCTGCTAGCTTCGGTAGGGGTGTTCCTTCGCGTACGAGTACGCGCAGTACGCGGAGACTATGTGGCAAATCCAACCCAGCGTTCCGCCGGTGCCCAGCCAGAACCCAGGCGTGAAAACCAGCCACAGAATTCCCGCCAGAATGCGGCCGTTGTAAAGCTGGCCGACTCCCGGAATAATCAAGCTCAGTACACCTGCTAAAACTGGATCGCGCATCGTATCAACCTACCTCCAAGTGGAGACTCATACGACACAAAGAGCAGATTTGTTCGAGGTCACAAAAAGGCACAAAAATCACAAAGGGGTATTCACTCTCTGTGCCTTTTGTGCTTCTTAGTGGCTACTTCATTTATCGCGGCGCACATCAACGATCTCGCCGCGGAAGGTCTTCAGCATCTGCTGGACGAGCGGGTTGCTCTCGGCCATCTCACGCAAGCGCTGCTTTTCGAGGCGCTCTTCGTCCTCACGTCCGAGCGGCTCGCCCGTGGCCGTCGGATCCTTCACTGAAATCCGAACCCCGATCTCCCTGCCGGTCACCTGGCGGCATGCTTCCTGGACGAGCTTGATATTCTCCAGCCGCGACAGAGTGTCGCGTTGAACTCGCGCATCCGGCGCGAACTCCACGACAAACTCGCTCTCCTCGAGCGCTGCTGTCTGGGCCGCATCGAGCGCCGTAACCAGCAACATCTTTCGCTGACTTTCCAAAACAGCTTTGATCCGATCGATCGTCGATGCTTCGATTGACGGCGCAACCGGTTCCGCTTCTTTCTCTAAGGCCGGCGAGACGGCTACTGCTGTGAAGGAAGTTCCCGCAGGTCGAGGGGCCGTCGGTGGCCGCTCGGGATTGCTGCGGTTCGAAGTCGAACTACCTCCGGAACCGGACGGTGCTTTGTTCGAGGATACAGATCCGTCAGCTCCGAGGTTTGTTTCGAGTGCCGCGAGTCGTTGAATGATCTCACCGATCGTCTCCACACCGCGCAGTTCCATCAGCTTTACGATCCCGATTTCCAACTGGTAGCGCGGTTGAGTGGCGGCGCGAAGTTTTGTTTCAGTTTCAGCAAGCGAATGAAAGAAGCGCACCAGATCCGACTCGGAAAACAGTGCGGCCTGGCGCTTGAGTTCCCCGGGCTCGCAAACTGCCGATTCCAACAGCTCTTCATTTCCGGAAACTTTGGTGACGAGCAGATCGCGGAAGTGCGCCAGCAGATCGCGGCAGAAGTTTCGCAAATCGTGACCACGCATCACGATGTCGTCAACAGCGGCGATCGCTTCTGCCGGTTGGTTATTCGCGATGCTGTCGATGATGCGTTTTAGAATGTCGGCGCCAGCGACGCCGAGCGCCATCTCCACGTCCTCTTTCTTGATCTTGTCGCCTGCAAAGCTGATCACCTGATCCAGCGCTGATTGTGCATCACGCATCGATCCTTCGCCGGTGCGCGCGATTTCGCGCAACGCGTCATCCGGGATCGTGATCTTCTCCGACTTCGCGATCAGTTTGAGACGCTCGAGGATCTTTGCGGTGGCAATGGTGCGAAATTCGAATTGCTGGCAGCGCGAGAGGATCGTTTCCGGAACTTTGTGACGTTCAGTTGTCGCCATGATGAAGACGACGCGCGGTGGCGGCTCTTCCAAAGTCTTCAGCAGGGCGTTGAACGCAGCGCCGGAGAGCATGTGCACTTCGTCGATGATGAACACCTTGTAGCGATCGCGCGCAGGTGCGATACCGACGCTCGCGATGATCGCTTCGCGCACGTTATCAACGCCGGTGTTCGACGCGGCGTCAATCTCTTGCACGTCGATCGAGCGACTCTCCGTGATCTCGCGGCATGATGGACACTGATCCGGATCGTCAGAACGACACGGCGTCGGTGTTGGCTGTTTGGCCTTGTGGCAATTGAGGGCTTTAGCGAGCAGACGTGCGCTCGTGGTTTTTCCCACACCACGAGCGCCCGAAAACAAGTAAGCGTGATGCAATCGCTGATGCTCGATCGCATTCCGGAGCGTGCGCGTGATCGGTTCCTGGCCTGTTACTTCGTCGAATGTCTGCGGGCGCCACTTCCGGGCGATTACTTGATAGGCCATTGTGTCGGTTTCGTTGTTGGTGTACTTAATTGTTTCCAGCCGTCTGTTTGACCGGAAAACTCTTCAATATCTTCCAAAGAATGACTGCGCTGCCATCAGTATCAACACGTACGATTCTGAACGCGACCAGGACATCAAGACGTTCGCGGTCGGCCGATCGTAGCAGGTAAGTCGAGTTCGCCTTGAGCTCAAGGCTTGTTCGGACCGACATTCTCTCGAGGTTCGGCACAGCCATGTTTTTTGAGTCTGCCATTTCAAGACTAACGCTTTCGAGTGGTGTGTCGCCGAGGCTGCTGAGCATTCCTATTTGGCCTGCGGTAGATAACAGACCACGTTCGAGTCCGATGTCGTTACCGTAGCCGTATTCGTGAGTACGTCGCGCAAAGGAATAGTAAGCACCCCCACCCCGGATGCTGAGGCCTGGCTTGTTTTTGTAAGCCTCAGTCTCATATTTCTCCCGAGGTAACAAACGAATCAAGCCGGTATTCGGCTGGCTGAGAAATTCTGCAAAAGAAGCTTGATCTTCTTCTGATGGTGACAGAAAGAGTTGTTCAAGGGTTTCCAATTCCTGTTGCTTGATTCCGATCTGTTTCAAGATTTCGTCGCGCGATTGAGATTGTGCAAAGACCGAAAATCCACTCAGCACTAGTGTGAGCAAAGCTCCTGTGGCGATAGAGATCTTTTTCATCGGGATTGACTCCTTTGTTTGATCCGAAGCCTACGGGAGAGTTAAAAAATGTGAGACCCCTTGCAAAAAACTGACTGGCCAGACCCCGGACTTTCCCGCAACACACGCCGCCACTGCTACCGTTGCTCCGTTCCCGGCCTGGCGGGGTTCACAAGGCTAGCGTTGTGCGGAGCCCGGGATCTGATAATTGCTGATTGTCAATTGCCGATTGCCGATTGTTAAGACACCAAACCGATCAAATCGGCAATTGGCAATCGGCAATTGGAAATACTTAAATCTCTGTCTTGCGATGCGCGAGCATGCGCAGCAAGCCGTTGATACCGAGATGAAGCAACACGTACGCGATTATCGCTACAACGATCGGTAACATCAACGTGTGGCCGCCACCGGCTTGCGGACTGGCAACAATCCCGCGAAACGGCGCATAGAAGGGATCGCTAATCGCGACCACAAACTGCACAAAACCAGCGCTGCTCCGCGCAGCCATCAACGCCAGCAGGAATCGCATGCCTAGCAACGCGTAGATTACGTAGAAGATGTAATCAACGATTTGCGAAACTCGCGCGAGTCCTCTTGAGCGTTGCACTTCGCGCTCGGTGTCAATGACCTCGTTAACTGCCTTCGATCGAAACTCGCCTGCGACCTGATCCATTCGCTGCGATTCGCCGGGTACTGTTTTGGTTGCAGCGCGTTCGCTGATTTCAGCTTGAACTTCGCTTTCAACCTGACTCTTGACCGAGTCGTGTTGCGCGGCACGCCGCGCTTCTTCAATGGCTAACTTATCGTCGCTCATCGCCGTCCCCAAAAGCTAAATGAAAGTTGCGTTAGGGGGCGTCGGGGGACGCGAGCTTACTGGCGGAGAGGGTGGGATTCGAACCCACGGAACGGTTTCCCGTTCACAGCATTTCCAGTGCTGCCAGTTCAACCACTCCTGCACCTCTCCGAATTGTCAATTGGAAGTCGAAATATTTATGGCGGAGAGGGTGGGATTCGAACCCACGGTGGGCGTTAACCCACTCCGGTTTTCGAGACCGGTGCACTAATCCACTATGCGACCTCTCCGCGTGCTTATTCCGTTCGTCTGTTCCGAAAAAACTCCTGCATCAGCGCGCGGCACTCGTCTTCCAAAATGCCCGAGCTGACTTCAATCCGGTGATTCAAAAAATCTGTGTCGCAGATCCGAAAGCGACTTGTCACAGCTCCGGCGCGTTCGTCCGGTGCGCCGTAAATCAAACGCCTGACCCGCGCCTGTATCAACGCGCCCGCGCACATCGCGCAAGGTTCAATCGTCGAATAAACATCCACGCTGGTCAGCCGGTAGTTGCCCAGTTTTCTGGCGGCTTCGCGAAGGGCAACGATTTCAGCGTGGGCTGTTGGATCGCAGTCAGTGCGCGTGCGGTTGCCGGAAACAGCGAGGAGTTTTTTGTCGCTGACGATACAGGTGCCGATGGGCACCTCGCCGCTTGCCTGTGCCTCGCGGGCGGCGGCCAGCGCGTGCCGCATCCATTGTTCATCCAACTTTATTTCACACTCTTCAAACAACGAACGGCCACTATAGGGCGGTGGTGGAAACAGTGTCAAGGATGGGGCAAATCCACAGATTACGCAGATTGTTTAATGCAATCTGTGTAATCTGTGGATGGATAACCTCAAACGGCAACGGTAGTTCGGCCTCATTCATGCTATTATCGGGTTCTGGAGTTCCGCGCCCCGCTCTGGCCGGCGCGCTCCGCCGATTCATTTCGATGTCCACCGAAGCAAGTCAAAGAGGTAGCGGTCCATTATCGACAGACAGGGTCACCGGACGGCTGAGAACCCCGGCTCCGGTTGAACCTCTGGCCGACAGCCCCGCACAGTCGCCCTCCGGACTGATGCGTCGGATGACGCCCGGGGAGTTCAACACTGCGATGATCCACTTCTATCGCGGTGAAGTGCAGCGCTCAAACACCTGGCGAAACCGGCTCGACACTACCACCAACTGGGCCGTCATCACGGCAGGCGCCACGCTTTCGTTCGTCTTCAGCTCCCCGAACAATCCCCATTTTGTGATCCCGATCAACTCGATCCTCGTGGCGATCTTTCTGCTGATGGAAGCGCGCCGTTACCGTTACTACGAAATCTGGTCGAGCCGCGTAAGAATTCTGGAGACAGGTTACTTTGCATCCATCCTGGCGCCCGAAAGCAGACCAACCGATGAAGCATGGGCAGAACATCTCGCCGCAGACCTGACCACGCCTCATTTCACGATTACCGAGTGGGAAGCAGTTGGCCGACGCCTGCGTCGGAATTACTTGTGGATCTTCGCGCTCCTTGCTTTGAGTTGGAACCTGAAAGTTTATTTATCGCCGTTGCCCGCACGCGATTTCGACGCGTTCATCGATAGAGCGCAGGTCGGGGTTGTTCCTGGCTGGATCGTCTTTGTGATTGGAATCGTTTTCAACGCCGCGGTAGCGGTTTTTGCGATCGGAACTGTGCGACTACGCGAAGCGACCGGCGAAGTATTGCCGAAACACGAGTTTTCACTGCGCCCGCTGAAACGAATGACGAGTTGGACGGCGGCGACGACACGACGAACGACAGTGCGCGCGAAACGCGCACGTCAACGTGTTCGCAGCGGTGGCGGCGGAGCCACAGCCACAGCAGAGTTTAAGAAGATCGACATTTCAGAAACGCCGGATAAGAGGGCCAGCGCATCCTGATTGCGGATCAGGTTGGGCCACAGATTTCTTCAGATCGATCGGTGTGTAGATCTGTGTAATCTGTGGCTGATTTATTCCTATGCTTGAACTTCAGGGTCAACAACTTACCATTCAACAGATCGTGGACGTCGCCAGGGGACGCGAACAGGTCGCTCTCGGGGCAGCAGCGCGCGAACGTGCGGAGCAGGCGCGCCAGGTGGTCCAGAACATCGTTACCGAAGGTCGGACAGTTTACGGAGTCAATACAGGCTTTGGAAAGCTGTCAGACGTCAGCATCGCTCAGTCTGACCTACTTCAGTTGCAACTCAATCTCGTTCGCAGTCACTCCTGTGGTTTGGGTGATCCACTGCCCGAAGCCGAAGCCCGCGCGATGATGTTGCTACGCGCGAACGTGCTTGCTTGTGGCTTTAGCGGCGCGCGTCCTTTAGTGATCGAAACTCTGATCGCGATGCTCGAAAAAGGCGTGACGCCGGTCATTCCCGAGAAAGGAAGTGTCGGCGCCAGCGGTGACCTCGCGCCACTCGCACATCTCGCGCTCGCGGCCATCGGCGAAGGAGAAGTCTTTTACCAGGGCGAACGTTTGCTCGCGGCGACCGCGCTGGAGCGAGCCGGGATTGCGCCGCTTCAGTTGGAAGTAAAAGAAGGACTCGCGCTCCTCAACGGCACGCAAGCGATGGGAGCGGTGGGAGCGCTCGCACTGCACCGCGCCGAACAACTCGTCCATCTCGCGGATGTTGCCGGCGCCATGGCACTCGAAGCCCTCAAAGGCACGCCCGTGGCCTTTGACGAACGCATTCACACAGCGCGCCCGCATCCGGGCCAAGTGGCAGTTGCTGCTCACTTGCGCGAGCTGATGCAGGACAGCGAGATCCGAGAGTCGCATCTCGACAACGATCCGCGAGTTCAGGACGCTTACAGTTTGCGTTGCATGCCGCAGGTCCATGGCGCGATTCGCACGGCGCTCAATCACGCGAAACAGGTTGTAGAGATTGAGAGCGGCAGTGCTACGGACAATCCGCTGGTGTTTTCGGAGTCAGGTGAAGTCTTGTCAGGTGGCAACTTCCACGGCGCGCCGCTCGCACTGGTTTTTGACTACGCCGCGATTGCTTTGACAGACTTGATGAGTATCACTGAACGACGCATCGACAGGCTGGTGAATCCCGATTCGAACGAGGGACTACCACCATTTCTAACGTCGCAGCCCGGCATTGCTTCGGGTTTCATGATGCTTCAGGTAACGGCTGTCGCGCTTTTGAACGAGGCGAAAGTTCTGGCGCATCCGGCGAGTATCGATAACGTGCCGACGGATGGTGGCAAAGAAGATCATGTTTCAATGGGCATGACTTCTGCGACCAAGCTGCGCTCGATCGTGAAGCTCGCCGAGCTGGCGACGGCGATCGAGTTGATGGCGGCTGCACAAGGACTCGAACATCATGCTCCGCTGGCACCAGGACGGGGAGTGAAGCAGGCGTATGAGATCGTTCGTAAGCTGGTGCCGCCGTTGAAAGAGGATCGATCGATGTCGGGTGATATCGAAAGGCTGACAAACGCGATCGCGCAGGGCGACTTCGCCGGATTGTAACCACAATTGGAGGATCTATAAATGTCAAACGGAATGGACGATCGTAGAAGAGGCATGGAGGAAGAATACTTCCATAAAAAGAACCAGGAAGCCATCGAAAAACTGCGTGAGAAGATCCGGGTGGCGGCGCAGGCCAAAGAAGCGGGAACATCATCCATGCAGTGTCCGCGCTGCGATGGGACTCTGAAAGAGGTCATGATTGAAACCGTGGCAATCGATACCTGCGACAAGTGCGCCGGAACGTGGCTCGACGCAGGCGAACTGGAACAGCTAAGTAAAACGGACATCGCCACATGGTTTCGTCGTCTCTGGCGTTCTAAAGAAGGCTAATCCACAGATTACACAGATTAATTGAATCGATGGACCATCGTGTAGTTCATGCGCCGCGCGGCGCCCAATTGAGTTGCAAAGGTTGGCATCAGGAGGCTGCGCTTCGGTGCCTGATGAACAATCTCGATCCGGACGTTGCCGAGCGTCCGGATGAGCTCATCGTCTACGGTGGCGCGGGCAAGGCCGCGCGGAACTGGTCCTGTTTCGACGCGATCGTGCGCGAGTTGCGCGAGCTCGAAAACGACGAGACGTTGCTGGTCCAGTCAGGCAAGCCGGTCGCGGTCTTTCGCACGCACGAATATGCCCCGCGCGTGTTGATAGCCAACTCGAATCTCGTCGGCGCATGGGCCAACTGGGAACACTTTCATGAACTAGAGCGTCGTGGTTTGATGATGTACGGTCAGATGACGGCCGGCAGTTGGATCTACATCGGTACGCAGGGCATCGTGCAGGGAACGTTTGAGACGTTTGCGGCGATGGCCGACAAACAGTTCGGCGGCGATCTTTCCGGCAAGCTGGTCGTGTCCGGTGGCATGGGTGGTATGGGCGGCGCACAACCGCTCGCTGCGACGTTGAACGGCGCAGTGTTCCTCGGCATCGACGTCGATCCAGTGCGTATCGAGCGACGCGTGCGTACCGGTTACTGCGATCGCATCGCGATGACGCTGGACGAAGCACTGGAAATCTGTGACGACGCGCGCGACCAGAAGCGGGCGATCTCCGTCGGCCTGGTTGGTAATTGCGCGGAGGTCTTGCCCGAGCTTGTGCGGCGCGGTGTGAAAGTCGATGCAATCACAGACCAGACGAGCGCTCACGATCCTTTGAATGGATATGTGCCTGCCGGTTTGACGCTCGATGCGGCAGCGGGTCTTCGAGAAAAGGATCCGGCTGCTTACGTTCAGCAGTCGATGGAGTCGATGGCGCGACACGTCGAAGCGATGCTGGCGCTGAAACGCGGCGGCGCAGTTGCATTTGATTACGGCAACAACATTCGCAAGCAGGCATTCGATGCCGGATGCAAGGATGCGTTCGAGATACCGGGATTTGTACCCGAGTACATTCGTCCGCTTTTTTGCGAAGGCAAGGGACCGTTCCGTTGGGTTGCGCTTTCGGGAGATGCAGAAGACATTCGCAAAACCGACGATCTCGCGCTTGAGATGTTTCCCGACGACAGTACTCTGAATCGCTGGTTGCGCCTCGCGCGCGAACGCGTTCACTTCCAGGGGCTGCCCGCACGCATCTGCTGGTTGGGTTATGGCGAACGTGCCGAGATGGGTGAAGCGATCAACGACCTCGTGAAGCGTGGGGATCTGAAAGCACCGATCGCGATCGGGCGCGATCATCTGGATACAGGCTCGGTCGCATCGCCTTTTCGAGAAACGGAAGGAATGAAGGACGGTTCGGATGCGGTGGCCGACTGGCCCATCCTGAATGCGTTACTGAACACGGCCAGTGGCGCGAGCTGGGTGTCGTTTCATCACGGTGGCGGCGTCGGCATCGGTTATTCGTTGCACGCAGGGCAAGTGTCGGTGGCGGATGGGACCGACGAGGCGGCGAGGCGTTTGAATCGCGTGTTAACGAACGATCCGGGGTTGGGCGTTGCGAGGCACGTCGATGCGGGTTACGAAGTCGCGGAAGATACAGCACGCGAAAAAGGAATTCAGATTCCGTTGATGTCCAAATAGGGTTCTCGCGCAAAGGCGCAAAGACGCAAAGGAAGACCTCCGGAAACGCGGCAGCGCTTTGTGGCTTTGCGCCTTTGCGCGAGAAAATTCTTATGCTTAACTTTGCGAGGCAAATGGCGCGCGACGCCGGCGCTCTTCTGGTTCAGCGTCTCGGCTCCGCGAAGATCACAAACAAGGGCGACATCAATCTCGTTACCGAGGCCGATATCGCGGCTGAGAACCTCATAGTCGACCGAATTCGGTCTTACTATCCACAGCACGGCATCCTTGCGGAAGAATCAGGGGAAGCGGTTCTGGTTGGCGGCAAACGAAGCGAATGGAAGTGGATCATCGATCCACTCGATGGCACTACAAACTACGCGCATGGTTATCCATGCTTCTGTGTGTCGATCGCGTTGGAGCATGCGGGCCAATTGGAGATCGGAGTTGTTTACGATCCGATGCGAGACGAGATGTTTGCTGCGGAGCGCGGTCAAGGCGCAACGCTGAATGATCGGAGGATTCGTGTCTCGTCGGTTGAAGAGTTGAACGCGGCGATGCTGTGCACCGGCTTTCCTTACAACGTTCGCGAACGGCCTGACTTTGCACGCGGCTTCACGAATTTCACGATGGCTGCGCAGGCCGTGCGGCGCGATGGTTCAGCGGCGCTCGATCTCGCGTATGTTGCGTGCGGGCGTTTCGATGGGTTCTGGGAGGATGGTTTGAGCCCCTGGGACATCGCTGCGGGCGCGTTATTGATCGGCGAAGCACGCGGACGAGTGACCAACTTCAAAAACGAGCCGCTCGACATCTACACCGAGAAAGTTCTCGCCACCAACGGGCTCGTCCACGACGCAATGCTGAAAGTGTTATCCACAGATTACAGAAAATAAATCTGTGTAATCTGTGGATCTAAAGTGCGGAAGCAATAACCTCAGCTAACTTCTCACTCTCTCTTCGCGCACACGCACGCGTCTCTTCGTCCGGACACTGCTCCGCGTGATACAGCGGATGATAGATAACCGTCACTTTTCCAGGCCGCGGAAAGCGCCAGCCTCTGGGCCACACGCGATTGCCGCCCTTGATCGTGACCGGCAGTATCGGCACGTTAGCTTCCAACGCAAGACGAACGGCGCCGGCCTTGAATCTCTCGAGCGAGCCAGTTGACGTGCTTCGTCCACCTTCGGGAAAAATCACCACCGCACCACCGTCGCGCAACCACTGCAACGAACGACGAATCGCCTTCGGGTCGCTCCCTTCGAGTGCGAGCGGCCAGGCCCCAAACCAGACGAGACAACGGCCCACAACGGGCCAGCCAAACGCAGCACTCCACGCGAGATAACGCGTCGGACGCTTAATCTTGAGCGAAAGCCAAAACGGATCGATGTACGTTTGGTGATTGGCGGCGACGATCAAACCACCGTGCTCCGGAACGTTTTCAACACCGCGGAACTCGATCTTCCAGAACAGACGACTGAAGACACCGACAACTGGACGGACCAGCTCCAGTGCCCACTGCGGCAACATCGATGGTCCCGCTGGCGTTTGCGTTTCCAGACGCTTCGCCGGATATGTTCCGTTATTCCCCACCTCGTCGCTCTCGGTCGCGCTATCTTACAACGGCCATTCCTTATCTATGAACTCCACGTGAATTCTCGGGATCCCGTTTGCGCCAGTGCTGCGAGATCTAATAGCGGCGTAGACGGTCACTCCCTGCTGGTCACTCGTCAGTTTGATGAAGCGACCTGTTGGAATTTTTAGCGTCGTGAAAATCGTGGCGCCTCTCGAACTTATGTCTTCTGTTACGGTCTGTTCGCTTTCAGTGACTGCGCCATCAGAATCAACCATCTCGATCCGCATCTCGACCGCGATGCTATACCTCGTGTACATGCGCTGATCCGCTGTCGCAAGCGGCTTCAGCATGTCCTCAGGCCTGGCCAACGCCTGGAAAGCCGTAGTTGAAATGTCATAACGCTTCCACGGCTCAGTTTCATAACTTGCCGGAGCGCGTTTGCCGATGAACGCCACGCCGACGTCAAACAACGTCCCCTTTTCGGAAGGGTTTGCCTTGAAATATCTGACGATGGCCCAGATGCGATATTGATCTTCAACGTGATCAAACACGCGCAACTGGCGTGGCATCGGGATTGTCATGTGTAACAAGCGACCTTTTTCAGTCGGTCGCTTGAGAGGAAAACCAGCCCCAAACGGAGTCACGTTGGCCAGCCGGGTCATCTCGGTCCATTCAAAATCGGGTGTCTCGCGTCCCCGCACACGCACCGGTAAGTGGAGCGCCAACCGCTCACGGATCCGCTTCCAATTTCGTTCTTCACCCATGGGAGCCGACGGAGTTTGTTGAGGCCTCTCCAACGCCGGAGGTGCTTACACGAAGCTATTGATTTTATTAGAGTTTTGGCCTCTTTCGAAGTTGCCAAAAACGGTCGAAAAAGGCTAAAATACGGGCACTTTGATAGTAATGCTTTTCGCCTGTTTTTCTTCCCTGGAAAAAGTCGCCAAACCTAAGCTCAGTATCTTTAACAGGGGCTGAACTGCGTCGCGGATTGTACTGGAAAGGCTTGTAGATGGAAACAACTTCTGAACGCAATCATATAAATATCGAAGACGAGATGCGTCGGTCGTATCTCGACTATGCGATGTCAGTCATCATCGGCCGCGCCTTGCCGGACATTCGCGATGGTTTGAAACCCGTGCACCGGCGCGTGCTATGGGCCATGCATGAACTGGGCAACACCTACAACAAGCCTTACAAGAAGAGCGCGCGCATCGTTGGCGACGTGATCGGTAAGTATCACCCGCACGGCGACATGCCGGTGTACGACACGATCGTGCGCCTCGCGCAGGATTTCTCGATGCGTTATCCCCTGATCGATGGTCAGGGAAACTTCGGGTCAGTGGACGGCGATGCGGCAGCGGCGATGCGTTACACCGAGATCCGCATGGCGCGCCTGGCGAATGAAATCCTTGCGGATATTGAGAAAGAGACAGTTACATTTCAACCTAACTACGACGAGTCGCTCAGCGAACCGACAGTTCTACCGGCTCGTATTCCAAACCTTCTCATCAACGGTTCCGATGGCATCGCGGTCGGAATGGCGACAAAGATTCCGCCTCACAATATCACTGAAATTGTCGACGCAACCCTGGCGCTGCTGAAGGATCCTGAGTTGAATGTCGAGGATCTAACGAAGATCGTGACTGGTCCCGACTTTCCGACCGGTGGTTTCATTTATGGCCGCGAGGAGATCAGAAAGTCGTACATCGAAGGGCGCGGTGTTTTGCAGTTGCGCGCGCGCGCCGGAATAGATCGCATCGGGCGCGGTGCACAAGAACGCGACGCGATCGTAATCACCGAAATACCGTTCCAGGTGAACAAGGCGCGTTTGCTTGAGCGCATCGCCGAGTTGATCAATGAAAAGAAGATTGAAGGTATTTCGGATCTGCGCGACGAGTCAGACCGTACCGGCATGCGCATCGTGGTTGAGTTGAAACGCGATGCAGTGCCGCAAGTGGTGCTCAACAAGCTGTACAAGTTGACGCCGATGCAGTCGTCGTTCGGCGTGATCAATCTCGCGATCGTTAATGGCCAGCCCCGTGTCTTGAACCTCAAGCAGATGCTCGAAGCGTTCGTGGAGTTTCGCCGTGAGGTAGTAAAGAAGCGAACCGAATACGAGTTGCGCAAGGCGCGCGCACGCGCACACATCCTCGAAGGACTTACGAAAGCCATCGATGCGCTTGACTACATCGTGACGCTCATCCGCAATTCGCGTTCAGTTGACGAGGCACGGCAGTGGTTGACGGCAAACCTGCAAACCACGAGTGAAGTGAAAACGTGGAAAGGTGTGCCTTCGGACGTACCGCTCAAGACCTATCTCACGAAGTTGCAGAAGGCGATGAGTAGCCTGGCGTTCTCCGAGATTCAGGCGCAAGCGATTCTCGATTTGCAACTGCGACGGATCTCGGCGCTCGAACGTCAGAAGATCACCGACGAGTACGAGCAGATCATCAAGCTCATCGCGGAGCTTGAAGAGATTCTGGCTAACGAGCGATCGCTGCGTCGTGTGATTGCGAAAGAGCTCGAAGAGGTCAAGAAGGATTTCGGCGATGGGCGCCGGACGGAGATCGTCGATGAAGGCGTGGAGCTTTCAATCGAGGATCTGATCGCGGATGAAGACGTTGCGATCACCGTTACCAACAGTGGTTATATCAAGCGCACGCCGATTACCACTTACTCGCGCCAGGGACGCGGCGGCAAAGGCCGCTTCGGCGCTGCCGCGAAGAACGGCGACTTCGTCGAACATCTTTTCATCGCATCGACCCATGCTTATCTGATGATCTTCACCGACGATGGCATGGTCTATAAGATAAAAGTACACGAGGTGCCGGATGCAGCGGCTTCAGCTCGCGGCAAGGCTGTCGTAAACCTCATCAATATCCCTTCAGACCGAAGACTCGCCGGCGTAGTGCCGGTGCGCGAGTTTGCCGAAGGACGTTTCGTAGTTATGGTCACGCGTAAAGGTGTGATTAAGAAGACGTCATTGGCTGACTTCCAGAACATCCGAACGAACGGGATCATCGCAATCAACATTGACGAAGGCGATCGGTTGCTGGACGTGGTGTTGACTGACGGCACCAAGCGCATCTTCATTGCCACCCACAACGGACTCGCCATTCGTTTCGACGAAAAGAACGTGCGCCCGATGGGCCGTGCCACGCGCGGTATGCGTGGCATCGATCTGCGTCAGGACGATTTTGTCGTGTCAGTGTGCCCGGTCTCGGCCGAAGACAAGGAACGGATGTTGTCAGTCTCTGAGCAGGGTTACGGCAAGCAAACTCCGATTACGACTTACCGGTTGCAGTCGCGTGGTGGCAAGGGCGTCATCAACATGAAGACGACTGACAAGACCGGGAAAGTCGTGGCGGTGTTTCCGGTGGAAGATGAGGCGGAAATCATGATCATCACGCAGCAAGGCAAACTGATTCGCCTCGAAGCCGCTGACATCCGTAAGACTGGCCGCAGCGCCCAGGGCGTGCGGTTGATCAAGACCGACGCGGGTGACAAGGTAACGAGCGCCTCGCTCGTCGAAGCCGCCGCGGAGGAGGAAACTGAGGATTCGCCGGCCTAAAACCCAAACACGGATTTCACGGATGAATGCGGATTAATCCGTTTTCATCCGTGATGATCTATGGTTCCAACCCATTCTTCCTCGCCGTCGGCATAGACTTCTTTTTTCCAAATGGGGACAGTGCGTTTGAGTTCCTTGATAGCCCACTCGCACGCCTCGAAAGCGGCCTTCCGATGTGGGGCGCTCGCGGCGATCACGACGCTTGTTTCGCCGATCTCGAGTCGCCCGGTGCGGTGGACGATCCCAAGATGCGCAATCTCGAAGCGCTTGTGGGCTTCGGCGCCGAGCCGTTCCATCTCGGTCAACGCCATTCCATCGTAAGCTTCATAAACCAGATATAACGTCCGCTTGCCTTTCGTCCACTCGCGGGCATAACCGTCCAACGTCACGGTCGCGCCACATTCCGGCAGCACCACACGCCGCGCCACCTGGCCAACGTCGATCGGCTCGGTAGTCAACTCAAAAAAGTCCACCGGACACCTGTAATCGCAGCTCGAACCGCCGCTAACCGGTGGAAACACTGCCAACTCGTCATTCTCGTGCAGTAGCGTATCCGGCGTCGCGTATTCCTGATTTACCGCAAACAGTAACGAACGTCCGAAACGCTCAAGCTGCGAGAACCTTTCGACCAGACTCTTGAACGCACTGGAAACGGTAGCGGGCGCGTCGAGCGAGAGTTCGAGCGGGTTCGAATCAACTACATCGCGCGCAGCACCAAAAAACAGTACTCGAATACTCACTCGCCCGTTATCGCTCATTCCAACTCAACCCTTCGCCCGCCGTGTCCGTTACTTTTCGCCAGTTCATGAATCCGCGCTCGTTCTTCATAACCCTTCACCGCGATCGTCAACATGCCGCGAAGTCGTTCCAAACGCTCCGATGTCGAACGCAGCTCCAGCAGTTCCTGTTTGACGTCAGCTTCGATCTCCATGGCGGCCGCAACCAGAAACGAGAGACGCTGCGGTTCTGTGTCGGAAATGTCGGGCAAGGTCGCGCGCTCGTCGTTGATCGTGCGCACCGCCTGGGCGATGCGGGTGAACGTGTCCGCTACCTCTTTGGCCGAGGCAGTGAGGATAGTTTCGTCCTCTTCTTCGTCTTCGAAATAGCTAACGTTAGCGACGAGATACGGATCGCCACGTTCGATATAGGAATCGATGCGATACCGGATCACTCCCAACGTCAAAATGTTCGAACGTCCATCGGGAAAGGTTTGCGTCTCGGTGACTTCGGCCACGCAGCCGATGTGACCGGCAGGAGGATTATCGTTCTCCGAAATTGTTGAATCGAAGTAAGCGAGGCCGAAGAGATTCTTCCCCACGCGAATGTCTGAAAGCATCTGACGATAGCGCGGCTCGAAGATGTGGAGCGGCAAAGGCACGCCGGGAAAGAGGACCACCGGCAGCGGAAACAAAGGGAGATCGCGCACCCCACGCACTTTGTCGCTTGCTTCGCTCATGTTGGGTTGACGGGGATTATGGCAGAGCGGCGGGCAGAAGTCAGTTTGAGAGCACAAAAAAATAGTGACCCCCGCATCGGTGTTGGGCAACGTCAGCGGGGGCCCTCGAGCACACCGTCGGATGAAGAGGGTTTCACCTACGGTGCTTGACGGACGCCAAAGGGAGTAGCGCCCGGATCCTCAAAGAATATGCGCGAACAATTCCAGCCGATGGATCGGCGTCAATTTACAAATACTGGCCAACATGTCTTCGATCTCAAACGGCTTCGCAAAGAAACCGTCAGCGCCGGCGGCCAGGCATTTCTTGCGCACCTCCGGCGTGCTGTTCGAACTCATGATTAGGACACGCGAGTTCAGCAAATGGCCTTTGATGTATTCCAACAGGCGCAGGCCGGTGGTCGGCGAATCTCTTTCCGGGGGCATTTGCAGATCGAGTATCGAAATATCGGGTTTGTAAAAAGTCGCGCGCCGGATTGCGGTCTGCAAGTCGTTTGCAGTCACAACGTCGTACTCGTCACACAACGTCCAATAGAGTTGCTGCGTGATCGCAGAATCATCATCAACAATCAAAATCCTGGGCTTCATTAACGGAGCGTTCCTGCCTTCCTGGGGGTCAGCTAGTGCAAAGCCCGTACCGTGGGCGTCGTCGATATACGAACGCGAGAAACAAAGCGGATTTACCGACTTGCAATGATTTTTGCGTGTAGACGGTTGGAAACAGGTGGCCCACGAAGCGTCTTCAATTGGAGACTGTTTTAACCGCAAAGACGCGAAGACACAAAGCAATTCTTTCAACTTCGTGTCTTTGTGTCTTTGTGGTTAAAACTACTGTGGAGGTTTGATTGGCTTCGGCGGTTTGGGTTCGACGGGCTCGTCGTCTTCGCCGACTTCGTCGATGACCTTCAACTCGGCGCCGAACTTTTGATAACTGCGGAATCGGACGTCGTTGCGGCTCTGGAGCGTGAATTTCGGACTGACGGTCGTCAGCAGGATTTCAGAGTGTGTTGGCAGCAGATACTTCCGTTCGTTGATGGTCACCCAGTCGTAGTCGATTAAACTGCTGGCGGCGATGATGGGAAAGTCAGGCGGAATCTCGGTGGCGATCTGTTCAAACCTCACCACGCGATCCATCTCACGATCGATCCAGAGCCGGCCACGCGAGCCAACCACGGCGCGAGCGCCTGTGTCAGCCAGACTCAAATTTAGTTGCGAGAAGTCTTTCTTGATCGCGTACTCGTAAACAACTGTTCGCCTGGTCTGAACGACGTCAGTATCGACCATCCGAAATTCTGTTTTTGACTCCGGCTTGAACACATCCGCGAGCGCTGAGATGTATTCGACGCCGCTCGACGACGCACCCTTCGGCGCATACTTGCTGTAGTCGCGCGTCGCCTGTACGTCTTCGCCGGCTGGCATTCCGTTCACCGTCAGGATCTTGTATTCCTCGCCGACATTCGCTCGATAACCGACGGCGATCGTCAGATTGTCCTGCGGGATCCAATTACTCGTCGTGCCGTAAGCGACGGAGCGCTTGATGATCTGCTTGACGAGAAAATCGGGCATCGCGTTCGCGGCTGCGAGCGTGACGTTGCGCGTGCGTTCAAGTAGTTCGTTGCCTTCGGTGGTGCTGGGAAGCGCTGAAGCAGCGGGATTCACACGGCGCCGCTCGGCCTCTTCGAGAGTGCGGCGGATGAGTGCATCGTTACCGGTCTTGGTCGCAACGAGCGAGCGCATGCCATCGGTCAGTGGAAAGCCGATGCCACGTTTGCGGATCTCATCCACGATCTCATCGCGTTTTTCGGGACTGCGTGGGAGTTGGTAAAGAAGTTTTACTACTTCCTGACTCGTCAGGGGTTTCTGATCTTGCGCGAGTACGTTAGGGGATAGGGAGATCAGAAGAGCAAATATGAATAAAAACTTGCAATACATGGCTGACAGGATAAAGCCTTCTCACGCAAAGGCGCAAAGACGCAAAGCGCTGCCGCGTTGCCGGAGGTCTTAACTTTGCACCTTTGCGCCTTTGCGCGAGTAATCTTTATTCCGCGCCACACAACTCCATAACGCTTTGTCTTAGCACCGCTGCGCACTTCTCCAACTCACTCACCGGCACAAACTCCCCGGTCCGGTGCGCCTCCCGAATATCTCCTGGTCCGATCACCACCGACTCGGCGCCCAGCGCCATCATCTGTGCGCCTTCGGTTCCGAATGCAACTGTTCCCGATTCACGTCCCGTCAACCTCTCGAGCGTTCGAATCAAGACCGAATCCGCGTTAGTCTCAAACCCCGCATCCGCGCGGTTCGCATCAACCTCGCACTTAAAATCGGCGTCACCGATCTTCTCTTCCTGGATCGCGATATTCAACAGGTTCAAGAGGTGCTGTGACGATTGCGTCGGTATCGGTCGCCATTCGAGTGTGAACCGGCACTCACCGGCGAGCACATTCTTCGCCGAACCACCACTGATCAAGCCGACGTTCAGCGTTGTGTACGGCGGATCGAACGCCTCGTACTGATCTTCCTTCAGTTGCGCTGCGATTTCTTCCAGACGATTGATCAGCCGCGCGGCGCGAAACACTGCCGACGCGCCAAGCGCCGGATAAGCGCTGTGCGCTTCGCGTCCTTTTACGAGCACTTCGGCAAGCGAATAACCTTTTCCCGCTCGAATCGGTTGGAGCGAAGTCGGTTCACCGACAATGCTGTAACGCACTCGCAACGGCTTCGCCTCTGCCAAACGTTTCGCCCCACGCAATCCGATCTCTTCGTCGGCCGTAAAGATCAACGCCAAAGGCTTTTTTAGTTGCGATAAATCGATCGTCTCGACGGCCGTGAGCGCGGCCGCGATGAAACCCTTCGTGTCGCATGCGCCGCGACCGTAAAGTTTTTCATCGCGCTCGGTGAGGTTGGTGGCTTCAGCCCAATTCGGATCGTAGGGAACAGTGTCTGTATGGCCCACGAGCGCAAGTTCGACCTCGAGATTGTCGGAGAAGTCACTTCCAGCGAGCGCGATCAAGTTAAACTTTTCGACACCGTGATCGTCGAGATAAGGAAAACGCCGCGTTACCAACCCGGCCGCTTTGCAACGACGTTCGAGATACTCGACGATCTCCGCATTAGATCGCGAAGAAACAGAATCGATTCCCACAAGGTCCGCCAAAATCCGTTTAATCTGTGTCATCTGTGGTTAAATTTCCGAACGATTTCATCCTGATCGACATGTCTACCGTCTGCGACGATCCGCTTCCCGCCAACAACAACGTCACGCACTGCCGTTCGCGAAAGTGAAAACACTACATTCGCCAGCAAGTCATCGGGCGACGCTCCAGCGATTGAAGGATCATCGAGATCGACGGTGAAAAAATCCGCCGGCGTACCAGGCGCGAACCTTCCGCCATTGAAGCCGATACTCGCCGCACCGTTGATCGTCGCGCAGTCAAACAGCCGCCTTGCTAAAGCAGCACTACTCGTGTCGTCGCGCGGCGCAAGCACGTTGCGCGCAGTTTGCTGTAAGCGCAGGTGATACTCGAGTTCACGTGCGTCTTCCAGGAGATCGATCTGAATCTGACTGTCGGTACCCAGAGACACGCGCACGCCCGCGTCGAAGTACGCATCGACTGGCACAACGCCATCGCCGAGGTTGCGCTCCGTCGTCGGACAAGCGCAGACGAACGCGCCCGCGCGTGCCATCGCAGCGATTGCTTTTGGAGTCACGTGAATCGCATGCACCGCGGTGAAACGTTTGCTGAGCAAGCTTTCCGTTTCGAGTAGCGCGACAGGCGAGCGTCCGTATTCCGCAATGCAAGCAGAGACTTCCACCGGTTGTTCCGCGACGTGCATGTGAACCGGAAGGGCGCGGTCGTTGGCGAAAGTGACGATCGTTTTTAGGTAATCGAGCGGGACGGCGCGTACGCTGTGCGGCGCTACGCCGATCCATGCCTTTCCATCTTTTACCTCCGGCGCACTGAGCAACAGTTCGAGATGCTCGAGATACGTTTCTGGCGACGTTTCAATGAAACGCACTTGCAGCGGGTTTGCTTCAGTTTCGAAACCCGCACGCGCGTAGGCGACCCGCAAGAGCGCGATGCGAATGCCGACGTCGTTTGCAGCACGGATCACCTCGCGTGCGAGAAGATTCGGATCTGAGTAAGTCGAGCCGTCCTTTCCGTGATGAATGTAATGAAACTCGCCGACCGCCGTGATTCCGGATAACGCCATCTCGAGAAAAGCCATGCGTGAAACGGCGTAGATGTCTTCGGGTTCGAGTCGATTTGCGGCGGCGTACATCTGCTCGCGCCACGTCCAGAAACTGTCGGTTGAGTGTTCCGAGCGTCTCTCTGTTCGCCCGCGAATCACACGTTGAAAGGCGTGCGAGTGGGCGTTAACCATCCCAGGCAGCAGCGCACGGTTCTGCAAACGAATCGCATCCGGATACGCACTGCTCGCAGCAATCTCGACAACATTCCCCGCGTCGTCGCAGACGATCGTGCGATCGGACTCAAAACGCCCGTCTACATAAATAAGCTCCGGCGCCCAGGCTTTCTGCTGATCCGTTTTCATCCGTGTAAATCTGTGGCTAAAGTCTTACTGCCAACACTTCCTTCGCGGCCGTTCGATCGCCCGTGCAACTAATCCGCCTCGGCCCATCGAGATACGTCAACTCAAACCCCAGCCCCTCATACAACTCCACGATCCTCGCCGTCGCCTGGTTCGAAATCACCACCGGTCCAGGATGCGCCGCCAGCAGGTTCGCGGTGCGCACTTGATCGTCCCATGAGAACCCGCCCGCGCTGTAAGTCGTGAACTCTACATCATACGGCGGATCCGCGTAGACAAAATCATCCGCATCGATTCGCAGCGTCTCTATATCCTGATTACTAAACTGCCAGCGGCGAAAGATCGCAGCATACGCCTTGAAATCCGTGGCGTAGTTGATCGTCTTGTAGGTCCCAAACGGAACGTTGAAATCGCCGCTCTTGTTGAAACGGCATAGACCGTTGAAGCAAGTGCGATTCAGATAGTAGAACAACTGCGCCGCTTCCGCAGTGTTTGCTTTGCCATTTCCGATCAGACTATTGAACCGTTCGCGATGACCGTAGAAGAGTTCCTCATCGTTGCGCATCGGCAGCCGCATCTCCAGTCCGTTTTGCGCCTGACGATAGAAGTTGATGAGATGTGGATTGACGTCGTTTAGGAGCGCCTGCTGCGGTTGCAAGCCGAGCACGACCGCGAGTCCGCCGCAAAACGGTTCGACGTAACGACGCTGTGCGTGTGAGTCCCAGATGGGTTTGAGATGAGGCACCAGCCAGCGTTTGCCGCCGGCCCACTTCAATGGCGGCTTAAGCATCGCGCTTCTCTGTGATGCGTCGCCACAATGAGGTGCTGTAGATCTTCGACAAACGCAGCGGGCGATAAGCGTAGTAGAGCGAGTGGAGCGGCGCAGGAAGCGCGAGTGCCTGCCAGTCAGACAGAGTCGGGACAAAGATCGAGCGCAGGACGGAGACGAGTGCGTCGCGTTTACGATCCATCACACGCAGATTATAGAGATTGGTTTCAGCCGAGTCGGCGGCGCCGAACGTCGTGAAGATCTTTTGTCTGATGTTGCCGGCTAATCGTTGCATCGCGTGTTCGGCGTCAATAGTAGCAAACACGTGCGCGGGAAGTTTCACGTCGGAGAAACTTTCGACCAGGCGCAAGCCGAGCGCGAGGATGCGCGTTGCGTGTGCCTTGTTTGCGCGAGCCACCAACAGATCCCAGTTCAGACCTGGCATCGCGCGGATCGATTCGGCGAGCGACGTGATCCATTCGAGGCGACGCCAGAGATGTTTAGCGCCGTGCATTGCCTGGTAGAGCACCAGATCTTCCGCGCCGAGAGTTTTGACTTCCGTGCCCGCGAGAGATACCGATTGCAGCCGCGACATCACTTCCGCAGCTTTCAGGTTGAAGACAAAACTGCGCGGCGCGAGGTCCCAGTGAAGATCGACGATGGTGAACCAATCGTCGCGCATGAATTGGATCTCGCAGTGAAAGTTTAGGTGCGACTCCAGTTGTGCAGGTGTTAACTGCGGAGTCATCTGGTAGCCGAGAGATTCGAGTAAGAGTCGTGCGTGCGCGAAATGTTGGCGGGTTATTAGAACATCGATGTCGCCGGCCTGGCGCAGCGAGAGTTCGCCGTAGGCCATTTTGGAGAGGAGTGGTCCTTTGAAGAGTGCTACGGGGATTTGGTTTTCGGTGAAGAGTTTGTAGAGACGCAACTGCTTACCGATCAGGTGCAGCGTGGTTTGTGTGTTCGCGACCGATTCGCGCTTCAGGCGAGCGAGGAAGTGAGTGGGAGCGGTGCTTAGGTGTTTGTGGAGCAGCGGGAGAAGGCCGTGGGAGTAGACGGTCGCGAAGAGGTAGTCCCAGTTGAATGGTTCACGCGCTTCGCTCGGCTCGCGACGGGCGATGCGAAGGATCAGTTCGTTTTCTGATTCGTGCATTTCGTTAAGAAGGATTTCTCGCGCAAAGGCGCAAAGACGCAAAGTTCTGACCTCCGGCTGCTGAGTTCAGAGTTCAAGCTTTAGCTTGTTGTCGCGTGAAAGGCACCCTAAAGGCTGAACTCTAAACTCCCAGTAGCCGGAGGTCATAACTTTGCGTCTTTGCGTCTTTGCGCGAGAAATTCTTATTGGACTACTTCCGCCGTCATCTGCCGAGTCCACGACTCCGCATACAGTCCACTCTGCTCCAGCAACCTATGATGACTTCCTGACTCAACGATCCTTCCACGGTCCATCACGTGGATCACGTCCGCATGCATCGCCGTCGTGAACCGGTGCGTGATGATGATCGCTGTTCTCTCAACCGCTAGCTCGCGGAAGCGCTCCAGCCAATCCGCTTCCGCCCACGGATCCAACGCACTCGTCGGCTCGTCGAGAATAATGATCGGCGCATGCCTTAGAAACGCACGCGCCAGCGCGATTCGCTGCCACTCACCGACGCTCAACTCCGTGCCGCCCGCAAACCACCGCCCGAGCAGCGTTTGTTCCTTATTCGGCAACCGCGTCACGATCTCATCAGCGCCAGCAGCGCGTATCGCATTTCGAACTTCCACTTCCGACGGCGCAGCATTTAAGTCGCCGTACAAAACATTCTCACGCACCGTGGTGTTGTAATGAAACGGCTGCTGGAACAACACCGTGATCAGCCGTCGCAGATCTTCAGTTGCGATGTTTCTCAAGTCGTTACCATCGATCTCGATCGCACCACTTTCCGGATCGTAAAACCGACAGAGCAGTTTGAGCAGCGTACTCTTCCCGGCGCCATTCGGACCGACGATCGCAACGATCTTCCCGCTCGGAATCGTGATCGTAAAATTGTCGAGTGCTTTCCCACTCGCATCGGGATAACTGAACGACACGTCCTTAAATGTAATCCCAACTTCAACGTCGCTGACTCTCTTCCCATGCCCTTCAGTGACCAACGGCTTCAGCGCCAGAAACTCAAACAGGTTTCCGAGAAACAGACTATTGCCATAGAGCTGTCCCGCGTTCTCGAGCAACGTGCGCATCAAACCCTGGCCTTGATTGAAGGCGACGTAGATCATCGCGAGTTCGCCGAGCGTCACCAAACCGTGCAGAGCTTTCCAGACCATCCATCCCAGCGCCGCGCCGACGATCAAGAGCGCGATCAAACTCGCACCGAGTTCGGCGACACCTTGCCGGCGCATCAACTGCAAGCGCTCGCCACGCAGGCGTCCACGCAGATCTTTGTAATTCGCCTGGAAGTACTTGCCTAAACCGAAGAGCCGGAGCTCCGCCGCAGCTTCCGCCGTCGTCATGATCCAGTCGTAGTACCACGCGCGGCGATCGTCAGCGGTTGTGCGCTGTCGCCACTGATACTCAGCCAGCGCGTAATGAACTACCACATAAAAAGCCGGCAACGTACTAAGCAAGAGCGCGAGCGCCAGCCATGGCCCAAGCGGGATCAGGATCGCGCCCATCGCCAGCAACGTGATCGCGTTTTGCAGCAGTGCGCCGAGGTTTCCGAGCAATGCCACGGGCCGGTAACGCGCCTCAGCGCGGGCGCGATGCAGGTGATCGTAGTAATCGGAGAGTTCGTAAAAGGCGAGGTCCGCGGCGACCGATTTTTCGTGAATCAGCGAGGTGATGTAGTCCTGCAACAACTCTGACTGGACAGTTCGCACCCAGTTGATCGCGTTGCGAACCACTTCCATCAACAACAGCACACCGCCGAGCATTATCAACAGCAGAAGAACCGGCTTCACATTCGGCCACGAGCTGCCGTTGCGCACTGACGCGACCACACCGTCGACGACGAGCTTCGTCAAATAGACTGTAGCCGCGGGCAGCAGCCCCTGAACGATCAGCAGAACGATCCAGGCGATTGTCCAGGGCCGAGCCACGTCCCAAACGAGTCTGAGCGCTCGCGGCAGGTGTGGCAGTTGGGCCAATGCCTTGCGGAGTTTTGAACTGAGGATCTTGCCGGAACTCGACATAGTTATTGACGAAGCTTTTGCAACTGGTTTCGAGAAAGCGGCACACCGAAGAAGGTCGATTGTTTGAAGCTCGCTTTTGGATGTGTCTCATCCTCACCCGTGAAAAACTCGGTTTCCCAACGCCACACGTAATCGTCTTTTACGACTTTCGCGGCCAGCCGCAGTTTGATCCGATCGCCTTCCGCCAACTCAACCGGCTGCAAAAAGGGAAACAGGCCGTTGCCGTAGATCGTTTCGGGCGCGTTCGGATGATTTGAGAAACCGACGCCATCGATCAACTCGGAATCGAACCAGACGGCGAAGCCATGCGCCGTGGCTTTTCGTGCCGCTCGCAAGGAAATCTCGGTGCGCATATCTGCACAATCAACTTCGCAGTAATCGATCGTAGTCAAACACACTGGTTCCGTCAGCAACTGTTCAGGCGTGAGCCTCTCTTTGCGCCAGGTGTTGGTCACGTAGCGCGTCCCGGCTGAAAGATCCAGATCAAAGTCGTTCTCTTGCCATGGGCGGACGAGCTCTTCGTATTGGGAGGGTGCTTCGACAACTGCCGCCCAAAGTATGTCTCGACGCGGAATCAGCACGCCGTCGCGCGCCAGTAATCGTTTGCGTGCATCCTGAATCGATGGGATGTGTTGTTGAAACCAAGGCAGCACACCACGCAGATCGGAAACGATGATGTCGGCGGGCTCGGGAACTTCGATCTCGGTCGAAATGTTTTCGAAGAACTCGATTCGATCGGCGTAGCCGTTTGCTGCGGCAAGTTCGCGTGCGACAGCGATCACTCCTTCGGGTTCGACGGCGTAGACGCGTCGAGCGCCGAGCTTGCAGGCGAGTAGCGCGAAGACGCCCGGACCACTGCCGAGATCCATAACGACGGAATCGGGTTTCACGGTTTGGCGAAGCGCGGAGGTGTAAGCGTCCATGCGCGAGGCGTCGGTGAGCATCTGGCCATAGAAGCGGAGGCTGTACATCCTGAGGCGCCCAAAGAAGTTTTCTCACGCAAAGGCGCAAAGGCGCAAAGCGCTGCCGCGCTTCTTAAATGCCTGTCTTTGCGCCTTTGCGCCTTTGCGTGAGAGGTTTTCCTGTTGATTCAAAGTCGTTGAGAATACCGAGACACAGTTGCGTGATGCGCGCGGGATCCGAATGCGGCGTGACTCGTCGCACGGTTACGTTGTGCAGCACACGCGTCAGCAACTCAAACTCACGCGCCCGCATTCGTTTGTCCATCAACTTCGTCGCATACGTGTTCGCCACCAGCGACATCAACCCTTCCGCGCGATCCACTGTTTCGATAAACGGCGCATCAGCGTCTCCGCTTCGTGGAGCGAGTAGATAGATCGCCGCAAGCGGCAACGGTCTGGGTTGTAACTGGCGCTCGCTGAGGTCGAGGTAACACTTGTCCCAATTAGGCGTCAGCCGCGGCAAGTGTGTCTCACTTCCATAAAGCGCCTTGACCGCGGGGGGCCATAGACGAATGCACGGATAAGCAGGTCGGACGAGAAACTGATCTTTGCGATCGTCCAGCGTCACCACGTCTTCCGCAAGAACACTGTAACCACGATTCGAAAACGCCGCCGCGGTGGTCGACTTCCCGGAGCCCGCCGGACCTGCCAACGCGATCGCCTCATCGCCAATCGCGATCGCACTCGCGTGCAGACAAACGAGTCCGCGCAGCAACAGCACAAAGCCCATCACCGGCCCAAGCAGGTAGGTCGCCGTGTCTTCAATCGTCAATGGCTCACACCACCTGGCCCACACCTCTCGTTCGTTAATGACAAACTCCGTCCCGTCTGCGTAACAGAAACGGTAATACTTGCCATCGAGCAAACGAAAAACTCGCAACGCCGGGTTGCCACACTCGTCCGTGTATTCCGTCACGTACGTTGTTTCGATCTGTGTGGCGCTGACTTCGGGCAGCCAGGTGGGAAGTGAATCGAAAGTTATGCAAACATCGACCGATGCGAGTAGCGAGGCTGGAACGCCGGGAATTTTTAGATTGGCGATAACTCCCAGACCGTAGATCGAACACCGGTAGGTCATTGAATGTTGCCGATCAGGTACCAGTCTTCGGTCCCGCAGCATTGCCACCGCCGCCATCCAAATTGCCTTTTGGACCGGCGTTTCTGGTGATCTCGCGAATGTTTCCGTAAACGATTACTTCGGGTTTGTGGTAAGGCTTCCTGGTTTCGTGTTCTTCGGCTTGCGCGTGGGTTGGTTTACGTTCCATGCATTGTCTCCATAAAGAGGCAGTCTAGGCGATTGAGGTCCGATACGCTCGATTCGGGCTTAACCGATTTTCCGTCGCACGTCGATCTACAGGCTGGGAGTTCGATAGCCAATGGTTCAACGCGAATACACGAAGACTGGCCCAGAGGCCATCGGAAGTCTGTTCATTCGCAACTGGTCGGCGAAGTTTCAAGTTAATGAAACGTTCGAGTTGCGAGTTGACCTCAAAACTGTCGAGCCATCTTACACCAGCGTGCCTTACCAATTGAAGAGCAGGATCACCGGCGAGCGGTGTTTTTTGACGGTTAACTACGGCGGGCGGTAGGCGATCCTTCATCGCCGATCTGAGAATGTGTTTGTTGACACACCACGGAGCGACCGGTATTGCGAGCAGGTATTGGATCAGTCGGAGATCCATGAACGGGTGCCGGACTTCGAGATCGAGTCGAGTTGACGCACGATCGTAGCCTTCGAATAGCGGCGTCCAGACTTTTGAGTTGAAGAACGAGAATGCCGCCGGACGTTGTTTTTTGGTTGGGGCGTTAATTGTTCTTGAACGTTCGCGCAGGTTGGTTCTCTTAGCGAATGATTCGTCAAGCCACTCCGGGTAGAAGTCTTGGGCGACGGATCCAATGCGGAAAGCCCGGTTGAAAGGTTTGTGAATAAGTTCAAAGATGGGGTGGCCACGGAGGGCCACCCCTACAAGTAGATCTGCGACGCGTGTTTGTAGGGGCGGC
>JBIOVO010000093.1:0-9445 GCA_044867735.1 Pyrinomonadaceae bacterium | reverse complement strand
CCTACAAACATGGGACGTGAACGATCGAACTGTAGGGGTGGCCCTCCGTGGCCACCCCACGGCTTTATTTTCGTATGGATTCACTAACTGCCGATCTAG
Organism: Pyrinomonadaceae bacterium; assembly: GCA_044867735.1. Lineage (GTDB taxonomy): Bacteria > Acidobacteriota > Blastocatellia > Pyrinomonadales > Pyrinomonadaceae > PSRF01. The sequence continues at coordinate 9,346 of JBIOVO010000093.1, read as the reverse complement.
CGACTCTTATCACGTCCGCAAACAAGATCGCTGACGACGCAAGATCCACGTTTGGCAGTCTGACCGTTCCTCAGCTCAACTGGAAACCGTCACCGGAGCGCTGGAGCGTGGCGCAGTGCTTCGATCATCTAATTACTGCAAACAAGGGCTACTTCCCAGTCATCGAAGATGTTCTCGCCGGTAAAAAGCGCACGTTCTGGCAGAGCATGCCGATTCTTCCCGGACTCGCGGGACGATTGCTGATCAAGTCACTCGATCCTTCCACGACCCGAAAAGTAAAAGCGCCGAAACGTTTTGAACCGGCGCAAAGCAGTATCAGCGGCTCGATCATTGACGACTTCGTCAATCAGCAGGGAAGGATCGTCGGAAAGATGAAAGCGACCGAGCATCTGGACCTCGAGAACATCGTGATCACGTCACCAGCCGCAGCAGTGATTACCTACAGCCTGATAGACGCCTACCGGATCATCGTGGTTCACGAGCAACGGCACTTTCAGCAAGCCCGACGAGTCACTGAAGAGTCTGCTTTTCCCGCGTAAAAATAGCTTTTCAAAACCCTCCGGATGCGGTTATCTTCCCGCATCATGGAAATCAAAAGGATAAATACCCCGAATGCTCCCCAGCCCGCGGGTCATTATTCGCAGGCGACTGTTTACAATGGTCTGGTGTTTGTATCCGGGCAGCTATCGATCGATCCAGCGACTGGTGAGAAGCGGCTTGGCCCGATTGAGGAGCAGACGGAACTGGCGCTAAGCAATGTGCATGCGATTCTCGAGGCTGCCGGCAGTGACTGGGACCGCGTGCTCAAGATGAATATCTCCATCTCGGACATCAATTTGTGGGAGGCAGTAAATAGAATCTATTCACGTGTTCTCGGTGAGAATCGCCCCGCCCGCGCCGTGATACCCTGTGGTCCATTACACTATGGCTTCTTGATTGAGATTGAAGCAATTGCAGCGACAGAATCAAATTAGGATTTCTCGCGCAAAGGCGCAAAGACGCCCAGTTAGGACCTCTGGCAGCCAGCGGTCTTCCCTTGCGCCTTTGCGTGAGTAGTTTTAATTTGATCTTGTAAACAAGTCCTTTATTCAATAACTTAAGCACTCAATGATGATGATCCCCAGCAAAAACCCCAAACGCACCCAAACCATTCCAGAACCAATCCCCGAGCCACCAGCCGACGGCGGACGCATGATCGTCCTGACTGCTCCGTTGACCGAAGCGATTGATCACGCCGGTTATTTCATTCAGATGGCCATGGCATCACTGCCGATCTGGATGGAAGGCATCATCAACCGGAAGTATCCGAAGTGGCGCGAGGTCGAACATAACCCGGACGGCTCGGCGCGTTACATGCCGGCCGGTGTCAGGTTGGTCGAGAAGTCATTGCTGCGCGAGCACCGCGCCGACGACGTGGTTGCGTGTTTTCCCGATGATCTGCATAAGTTCGTTGGCCCACGCACACGCGTGATTGCGGTTTCGACCCACAACCCACTTGGCGTTACGTTTGCCGCAGGCGTTTACACTTCGATCTTTGGCTCGTCAAAGATGCCGATCAACTCTCACTATTCGAGAGATCTATTCGCCAAGATCAAAGCCAGTCCTTATCGAAGCAATTTTAAGGTCATCGTCGGTGGTTCCGGCGGATGGCAGATCATCCAGACTGATACTTACGAAGAACTGAGCGTCGATTGCGTAGTTGAAGGACGCAGCGAATCGAACGACACACTCGAACTCTTTCGCAAAGCGATCCAGGGAGAGGAACTGCCGCGCCGTGTGGAGGTCAAACATCCGCTGGACCGCGAGGGAATTCTCTTTCCCGACACACGCACAACCTTCGGCGTCGTGGAGATGACGACCGGCTGCGGCCGGCGTTGCAAGTTTTGCGTTCCGGATCTCAATCCGCAGATCGATCTTCCCAAAGACAAGATCATGGAAGCGGTTCGCGCCAACGTCCGTAATGGCAACAAGCAGATTTCGCTCGCCACCGAAGACATGTTCATCTGGGGACAGGTGCACACTGACACGCCGTTCTACTTTCCAAACCGCGAAGCGCTCGTAGATCTCTACTCCGACATCGTCAACACTCCGGGCGTCGAACAACACGTGTTGAGTCACTGCACGATCGCGCCCGCAGTCGTCGATCCGTTGCTCATCAAACAACTCTCAGATCTGTTGCTGCCAAAGAGTCCGATCCATTTTCCGTATCTGAGTAGTCACCCGCAGAAAAAGGCGCTGGCTCCGTTGATCGGACTGGAAACGGGATCATTACGGATGGCAAAACAGATCATGTCGAGCAAAGGCGTGCCGTTCTCAATCGAAGACTGGCCCAGCGTCGTGCTTGAAGGTCTGCGAGTGCTGAACGAGAACAACTGGTTTCCTGCAATGACGCTAATCGTCGGCAATCCCGGCGAAACGGACGAAGATGTAATGGAGACGATCGACCTTGTTTACGAGATGGAGCGCCGCGGGCTGTTCGCGTTCCTGATCCCCTCGATTTTCACGCCCCTGCACGACACCCGCATGGAAAAAGAGAAAGGTGTGACACAAACTCGACAGCTAACTCCATTACAGTGGCAACTGATGATGAAGTGTTGGAAGATGAATCTCAGACCCGGGCAGTACAGTTGGTGGGGACCGATGGCGTGGCGCGTAGGATCGATTGGCATGTGGCTTTACAAACTGCGCGGTCTGAACGGGCCCAACTTTACCTGGCCACTGCTGATGTTCTCGGGTGCAATTTCTGAGAGAAATCTCCAACGAATGGGAAAGATTTACCGCGGCAAGCCTTTGCGAGTGAAAACTCGTAAGGAGCTGCTGGCTTCGCTCAAACCAAAAGATTGGCAGTACCTGCGTGCGGACAATGGGGATATGCCGGTGGATTACGTTCCGCCGATGACCGCGCGCGCCGCAGCGACGTTGTAGCTCGTAAGGCACAAGAGCATTCGGACAACGGCAGTCTGCGTTAATGCCTCTAACGTGCCAAACAACTGCAATACGCCTCGGCGTTAGAAAGGCTCGTCATGCGTCGCTATTGGGTTCGATTTCTTGTCGCTGTTATAACTTTTCTGCTCGGTATCGCATTGAGCTTTGCCTTCGGGCTTTTCAGAGCGAATGAAACCAAAGCCGTACGGCCGTCTCATCAGCGGGAGTTCTGTAATCGGTCCAGAGTTCAGTCTCTGACCGTCTGGTATAATCGCCTCATAACCGGATAGAGAATCGAGAGTCGGCCACAGATCCGACAATCCATGCTCTTCTTCATACCGATCGATTGGGAGTCGGTTTTCGTTCCTTCCGTCTCGATCCTTGAGATCGTTCTTCGTGGATCGCTGATCTATCTGTTTCTTTTTATCGTCTTCCGCGTCTTAAGACGCAGCGCAGGCGCTCTCGGAATCTCTGATGTGCTGGTCGTGGTGCTGGTCGCGGATGCAGCGCAGAACGCGATGAGCAGTCAGTACCGGTCTGTGACGGAGGGCGTCGTCCTGGTAATGACAATCGTGGCGTGGGACTATCTGCTCGACTGGCTCAGTTTCCGCATTCCTGCTTTGCGAAACATCTTACGTCCACCGCCATTGCTGTTGATCAAGAATGGAAGAATACAGCCGCGGAACTTGCGCCAGGAGATGATCTCAGTGGAGGAGTTGATGGGCGAGTTGCGCGAGCAGGGAGTGGAGAGTATCAAGCAGGTGAAGTACAGTTTCATGGAGTCAGACGGTCATGTCAGCGTTGTGAAAATGGACGATAAGAATTGAGCCGCAGATTGACGCCGATAAATGCAGATTCTCCCGCGACGCAGGTTGCGGGTTTTATCTCGCGGTTTGATCCGGCGATTGCTAAGCTCGTGCGCGCCTCACGTTCCGTGATTCGCAAACGATACCCCACGGCCATCGAGCTCGTTTACGACAACTACAACGCACTCGCCATCGGTTATAGCACTACGGAGAAAACCTCAGACGCACTCTTTTCGTTAGCGGTGTACCCGCGTGGCGTTAGTCTCTATTTCATGTATGGCCGAAGTCTCCCGGATCCGCATAAACTGCTGCAAGGCAACGGAAACCAGGGCGCGTTTGTGCGACTTGATGAGTTGTCGGTGCTGGATCGTCCGGAGGTAAAGGACCTGCTCAACGCCGCGGTGCAGCATTCAAAGACGCCATTGCGCACAGACGGCAAAGGCTATACGGTAGTGAAGTCGATCTCAGCGAAGCAGCGCCCGCGCCGTCCTGGCAAAAAGTGATTGGAAACGTGAAATTTCGAATCCTCATTTTCCTGATCGGTTGTTTTGGCACGCTCACCTCGGCTGTCGCGCAGTCGCCTTCCGTTGAAGGCTATCCTGGAACATCGGGAACTGAAGAAGTAGTCAGACGTACCGTCGTCCGACGGAATGTTTGGGTCACCGAATACGAGCCAAACGCTTTAGAGAAAAAGCTGCTCGCACCGGCAAGCGAAGACGAAGAACGCTTCGCCCGCTTTCTTCAACTTCCTGAAACCGGGCTGATCAAAATGTTCCCACCGGGCCGGCGGCGAGTTGTTTCTGTCGCGGACCTTGCGAGCGGCCGCAGACCCGGTTTTGGAGGCTATGCGAGTTTGTATTCGTTCTCGAAAGAGAAACACGGCAACGGCTTGCACGGCTATGTCGATCCGCGGTTGGGGTGGGCCGAACTGCGATTATTGAACAATAGATTTGTTACCGGCTTCACCGGTGAATCGCTTGGCGTCCTCGTCGCGCTCGGTGATGTTCCTCTTGAAGACGTCACTCCGGAGACGTTTGGCGTCACGGGACTCACAAACATCCTCCCGCCGACCGACTTTTTCGAAGCTGCCAGTCTCAGCAGACGGAACCGCGCGGGCTTCGTGCTCGAAAAATTCAAGTATGGATCATCACTTCCAGCGGCTGAGAACATGACCTATGTGCTGCGCTCGACGAGTAACAAACGCGCTGACGTTTTGGTCGGCTTGCGTGTGATCAGAATGGACGAGAACGGAAGCGTTACCTTGCTCTGGCGGAAGTTGAAAAGCTATCCGAAACCTGACTGGAAAAGACGATCTGACTAAGTTCCTGACCACTTATGCTTGAGATCATTTTCGAAGTCCTTCTGGAGGGTTTGCTTCAGATCGTTTTGGAAATTGCGGCAGAGGCAGGACTGCGGACGCTCGGAGAACCTTTCGTTAATCGCGAAAAGCGAAACCCCTTCCTCGCGGCGCTCGGTTACTTCGTGTTTGGTGCGATGCTCGGTGGTGTGAGTCTGTTAGTATTTCCGGATTCGTTTGTCAGGAGCGAGACGTTTCACGGCATCAACATAATCATTACGCCCGTTTTGGCTGGGCTGGTGATGGCTCTTATCGGCAAGCTTCGCGAACGGAAGGGCCAGGAACTGCTGCGACTCGACAGTTTTGCTTACGGTTTCATTTTCGCTCTGCCGATGGCAATAATCAGGTTCCTTTACACAAACTAAGCATATGAAAGATCTCAAACGTCTTCTCGATCAGAACAAGGCCTGGGCTGAAAGTATTACCTCCACTGATCCGGAGTTTTTTCCGAATCTCGCCAAGCAACAGACGCCGAGATTTCTTTGGATTGGCTGTGCCGACAGCCGTGTTCCCTCGACGCAACTCGTGGGCATGGTGCCGGGAGAGATGTTCGTACACCGGAACGTCGCCAACATCGTCGTCCATACAGATTTCAATTGTCTGTCAGTGATGCAATACGCAGTTGAGGTGCTAAAGGTGGACCACATTATTATTTGTGGCCATGACAACTGCGGCGGAGTGAAGGCCGCCATGAAAAATTCGCAACTCGGCCTGATCGATAATTGGCTGCGGCACGTGCAGGACGTCTATCACACTCACGAAGAATCGTTGTCGCAAATCGAGGATGAAAGTAAACGTCTCGATCGACTTTGCGAGCTGAATGTTATCGAACAGGTTTTGAATGTCGGGCGCACGACGATCGTGCAGAACGCATGGCAAAGGAATCAGGAGCTGGCGGTCCACGGCTGGATTTACAGCCTGGAAGACGGACTGCTTCGCGACCTTGGCATCTCGATCGACAATGCCGAAGGACTGGCAGCCGCTTATCGAGGCGCAATCGGCAGCGCAGCTTAAAAGTAGAGTATGAGAGTTTCCCGGCGCACGTTTATGCGAACAGCAAGCGGGTCTGTTGGCGTGGCGCTGTTGGACCGTATTTCCTTCGCAACCTCACCATCAGATCTGGAGAAGGCGTTTGCTGAGATACGCGCGAATCTGCTCGAGATGGTCAACCAGGAGCGCGCAGTGGAGAAAGTTCGTCTGCTGGAGATGGACGACCTCGCCACTGAAGTTGCGACTAAGCACGCGCTTGATATGGCGAAGGGCGAGTTTGCGAGTCACTGGGGTAGTGACGGGCTGAAAGCTTACCAACGTTACTCGTTTGCCGGCGGGACAGACGCGACGCAGGAGAACGTGTCGGCGGCTGACAACACCTGGTCTACGAAATTGCAGGATCTCAAACAGGACACGGCGTATCTGCACGTGCGTCTTTATCAGGAGAAGCCTCCGAATGATGGTCACCGCAGGACCATCCTCGCGCCGCAACATACACACGTTGGTTTTGGTCTCGCGGTGGAGAGGTTGCGACTACGGTTGGTTGAGTTGTTTGTGGCCAGGCACGTTAAGGTGGAGGATATCAGCCGCACGGTGAAGCCAGGCGCTCAGATCAATTTTTCAGGCAAGATTCTCGATTCCAACCACGACTTTAAGGTGGTGGAAGTTTTTTATGAACCGCTGCCGGTTACTCCAGAGATGAGTTGGTTGCGACAGGTTCGCTCATACGGGTTACCGGACGAGTCAAAGGTGCTCCGGCCAAAATTGCAGCCGCCGCTGATGTATGCCGATCGATCGTTGGGGATCGTTGAGGTATCAGGCAGGAACTTTAGTGTGCCGATCAAGCTGTTCAGGAGTGAACCCGGGATTTATACGATCGTGACGTGGCTCAAGGCTGATAACTCGTCGAAAGCGTTTCCGGCGACTGAGGTGTGTGTCCGAGCCGAACACGGATGAACACGGACAGAACGGATCTGATCCGTGATTTCCGTGTTCATCTGTGTTCTCTTTGTCTCGCGGCTTCGAACAACAGAATCCCGGCGGCGACGGAGACGTTCAGACTTTCAGCCGCTCCCTTCATCGGGATACTCACCCGCCGATCCGCTTCGTTTAACTCTTCAGTTGTAAATCCGGTTGATTCAGGTCCGAGTAGCAGGGCGTGCGGTCCAGTCCAGTCGAGACCTGTGTAGGAGACACTGGCTTCGACGTCGGCGCAGACTGTGGCGATTTCACGCTGCCGGCACCAGGCGATCACTTCCGAGTAGTGTGGCCCAGTCCAGATTGGCAGCCGGAAAGCTGAGCCCATCGCGCCACGCAGCGATTTTGGGGAAAAGGGATCGCTCGTGGTTTGAGTTGTGATCACGCCGCTGGCTCCGGCGGCTTCTGCAGTACGGAGAATCGCGCCGACGTTCACCGGATTGTTGATTTGATGAAGCACAACGAGCAGGGAATTGGCGTCGAGGCTCGCAGCTAGTCGTTCTTCGGAGGAAGCAGGACGTTGCGCGAGCACGATGATGCCTTGCGGTGTTTTGGTGTACGAGACTGACTCGAGGAGTTTCTCGCTGACCGATGCGACGCGTTTCGAAACGGAGGCGATCTGATCGATGGCCGCGGCGGCGCGTTCCTTTTCGAGGAGTTCTTCAGAGACGATGACGGCTTCGAGCTCGAGGTGCGAGAGACGGGCTTCCTCGCACAAGCGGAGGCCTTCGATGAAGATGAGATCGTCGATCTTTCCATCGCGGACGGCACGGACCTGGCGGAGCAGGGAGTTATCGCGGCTGGTGATCTTCATGTGGGTCAAAGCATTTTACTCACGCAAAGGCGCAAAGGCGCAAAGTTCTGACCTTCGGTTCCAGAGGTCTGCCTTTGCGTTTTCTTTGCGCCTTTGCGCCTTTGCGCGAGAATTCTTCTATTGGAGCCCCTCGACCTCGACCCATATCGGCCAATGGTCCGAAACATTCAACGGCTTCGCCACGCCCCAACGCCCTATCTTCGCCCCGCGTGAAAAGATCCAATCCGCGTGCATCAACAGCCCGCCGCCACGCCACGTCGATGTCCCGGTAGGAAACGGCGTCGTGTAACCCTGCGCTTCCAGGAACCCACGCGTCAGTTGACACTTCTGACTCGACAGCGTGTTGAAGTCACCCATGATGATCGTCGGCACACTTCCCGCCGCCGCTTCAGCAGCAATCACCTCCAGCTGCGCGAGTTGACCGTCGCTCGCCGCATGTGGATCCACGTGCGCATTGAAGATTCGCAACTGCCTTGTTCCGATCGAAACAGTCGCCGCCATCGCCAGCCGCGGCCGCCACGGACACTCCTGCCATGGCAGATCGAGCCGCTTCACCTCACTCATGGGCAATCGACTTAACAACGCCACGCCGGTGTCGCCACTATCGTGCAGTCCGATCGGTTCCTCGAAGTCGAGCCACCATTGCCGCTTCGCCGGCGCGACGCCGCGCGGGATTCCGGCAGGAGCGTGAACCCAGTGCATGCCGAGCTGCGATGCCAACTCTTTTGCGACGTGATGACCGCCGGTCCGCACAGTTCGCTTGTCTGCTTCCTGGAGCGCCAGGATATCGACGCGCGGAAGCAACGCGCCGTCAGCAAACGCGAGCGCCGCGGTAGAGATCATTCGACTGACGTGCTCCGGACGCCCGGTTAAACTCATCATTCCGACTTTGCGACGTAAGCCCCCGGTGATAAGGTACGGACCGCGCGCGTAACGTATGTTGTACGACGCGATAACGAGCTTATTGCTTTGCGAGACGCGTGGCTGGTGGTTGGAGTTTTCGCCAAACTCGAGCTTCTCGGCGTCAGTCAGAGGGGGAATCGCGGTAACCATTCGCGGATATATTCACGTGAAAACGTGAAGAATACAAACGGGCAATTATGAGTCGGAAAATCATTGCGGTTGTTGACGACATGTTCTTTGCGGCAAAGATACGCGCCGTGGCTGAGGCGGTCGGTGTCGAGATCAGTTTTCCGCGTAGTAAGGAAGCGGTAATCGCGAAGGCGCGTGAGACGCAGCCGCAACTAGTGGTCGTCGATCTCCACAATCAACGACTTGATTCCGCTGACCTCGCAAAGGAGTTGAAAGCGGATGAGCAACTGAGCGAGATCCCGCTCCTTGGTTTCTTCTCACACGTGCAGACGGAACTGCAACGAAACGCACTCGAAGGTGGATTTGATCGAGTCGTGCCTCGATCGGTCTTCTCTCGGGACCTCGCGAAGATTTTGACCGGTGAGGGTGATCTGTAGGGGCGGG
>JBIOVO010000092.1:0-2172 GCA_044867735.1 Pyrinomonadaceae bacterium | reverse complement strand
CCACCCCATCTTCTCTACCTAATTGCCTATGTCCAAATCCTCGCGTCTGCTTTTGGCCCCTTTATTTTGTCTCATCTCCTTCGCTGCGCACGCTCAGGACCCTAAACAACAACCACAAAAGCCCGTCGAAGACGTCGTCCGAATCAACACCGAACTCGTCCAAACGGACGTGATGGTCTTCGACAAGGACGGGCGCTTCGTTCGTGGCTTGAAGAAAGAAGAGTTTCAATTACTGGTTGACGGCAAACCGCAACCGATCACGTTCTTCGAGAGCGTGGTGATGGGCGGCAGAAACGAAGCCGCTGCGCTGAAATCGTCACGCGGAACCAAGGGCGCACCGCCGCCCGCAACTGAGAATACAACTGACGAGGAAGTCTCCGAACGCGGCCGGACAATCCTGTTCTTCGTGAACGATCTTCAACTCGAGCCGGGCAGCGTCGCACGCACACACAAACTGATAAACAACTTCATCAATAACCAGCTTGGACCAAACGATCAGGCCGCCATCACCTCGGCCAGTGGACAGATCGGTTTCCTGCAACAGCTCACGAGTAATCGAGCGGTGTTGCGCGCGGCCGTGGATCGCCTCAAGTTTGTGCCGGGCGCGAGTCGCGACCTGGACCGCCCTTACATGAGCGACTACGCCGCCTACCTGATCAAGGAACAGAATGACCGGCAGCTTTTCCAATACTATGTGGATCAAACGGTAAAGGTTCTGCACATCGATCCCGTAATGGCGGCGAGTGTGGTCGATAACCGGGCGAAAAAGATCGTCATCTGGTCTGACGCTACGGTAAAGAACGCCCTGGCGTCTTTGGTTAACCTGATGACGGCAACGAGCAAGTTGTCAGGTCGGAAACTGGTCTTCTTTATCTCTGATGGCTTCTTGCCGAACTTCACCGGGTCAGACTTCACGACGATGATTCATCGCGCAACGGACTCCGCTGCCAACGGCGGCGTCGTGATCTACTCCCTCGACGCCCGCGGTCTGAGCGTCGATCCGTCGCTTGAAGCCGCCAATCCGGGCGGCTTCGATACGACGGGCGTGCTGGTGAGCCGCATGAGTGGGGAACGGACTTTCAAACAGGAACCGCTGCATACGCTTGCGGCAGATACGGGCGGGCGCGCGCTGCTTAATTCGAACGACCTTAGCGGTGGAATCCAGCGAGCACTCGATGAAACGTCGCGCTACTACTTGCTCGCCTGGCGGCCTGAAAACGCCGAACAACGTGGGCCAAAGCCTCCGAAGATCAAGATCACGATTGCCGGCCGGCCTGACTTGAAGGTCCAGTTGCGCAGAGGTTTTCTGGGCGCACCGCCGGAAAAGACAGCTAAAACCGCAGCTCAACCAACTACGGTTCAAGTCGAACACACAGATGTACTCGGCCTGGCAGAATCTTCGACTGAAGAAATCCGCACTGCACTCTCGCTCGGCTACAAACAAACTCAGGGAAACAACCTTCAACTGAATTCATCGTTGCAATTGAGCGCTCACGCACCGGATGGCGGCGGCGGCATGATCGTCACGGTTGTGATTGGTGCTGTCTTTGACAGCAAAGGCAAGGGAGTCGGAAGTTTCAAACAGAGGATTGAAGTGCCAAGAACACGCAGCGGTGCAGTGCCGGTGTATACGTACGTCAATCATCAGGTGGACCTGCCGCCCGGACTCTATCAGGTGCGCACGATTGCCTATGAGAGAGGAACCACTCGTTTAACGAATGCGATGGAGTGGGTCGAGTTACCGAAGCTTAATCCGGGCACTTTTTCGACGAGCAGTTTGTACATCGGCGAGATTGCGGCTGATGGCGGCGCTGGAGCACAGGTTGGTGTGAATGCGAGTCGTCGTTTTGCGCGGAGTTCGCGACTGCGTTTCACGACGTACATCTACAATGCGGCGACGCAGAGTGCGCCGCAGTTAGTGGTGCAGATCAAAGTGATGCGCGGCACGGAAGCGGTAATCTCAACACCGGAGATCAAGGTCGCGACGGAGAAGGCGAGCAACCTCGCAAACATACCTTATACGGGTGAGTTTCCGTTGCAGAGTTTGGCGCCCGGAAGCTATCTGCTTGATCTGACAGTGACCGATAAAACGGCAGGGAAGTCTGTGACGCAGCAATACCACTTTACCGTCTATTAGCCGGATGGGGTGGCCACGGAGGGCCACCCCTACAA
>JBIOVO010000091.1:0-4651 GCA_044867735.1 Pyrinomonadaceae bacterium | reverse complement strand
CGGGTGGCCACGGAGGGCCACCCCTACAAAAAATCCCGTCATGTTGTTGTAGGGGTGGCCCTCCGTGGCCACCCGACGGTTAACAATTGATGGCCCTACTAAGAGCGTCTGATGTTGATAAGGCCTTCGCCGGAGTGCAGGCGTTGCGGTCCGCTTCGTTTGAACTGCGTGCGGGCGAGATTCACGCACTTGTCGGTGAGAACGGCGCCGGCAAATCGACACTCATCAAGATCATAACCGGCGCAGTCGCGGCTGATAGCGGACTGGTCGAATTAAACGGGGAGCCGATCACGCACAACTCGCCACGCAAGGCAAAGTCGCTTGGGATCTCGGCGATTTATCAACAGCCCGCGCTCTTTCCGGAACTCAGTGTTTCCGAAAACATCGCTCTCGGTGTTGAGAAAACCGGAATGTTGGGCCGCATCGACTGGAAGCAGCGTCGTCACCGCGCGCAGGAGTTACTGTCACGAATCGGCGCAGGGATCGATCCGGACATTGACGCCGGTGATCTGACGATGCCGCAACAACAGTTGGTTGAAATCGCACGGTCGCTCGGCTCAGACGCGCGGGTCTTGATACTTGACGAACCAACGGCGTCGCTGTCCGAAGAGGATTCGCAAAATCTTTTTCGCGTCTTACGGCAGTTGCGTGAGGACGGCGTCGGCATCATTTACATTTCGCACCGGCTTGAAGAACTTACGCTGATTGCCGATCGCGTGACCGTCTTGCGAGACGGGCGAACGATCGATACGCGGGTGATGTCCGAAACCAGTCGAGGAGAGCTGGTTGCGCTGATGGTCGGTCGCGAGCTGTCGGTTGTGTTTCCGAAGAAGGCGGTGGACCTCGGCGAAGTTGTTTTGGAACTTCGCGACTACGGTTGCTCGCAAACCGGCATCAGCGGAGTGAGCTTTGCCGTGCACGCGGGGGAGATCGTCGGCGTTGCGGGACTTGTCGGCGCCGGCCGCACTGAACTTGCGCGAACACTCTTCGGACTAACGCCGAGTGATGAAGGCGAGATTCTTTTGCGTGGTGAACAAGTAGATTTGACGGATCCATCAGAGGCGATCGCGCATGGCATTGCTTACTTGCCGGAAGATCGACGGCGCCACGGCATCATCCCTGATATGCCGATCAGTGCTAACGTGACGCTCGCATCGCTGAGAGCGCTTACGCGTCGCGGCGCGTTCGATTTCGCCAGAGAAAAGGAGATCGCAGTTGAGTACACGCAACGGCTGGGAATCAAGACGCCTTCTATTTTCGCTCCGGCTCAAGTGCTGTCAGGCGGTAACCAACAAAAGGTCGCTCTCAGCCGCTGGCTCGCGACGAAGCCTTCGGTGCTGATCCTGGACGAACCGACACAGGGAGTTGATGTCGGTGCGAAGGCGGAGATTCATGCGTTGATGACGGAACTCGCCGCGCAGGGATTGGCAGTCGTCATGATCTCGTCAGAGCTGCCGGAAATACTCGGTATGAGTGATCGCATTGTGGTCATGCACGCCGGTCGCGTCGTAAAGATCGTCGAACGCAAAGACGCCACGCAGCAAAACATTCTCGAATGGGCCCTGGGCCACGCCGCGTAGCCACGATGAAGCTAGCCACAAAAAGGCACATAAGGCACAAACGAGAACTCTCGGCGTTGCTCGCCTACGCCGCGTTGCTCGTCGTCGTTGGCGTGGTGGCGCCGGCGTTCTTTAGCGGCTCAAACCTACGTGACCTCGCGTTGAATAACGCGCCGATCCTGCTCGTGGCCACTGGCATGACGATGGTGATCCTCGTCGGCGAGATCGATATCTCAGTGGGTTCGCAGTTTGCCGTGTGCACCGTCATCGCCGGCTTGCTGGCCAAGACCGGCGTTCCGCTTCCTCTTTTACTCGCAGGCGTCGTGCTCGCCGGAGCGGCGATGGGTGCGTTGAATGGTGCGCTCATCGGCTGGCTGCGACTCCCTTCGATCATCGTTACGCTCGCAATGCTGGTCGCGTGGCGCGATGCGTTGCGTTGGATCACCTCCGGCGCCTGGGTTCAGGATCTTCCCGCGAACTTTCAGTGGTTCGGGTTCGGTCAATCGTTGGGCCAGTGGGTCATTGTCGTCGTTGCCCTGGCGTTGCTGGTGGTGATTGGTTGGATCCTGCGCAACTTCGGCGTCGGTCGAGCAGTTTACGCTGTCGGGTCCGACTCCGAGGCTGCAAGGCTTGCGGGTATCGAGTCGAGGCAGATCGTGTTCGGCGTTTTCGTTTTGATGGGTGCACTGGTGGGCCTCGCCGCGTTGCTCAACGCGGTCCGGTTTTCAATCGTGCCGAGTAATTCCGGAATGGGACTCGAGCTGAAAGCGATCGCCGCAGTGGTGGTTGGTGGAACAGCGATCACCGGCGGACGCGGTCATCTATTCGGCACGCTGATCGGAGTGGCTTTGCTCGGCACGATCGGTACGGCGCTGACGTTCGTGGGCATCAATCCGTTTTGGGAGAAGGCGATTCAGGGAGCAATCATTCTCGTTGCGTTGATATCTGACGTTGCACTGGCCCGACTGGAGCATCATGGCCGCATCCACTTTACGCGCTCCAATGCTTAACACAGAACCTGGTTGGCGCGAACGCTTGTTTCCAAATAACGAGTGGGCGCTGGTCCTGGCGCTGTTAATCGAGTGCGTCATTTTCAGCTTTACCGGAAACAACTTTCTTACCGTTACGAATGCCTTTGAAGTTACGCGCTTAAGTGTCGAGATCGGGTTACTCGCACTCGTGCTCACGCCGGTCATCATCTCCGGCGGAATTGATCTATCTGTCGGTTCGATGATGGGGTTGGCAGCCGTGGTAATGGGTGGGTTGTGGCGTGACGCCGGAATGCCGATCGCGGTCGCAGCCGCGATCGCGGTGCTAGTCGGCGCGCTCGGCGGTAGTCTCAATGTCCTGATGATCGCGCGGCTGAAGTTTCCGCCGCTGATCGTCACGCTCGGGACTTTCTCACTCTTTCGCGGCATAGCCGAGGGTTTGACGAGCGGAATCGAAAACTACTCCGGGTTCTCGAACGAGTTCTTGTTTCTGGGCCAGGGGCATTTATTTGGTGTGATTCCGACGCAGCTTCTTGTTTTGATCGCCGCTATCGCCGCCTTCGGATGGATGCTGCATCGTGCGACGTTCGGTCGTGCGCTATACGCGATTGGACATTCGGCTGAGGGCGCGCGTTATGCAGGTATTCGGGTCGAGCGGCACTTAGCGATTATCTACGTGCTTTCAGGGGTTGCCGCGAGCGTTGCCGCGATTATCTATGTGGCCCATCTGGGCCAGGCGAAATCTGATGCGGGTACCGGTTACGAACTCATGGCAATCACCGCGGTCGTCTTAGGCGGGGCGTCGATCTTCGGCGGACGCGGCACGATCCTGGGAACTGCGCTCGGATTATTCGCCATCGTGATCCTGCAAAATGGTTTGCGCCTCAGCGGCCAGCCTTCAGAACTCGCTGGGATTCTGATGGGAGTCTTGTTAATCGGGACGATCCTGCTCGACCGGCTCTCAAAACGCAGCCAAACCTCGGCAGGCACACAACCCAGTTTAGAGGAGGACGAAGTGAGAAACTCTCAAGTCGCTGTCTTAAGCGGCGTCATCCTGGTCGCGGCGCTGATAGTCGCAGGTTCGAACTGGCTCCTGGTCAGGTCTTTGCGAACGGAATCGACGACACCTCAGAATTCGACCTCCACCACCAGTGGTAAGAAGCTGGTGATCGCGATGATGCCGAAGGCCAAAGGCGATCCTTATTTCATCAGTTGCAAACTGGGCGCTGAGGAGGCCGCAAAAGAATTGGGCGTCGAGTTGTTGTGGGATGGTCCAACTGATTTGGATCCTGCGAAGCAGAACGAGGTTGTCGAGGCGTGGATTACCCGTGGCGTCGATGCCATCGCCGTGAGTGTGGAAAACAAGGAAGGCATCTCGACCGTTTTGCGCAAGGCTCGTGAGAGAGGGATAAAAGTCATCACCTGGGACGCAGACGCCGAGAAGGACGCGCGCGATTTCCTGATCAACCAGGCCACACCTCAGGGTATTGGTTACACACTCACAGACGAGGCCGCAAGAATTCTGAATGGTAAAGGTGAATTCGCGATCGTCACCGCCTCTCTGAGCGCAGCGAATCAGAACGAGTGGATCAAGTACATCAAAGAGCGTTTGGCCCAGAAGTATCCGGATCTCAAATTGGTTGCAACGCAACCCAGCGAGGGCGATCGCGACCGCGCGTTTTCGGAGACGCAAACGCTGCTGAAGGTGTATCCGAATGTGAAGTTGATCATGGCGATCGCGGCGCCGGCGGTGCCGGGTGCTGCCGAAGCCGTTAAGCAATCGGGTCGTAGCGACGTAAAAGTCACCGGCCTCTCACTACCGAACATGAGTAAGCCTTACATCAAGGAAGGCGTCGCCGACAGTATCGTGCTCTGGAACACCGGCGACCTGGGTTATCTGACCGTTTACGCCGCCAACGCATTAGCCAAGGGCGAAATGAAACGCGGCGATAACAAGATCATGGCGGGACGTTTGGGCCAGATCGAAGTGGTTGATGACGAGGTGCGGCTAGGCCTGCCGTTCATCTTCAACAAAGAGAATATCGATCGGTTTAATTTTTGAGAAATCCGAAAACGGGTGGCCACGGAGGGCCACCCCTACAA
>JBIOVO010000090.1:0-2491 GCA_044867735.1 Pyrinomonadaceae bacterium | reverse complement strand
TGGCGTTGATGAGATCGCGCGGCATCGTCGTCTGCATTTCCTGGTGGATCGACATCTTCTCCTTGATGGCGCGCTCCATGCGCTCGAGACCGATGCGGAACTGGTTCTCCAGCAACTCACCGACCGCGCGCACGCGTCGATTGCCAAGATGATCGATGTCGTCAGCCTGAAACTCCGACGGGTTCTTGCGCATCTTCAGGACGTATTCCACCACTTCGTAAAAGTCGTTTGCCGAGAGAAGTGGATCTTCGATGCGCTCGCGCTCCGGCTTGCCCATCTTGATGTTGAACTTCA
This sequence comes from Pyrinomonadaceae bacterium, assembly GCA_044867735.1. Lineage (GTDB taxonomy): Bacteria > Acidobacteriota > Blastocatellia > Pyrinomonadales > Pyrinomonadaceae > PSRF01. Next base: position 2,197 of record JBIOVO010000090.1, on the reverse strand, counting down.
GACGTCCCACGCGCGAGAAATCAAACTTGCGCGGGTCGAAGAACATCGCTTCGAGCAGACGGTAAGCTGTTTGCACGGTCGGTGGATCGCCCGGTCGCATCTTGCGATAGATTTCGAGCAGCGCATCGACCGGCTTGGTGATGACGTCTTTCTTTAAGGTCAGCGAGAGCACTGGTCCAACGTCGTCACGCTCAGGGAAGAACACGGCGAAGCCCGTAATTTTGGCTTCGACGATCTCCTGCAGTTTCGCCGGCGTGATCTCGTTGTTGGCCTCGAGAATGATCTCGCCAGTCTCGGTGTTGACGATGTCGCTGACTGTGAACGCGCCTTCGAGTTGAGAAGAGTCAACTTCGACCTCGCCGATGTTGGACTTCCGCAAACCTTCGAGCGCTGAGTTAGTGACCTTCTTGCCACTGCGAACGATCGGATCCGGACCTTTTCCCTTGATGTCGAAATCGACTTTCATACCGACGAGGTTTGTTTCGCCCTGTTCCGGAACCTGGACCATCAGGCGACCGTCTTCGAGACGAATCTCGTCAGTGATGTAGATCGCGCGCAGCATGTCCTCGTCGGTGAACGAAGCGTTCTTCACTGCTTCTTCGAGCTGCGAATCGGTGCGGAGACCTTTCAGGTCAGTCTTCTGGTTGAACCAGAGACCGAGCGCACGCAGGAAGATCGAAGCGAGAAACTTGCGCTTGCCGACGCGAACGTAAAGCAGGTTCTTCTGGTCGTATTCAAACTCGACCCACGAACCGCGATACGGAATGATCTTCGCGACGTAAAGCGCGCCGCGTTTGAAGAAGACGCCGGGTGAACGGTGCAACTGCGAAACGATGACGCGTTCGGTGCCGTTGATGATGAACGTGCCGTTGTCGGTCATCAGCGGAATCTCGCCGAAGAAGACCTCTTCTTCCTTGATGTCGCGGATCGACAGCACATCGGTGTCCGGATCTTTGTCGAAGACAGTGAGCCGGATCTTCACCTTCAGCGGAACGCTGTAGCTCATGCCGCGTTCCTGACACTCCTGCTGGTCGTGTTTGTGCTTCAAGCCGACCGGCTCGCCGCAGTTTTCGCAAAGTTGCGGGCGCACGAAGTTGAAAGTGCCGCAGCGATGGCAGAGAGTGTCGCCCGCTGCGAGCGGGTTCACCTTGATGGTGGAGCCGCAGTTTTTACAATTCGAGCGCAGGTAGTTAAGACCTTCGAGGCGTCCGCATTTGCACTGCCAGTTACCAATCTGGTACTCGACGAAATCGAGGGTGGCGGTGCCGCGGAAGTCGGAGATCGGAAACACTGACTGAAAGACGGCCTGGAGGCCGGTAGCTTCGCGCTCTTCCGGCAACAGATCCATCTGGAGAAAGCGGTTATACGACTCGCGTTGAATCTCGATAAGATTAGGAATCCTGACGGCGGTGGCGATCTTGGAAAAATCCTCACGCTCAGGCGCCTGACTGGTTCGCCTTCCTAGCCCTGTAGTGATTGTTTGAAGCAAATTTGCAGACATGTGAGATTCCCTTTTATTAATTGCCAATTAAAGACGCCAAAGCGCGGTCAGAGCGCACAATGCCCTGACCGCTTGTTACGCAAAAGCGGCGGATCTTTCCGTCAAATTTTTTGGGAGTAACGCCAGCGCCTCAATACTCCCTTAACTTAGCCACTAACAATTCCAGTGTCAAGCCACGAGAACGGATCCGAAATAGGCCCTATAAGTCCTATAGGACCTATTCTTTACTTTACTTCAACAGTCGCGCCCGCATCGGAGAGCTTCTGCTTGATCGTTTCCGCCTCTTCCTTCGAAACGCCTTCCTTAACTGCCTTGGGGGCTGCTTCTACAAGGTCCTTGGCTTCCTTCAATCCAAGGGCAGTCACCTCGCGGACAACCTTAATCACGTTGATCTTGTTGCCGCCGATCGCCTGCAGGACTACGTCAAACTCAGTCTTCTCTTCTGCGGGGGCCGCAGCCTCGCCAGAAGCTGCCGCCGCTGGGGCTGCGACTGCCGCTGCTGCTGCTGATACGCCGAAAGTCTCTTCCAGATCCTTCACGAGCTGTGAAGCTTCCAGCAAGGTCATATTTTTCAAGAATTCAATAACGTCTTCGCGTGTTGCTGCCATGATAACCTTTCTATCCTCCTCAAATCCTTATGCGGTCTTCTGCTCGCCAATCTGTTTGACAACGACTGCCAGGTTGCGCGGCACGGCG
>JBIOVO010000089.1:0-6989 GCA_044867735.1 Pyrinomonadaceae bacterium | reverse complement strand
CAGTGTGCCAGATCTCTCGCGAACTATTTGTTTGGCAATCGCGAGAAGATCCTGCGGTTTGATATGAACGAGTTTAGTAGTTACTACTCGGTCGCCAGACTTACCGGCACCTTCGACGAGCCGGAGGGACTGCTGACGAGTGCCGTGCGCCGTGAACCGTTCGCGGTAGTGTTGTTTGACGAGATCGAGAAAGCGCATCCTGCCGTTTTTGATCTGTTGCTCGGCGTTATGGGCGATGCTCGTCTCACCGATGCTCGTGGGCAACTGGTCGACTTTTCAAACACAATCATAATCCTGACTTCCAACCTTGGCGTACGTGAAGCGTCCGGGGAACTTGGTTTTCGCCAAACAAATCGGAGCGATGCCTCTGTCTATCGCCAGGCCGCGGAACGTTTCTTTAAGCCGGAGTTCTTCAACCGCCTGACGAGAGTCGTGCCATTTGAACGTTTGCGACGCGAAGACGTGCAAAGCATCGCGCGCCAGTTGATTGAGAACGTTTTTCGGCGAGACGGTTTGGTGAATCGTGGGGTGAAATTGATTGTTGAGGAGCGTGCGCTCAACCTGCTTGTCGAGGCTGGGTATCATCCGCAATTGGGTGCTCGCGCGTTAAAGCGCGTTCTTGAACGGCAAGTGACCGTTCCGATCGCCGCGCAACTCTCAGCGACGACGCCGGAACAACCGCTGATAATTTTCATCCGCGAGCAGGGCGGTCAGATCGCAGTCGACGTTAGTCCGCTGACTGTTATTGCCGACAATGCGCCTCTGACTAATCTTCCACTCTCAAATAGCGCAAGGGTACTGGACCACGTGGAAGACGTGCTGGACCGCATCGAGCAGGACACCGAGGCTTTGACACCTCGCGGTGAGATTCTGATCGGCAACAGCAAAGCAGACCTGAAGTTGCAGCTTCAGAACTTTCAGTTTCGAGACCAGATGCGGCGTGTGGTGCGAATGTTGAACCGGGCAGACCAGCGCCGGACACGACAAGAGGAGACTGGTACGTCCGGTGGCACGCGGAGTCAACGTCAGCCAGCGCGAGCACGACGGACCGTGGTCAGTTCATCGAGCACGGCTGCCAAACGCCAGCTTGCAAAACTCAGCCGCGCACAGACGCAAACATTTGACGACAGAATGCTTGGCCAGGATTTACACACTCTGCTTAACGAGCTGAAGGTAAGCAGCGCTTCTTTTGGCGATGATTTGGAAGACTATCTTCAGGACCTGATCCGAGAAACGTCATTGCTGGAGCTAAGGGCGTCTACTTTGAGATCAACCGACACGCAAACGCTTTTGACTATCTCCTGCTTCGATGAGCAGGGACGGCACGCCTGCAAGCGTTTACGAGACCTCTACCACGCTCTCTTTGAGCGTGAGTTTGGATGTCAACCGATCAAACATAAGCGACCCGTTCTCGAAACTGGTTCTTATCGTCACGCTGAAACTCTCTTGTTCGAGGGCCCGCTGGCGGCTCAAATTGCTCGGCTCGAGGCAGGCACGCATCTCTTTGTTTCCAATAGTGAGGGAAATGTTCCAGTGGTCGTCAGTGCACTGGAGCCAGGTGGAACAAATAACGAAGCTAACTTCGACGAGCTCGAGCTTTTGCCGGTCATTCGCATCTATTCTGAGTTTGAGTCAGCACTCGATTTACGCTCGCGCTTATTGGCCAAAGGCAAACCTGGCAGCGCCGAACTCAGGGCCTTTGTGCTTTCAGCTTTACCGTTGCCATCTGAGTTCAACGATCTAACTTCAAGCGAGTAACAAGTGATACATCGGTTTCCGGTTTTAGTTTGGGAAGATTGGACGGGCAGCTTTTCGGCGCGGCTCGTTGACGACGAAGACAATCTCGCGTCTCCGCTGGCAGGCTTTGGCCCAACTGCGCGTGAAGCACTATCTCAACTCAAAGAATATCTTCTCTGGTCGTTCGACCATGAGCCATGGCGCAGTGCCGCTGACTTTCACGATCCGCGCATAACGGAATTGCGAGTCGAGGTACGCCCCGAGTATCAGGTCAAGGGCCGCGTCTATCCGTGTGATGAATCGATCGCGCTACGGGTGGCGGCTGTGCATGGGCGTCAGGAAAGCGGGATGCTCGTCTGTGCACTGCCAATGTTTGGTCTGCAATTCTACTACTACGAATCGACTGCACTGCGCGGTCTGGTCAACACTTATGTACAAGAGGCACTGAAGAGACATACACCGCAGCAGCTATCTCGCTACCTGTTTCCCAAACGTCTCTGGTTGGAGGAGATCGCAGTTTCAAATGCAAGACGTTTCCTGGCCACACGGGATTCGATCGAGATCAAGGGGTTGAAGCTTGTCGCAGACCCGCTCAACACAGAGCAGATGCGTCGTAGTTTTTCGCGTGCCCACGGTCGCGAGCGACAAGTTAACCAGTTGGCTCAGATGCTGATTCGCGAACGGGCAAATGTGCTGCTGGTGGGAAATGTTGGCGTAGGCAAGACTTCGATTCTGGTCGATGCGGTCCGCGAAGTTGAACGAGAGACGCGATTGCGCTCTGAGGAGGCTTCGACACAGGGTGCTAATCGCGTGCCGCGATTCTGGTCGTCGAGCGCGGCCAGGCTGATTGCGGGCATGAAGTATTTGGGCCAGTGGGAAGAACGTTGTGAGAAAGTGATCGAAGAGCTTGCGCACATCGACGGCGTGATCGCTTTCGAAGATCTGCTGGAGCTGGTACGTACCGGAGGCGCGTCCAGCAACACCAGCATCGCGGCGTTTCTGTTGCCTTTCATTGAGCGTGGCGAACTGCGAGTAGTTAGTGAAACGACACCGGAAGGTTTGGATGCATGTCGTCGATTATTACCCGGATTCGCCGATGCGTTTCGTATTTTTCACGTTCCCTCATTTACGCAGCCCGAGGCGCTCGCGACACTGCAAGCGTATTGTGCCGCCATCGAACGTAACCATCCGGCAGAGATCGACAACGACGGACGCCGGTTGATCTACCGATTGTTCCAACGGTTCCTGCCTTACGAGGCGTTTCCCGGCAAGACGGTGAATTTCACTTCGCGTCTTTACGAACGCGCCAGGACGGCGAAGCTTTCCGAGATTACGAATGACGTCATCATTGATGCGTTTGTGAAACTCACGGGTTTGCCTGAACTGTTTTTGCGCGATGAAGTGGCGCTACTGGAAGATGACGTTCACGCGTTTTTCAAGGCTGAAGTGATTGGGCAGGATGAAGCGTGCCAGGTAGCGACTGGCACAGTGTTAACGTTTAAGGCTGGATTGAACGACCCGTTGCGACCGTTGAGTGTGTTGTTCTTCACTGGTCCAACCGGCGTGGGGAAGACTGAACTGGCACGGTCGTTGGCGCGCTTTCTGTTTGGCGCCGTGGAAGACTCCGAACGCTTCGTGCGGTTGGATATGAGCGAATACTCGGCGCCGGGAAGTGCGGAACGGTTGGTGTCAGGTCCGTCTGGCGAACCCAGTGAATTTATCAATCGTATGCGACGGCAGCCTTTTGCGGTTGTGTTGCTCGATGAAGTGGAAAAGGCTCACGAAGGCGTGTTTGATGTCTTGTTGAGTGTCTTCGATGAGGGCCGACTCACTGATCGCTTTGGACGCACGACATATCTGCGGAGTGCGGTCATTATCATGACTTCAAACCTTGGTGCTGTGAGTTCGGATCCGCCGGGATTCAGTTTACAACTCGAAACCGCCGCTTCGACTTATGACCGCGCTGCACAAACCTTTTTCCGGCCCGAGTTTTATAACCGGATCGATCGCGTGGTGAGTTTTCGCGCCCTTGCCCGCGACAGCATTCGCCGGATCGTTGTTAAAGAACTCCAGTCGCTAAACACCCGCGAGGGGCTGGAAAAACGGAAGCTAAGGCTGGCCTGGACAGAGCGGCTAATCGATCATCTGGTCGAAGTCGGCTTCAGCGCCCGCTTCGGCGCCCGCCCACTGCAACGAGCAATTGAGCAGGAGATCGTGACGCAGTTGGCGTTTTTTCTGAATCGGAAGTCGCAGTTGCGTGAGAGGCAGTTGACTGTCGATTTCGACGGCGAGCAGCGGAAGATAACGATTTCGTAGGACCACCTCGAGTCCGACACCCCGTCGTATGAGCCCACGATTCAGAATGTATAAGTAACCTTGCCTTCGGATACTACAACTTTGCCCGTAGCCTGAATCTTTTTCAGGAGATCATCGAGCTCTGACGGTGAGATTCCCCGGAAGAGCGAGGCAACGGTTGAGGTCAATGTTTTGTGTTTACGCGGCCTGGCTTTACCCATTTTCTTCAAATTTGTCAGTACGAGGGCCACTCTGTCTTCCTTCGGCTTTAGTGCGTTGCCGTGGTTCGGTGGGGCCTTGACCGCCGCTTTGGTTGGGGCCTTGGTCTTTTTCGCTGGCTTCGGTGTGTTCCCGACTCCATTCGGGCATCTGAATTCGCCCTTTTGATTCAGAATTACCTGGATCTTATCTTTCAGAGACTTGCTCCCAAGCAGGGCGTTCACGGTCTTGCACACCGCCACACAGTTGTCGTCGCTTTTGCTACCTCCGTTTGCGCTTGCTACGAGATGCTCAACGCTAGCCTCGCTCTTGGGTAACGGCTGCTTGCAGAAAAAGCAACGCCCTCCTTGGGCAAACATCAGTCGATCGATTGGTTTGATGTGCATTAGGGTGGCCTCTAATGATGATTTGGAAAAGGCGGAAGCGAGGTTGTTGGAAATTTTGGTGGAGCCGAGGGGGATCGAACCCCTGACCTCATGACTGCCAGTCATGCGCTCTCCCAGCTGAGCTACGGCCCCAAGCGGTGTGAGTGGTCAATAAATCGACCAAATGCAGACTAGCCTAGCGTTTCTGATTCAGTCAAGCACAGCGAAACTGCCGTAGTGAGGTAATAGCTTGTTGCTCAAACATTGCTTGGGTCCCGGAGGGACCAAATGCTTATAGTCGCCGGCCCGCCCCAGGGACCGCGCTCCCGCGGAGCGCGATGTGTCCGTGCAGCAGGCGTGTGCCTAAAGCCTGGGGCCTGAGCCCCAAGGAAACAAGATGAAATAAAGGTCGGAGCCCGCGCAGCGGGTGAAAGCTGCACAAATCGTTGCGCTGTCGCCCGCTTTCACGGGCTGTTGCGTGCTGATCGGGTAGGAGGCGGAGTCACCTCCGCCGTCCTCCCACACCACCGTACGTACGGTTCCGTATACGGCGGTTCATAAAGCAAGCTGGAAGCGTCGGCGTTGCTCCAGCAGCGACAAAAGACCACAACGATCAAAGTAGGATTTAGGAAAGGCAGTATGCATGTGCGCGGCACCGGCATTCCACCAGGGGCCGCGTCCATTCATGGCTGACTTCAGGGCTTGCACTCTCGGTAGCCCTCGTCGCATCAACTGCTTCATTCGGGTAAGAGGTCGCTTCCATTTGCGCCAGATAAGGTTACGTAACTTCCTTCTTATCCAGCTATCCAGTTCCTCGAAGATTCCTTTCACTTCTGCCAGTCGGAAGTAGTTCAGCCAACCACGCAGTAGTGGGGTTAGTTCCTCCTCGATTAACTTACCCAGGTTGCGTCCTCTGCCACGCCGAAAGATTTCCCGCAGCTTCTCTTTCAACCGCTGCACTGAGCCGGGCGCGACTTTCAACCGCGACTCACGCTGCGACGTGACTGAGTAGCCTAGAAACTTTCGGTCCCACGGACGAGCAACCGCACTTTTCTCCGCGTTTACCTTGAGCCGCAATCGTCGTTCAAGGAATATCATTAACGACTTCAGCACTCGCTCTCCCGCACTCCGTGACTGCACGTACACGTTACAGTCATCGGCGTAGCGGCAGAACTTGTGTCCACGTCGCTCTAACTCCTTGTCCAACTCGTCGAGCAGAATGTTCGACAGCAACGGCGAGAGTGGTCCACCTTGTGGTGTTCCTTCTCGTCGCGCGGTTGTCAGTCCATTCGACATCATGCCAGCTTGCAGGTAGCGGCGAATTAGTCGCAGCACTCGCTTGTCTCTGATTCGCCTTGCTAGCCGCGACATTAGTATGTCGTGGTTCACTCGGTCGAAGAACTTTTCCAAATCAATGTCTACTACCCAGCGCCGCCCTTCGCGCACATACTGACGTGCTTTCAGCACTGCCTGATGGGCACTCCGTTGCGGCCGAAAGCCGTAGCTCGATTCAGAAAAGTGTGGTTCAAAGAGTGGGCTTAGCACTTGATGTAGCGCCTGCTGTAGCAGTCGATCTACTACCGTCGGAATGCCCAACATTCTCATTCCTTTGCCGCCCGGCTTGGGTATCTCTACCTTCAGCACGGGCTGCGGTTGATAGCTTCCTGCCAACAGTTCTTCTTTGATTCGCAGCCAGTGCTCACGCAAATAGGTTCGCAACTGCCCTACCGTCATATTATCCACTCCGGCAGCGCCGCTGTTTCGCTCTACCTGTTTGAGCGCCAGCCACATGTTCTTTCGTTCGACCACTGCTTCTAACAACTGCTCTGCTTCTGCTCCAGAGTTTTCTCTCCTTGCCGTGACGCTTGACGCACCCAAGCCTTCTTCTCGCCGATTCCGTCGGCTACCTTCCGGGTGGGAGTCGAGCCTTTCAGTTCTTCTATCCGCGTCTCTGCTGCTCATCGAAAATCGAGTCTCTGGTTCGTTACTTCATGTTTGGGCCTTCGGTTTGGTCGAATAAACCTACTATGCCCTCGGCTGACTTCTGCAACCTCATCCCATCGCCTCACGACGACAGTAGCTCAAAGCAAAGTTGCAGACCTCCCCGGGTAATGCGCTCTCACCTTCACGCTTATGCCCGCCGCATCTACAGCCAAGCTTTCCGTACAGGTATTGGACTTTGAATGTAAACGCCTTCTCATCCAGCTTGACTGCCTCTTATGCGATTTCTGTTCGTCGGGCCAGCGCTTTGCCTGCGGCTTCCTTCAGATTCCACCTCGCGATGGACACCCTTGCCGTCCGGCTAGCGATTCCCCCTGTCGGGTTCGCAGGAGACTTTCACTCCCTAGTAAGAGCGCCCTGCCGGGCGCACGT
>JBIOVO010000088.1:0-8528 GCA_044867735.1 Pyrinomonadaceae bacterium | reverse complement strand
CAAGACCGCCATGGGAGAATAAAGTCGGCTCTCAACAACAAGCGGGTGGCCGTGTCGGCATAACCTTCCTTGACTGACCTTGAGAACTTTATCTCGGCGCGGCCCTTTTCTTTAATATCGGTTTAATTAATTACCTAATTTGATCCCGGCAGAGTGAGGACTGGTCATTCCCAAACCAAGACCCTTATGCAAGCTACTACAGCCCCCCGTGTGCTTTATATCGAGGATCACGAGGACACTCGCGAGCTCGTAACTCTCGTGCTCGAGCAGAAGAGCTATGAGGTTGTGACTGGCTCAACAATCGAAACCGGTGTTGCCCTGGCCAATACTCAAGCCTTTGATCTCTATCTTTTGGATTCGTGGCTGCCGGATGGATCGGGTTTAGAACTCTGCCGGCAAATACGTCAGTTTGATAAAGCAACTCCGATCGTCTTTTACTCTGCCGCCGCTTACGAAATCGATCGCGATCAGGCGATAGAGTCCGGAGCCCAAGCCTACCTGGTAAAGCCCAGTGCGCCCTCTGAACTCTGCACTTTGGTCTGTGCGTTGATCGAGAGCCGCCAGCGTCTGCAAAGAGTCGCCAGCTAAAGTTCATCCGCAACTAGTGCCTTTCGGCCATCCGCTCGCCAAATACTCCACAACAGTAGGCCCGAAAGGTAGAGCACCACTAGTGTGATCACGGTTAAGGTCAGCCAGAACGTCCAGTAAGATTGAAAAGAGCCTTCCCAACCTGGCTGGATCGCGTGAGAGAGATTAACGTTGAGTGCAGGCGGCGTAACGAGGCGAGAGCTAAGCTGGATGCAGAGATACCAGCCAAAGGCCCAGCGCCATGCAGTACGATCCATGCCGTAGCCGCTGAGGGCAAACATTGCCACGATGATTCCGCCGACATGTGCGAGCGTGGAAGTGAGAAAAACGCCCCACGCGAGCACCACGTAGATGAACCACACCAGCAAACCCGGAATCGTCCAGATCGCGGCCAGGCGGACGACGCGACGCTTCTCGAGAAAGAGTCCCATTGCCAGTAGCAGGTTTCCGATGTTGCACATCCAGAGCAGATGGCCGAGTTCGTTGATTCTCCAGTAGTGAACTGCCTGGGCGAAGAAGAAGAACAGCGGGAGCAGACCGAGCAGCCGCATTTGTGTGCGGGGGGAAAGATTCATCGCTCCAGTTTTTACCTCAACAGGGTTATTAACCACAAAGGCACAAAGACACAAAGTTTTTCATTTTCTGACTTTGTGTCTTTGTGTCTTTGTGGTAAGAATCGGTCACGATCATGGGTTCACTCGAAGATCTCCTCAGTAAATCAATTCCCGAACTGAATAAGCTCTTCGTCGAGCGGCGTCGTCCTGTACCTAAAGGATTACTTGAAGCGCTCGACGTCGATCGCCGTCAGGGCGCGCAACAACTCGCAAAACGCATTCGTGGACGTTATCGTGATAATCGTTCCGAAGGCCAACGGCTACATTTCCTCCTGCGTTTTGAAATCGAGTTGTGGGCTGATGGCTACGGGTTCGTTGCAGGCGTGGATGAAGCGGGGATGGCGCCACTCGCCGGACCAGTCGTCGCAGGCGCAGTGATTCTCCCGCAGAACTACAAGCTACGTGGATTAAACGACTCGAAGAAGATCCTCGACCCTGAGAAACGAGAGGAACTCGCAGTGCAGATCAAACAGGATGCGATCTGCTGGTCAGTTGGCGTCGCAGAGGTCGAAGAGATCGACAAGATCAATATCTATCATGCGGGACTACTCGCCATGCAGCGCGCAGTGCAGGGACTGACTTCGCAACCTGACTTCATCCTCGTCGATGCGCGCCGCATTCCGAATTGCCAGACACCGCAGCGCGGGATCATCCGCGGAGATGCGCTCTCAGCCAGCATTGCTGCGGCGTCGATCATCGCCAAGACCACGCGTGATGCGCACATGATGGAGTTGGACCAAGTCTATTCCGGATACGGTCTGGCAACTCACAAGGGCTATCCCACACCGGAACATTGTCGTGCGCTCAAAGCTCTCGGCGCGCTGCCGATTCACCGGCGCAGCTTCGCGCGTGTCCGCGAGGCGCTCGGTCTAGATCCGATCCAGCCTGACCTCTTCCCGAACGACGACGAGCTCCCCCAGGAAATGGTCGCCAACGCCTAAGGATTTACTTTAAGTAATGGCCGCGTTAACCGAATACAAGAAGAAACGAAAGTTTGACAAAACACCCGAGCCCGGTCCCAAGAAGAAGAGCACACGCACCGGTCGCATGTTCGTCATCCAGAAACATCGCGCCACACAACTGCACTACGACTTCCGACTCGAAGTCGATGGAGTGTTGAAGTCGTGGGCGGTGCCGAAAGGTCCATCGCTGGATCCGAAAGTTAAACGACTGGCGATGCAGGTCGAGGATCATCCGGTGGACTATGCGAAGTTTGAAGGAGTGATACCGGAAGGCGAGTACGGTGGTGGAACCGTGATGGTCTGGGATTACGGGACCTACAAGCCTGAAGAAACGGACGACGTCGAGGCGGCGTTGCGCAACGGCGATCTGAAGTTCACGCTTGATGGCGAGAAGCTTAAAGGTTCGTGGGTGCTGGTGCGCACGCGCGATCGGCAGTGGTTATTGATCAAGCATCGCGATTACTACACGACTGAAGAAGAAGTCACGGAACTCGCGCCCGTTTCGATTCTCACGCGGCGCTCGCTCGCGGAGATTGCGGAAGATGAAGGCGGGAACATCGCAAAAGCTGCGACGGGAGATCCGAAAAAGATTCCGCGCCGCACTGGTGTGAAGCGTCGCAAGAAAGGCTCGAAAGCCAAAGTCTGGCACAGCAACAAGGGACACGGATGAGACGGATTCAAATCCGGATTTTAATCCGTGTCATCTGTGTTTAGAGTAAACCTCTGTAAGACAACTCTCCATCGACAATTCGGGCGGCTGAAGTGAAGGGATGTTCTTCAGTCTTCGTCTCATCGAGTATGTGGATCACTTGATGGCCGGCGGCTTTGAGGTAGTCTGAAATCAGGCTGCGATGGCAACGCCACCAGAGCGATTCAGCGCACATCACTGCGGTGCGAGCCTCACGCGCGAGTTCAAGTAAATCCTTAACCCCATTTCTGAACTCTTCGCTTTCCATGTGATCCGCATATGCGCGAAAGGAAGCGTTGCGCCAGGCGGTGTTGTGTGAATCCGGGCGCGGAGTTCTGCGGCCGCCGAGCTGTGGTTCGTGTTTGTATTGAATGCCGGCCGCTGCGAGAGCTTCGGCGAGCGTCGCGCGGTTGAATTGTGGATAGCGACGGGAACCGGGAAAGCTGCGCACATCGACGAGCAGTTGAATGTCGTGCGCCCTGAGAATCTGCGTGAACTCCTCACCGCTGCGCGTGGAGTGTCCGATTGTCCAGATCGTCGAGCTCATAAGAATCTATTCACCACAAAGACACCAAGACACAAAATCAGAAATTCACTTTGTGTCTTCGTGTCTTTGTGGTTAAGAAAACTGTTCAACTGTAGGCAAGCCGACGGTTAAAGGAAAGCCTCAAGTTTGAACCTGCCCTTCGTCTCCGTGAGCGGCTTCCACAAGTCTCCCAACTTGCGCACGCGTGCCGGAACGTTGTCGATACGGAAGTCGTCGATGGCGATGCCGCGCTCGAGTTCCTTCCACGTTACGGGAGTCGAGACGGTTGGGAGCTTGTTTGGTCTAACGGAGTAGATCGACGCGAGCGTTCGTCCCCAGGCGTTCTGGTTGTAGTCGACCAATACTCTTCCTTTCGGCCGCTTCGAAACTTGATACACCGCTGTCAGAAGTTCCGGCGCCTGCGAAGTCACGGCGTACGCAAACTCCTTCGCAAACGTCCACACCTGTTTCTGCGTTGGTCCACGTTTGATCGGGATGTAGATGTGAATACCTTTCGAGCCTGTAGTCTTCGCGTAACTCGGAATCTTTATCGAGTCGAGCGCCATTTTGAGAAACAGCGCCGCTTCGCAGACCTTTTCAAACGAAGCATTCGGCACCGGATCCAAATCGAAATGCAGGTAATCGGGCCGATCGACGTCATCACACTTCGCATACCACTGGTTAAGATCGATGCAGCCAAGATTGATCACCCACATCAACGACGCCACATCCTGGATCATTGGAAAGTTGATGATGTTTCCCGACTCATGCTCGATATGACAGATATCGATCCAGTCTGGCCGTGGCGACGGCGCCCGTTTCATGAAGAAGAAGTCACCGGCTGCTCCGTTCGGATAGCGCTTCATGACCATCGCGCGTTCCGTGAGGTGAGGGAGCAGCGCCGGCGCGACGTCCAGGTAATACTGGATTAGATCGCGCTTTGTAACACGAGGTCGAGCCCAAAAGGGTTTAGTGAGATTGGTTAACTTGACGACCTTATCTTCAAGTTCAACATCAAGTGTTGTCTTGTCTTTCGGGAGGGTGATTTTAGGAATCGACGACTTGCGACGCTTTGATTGAGGGTACTTTCGCTCGACTATTGCGGGGTGATAATCAGTCGTGGGAAACATCAGATCTAGACAGGATTACAGGATTGGACAGGATGTTGTTAAAGTTTTTCTTTAAGGTTAACTACTCGAAATACCTGAAGGTTTTTCTCTTTGGTTTTACAGTCATGTTAAATCGTGTAAATCCTGTCAAATGATGGTGCCATCGGGAATCACGGCGTTCTTCGGGACGATGATGATGCTGTCGCGAATGAAGTAGGAACCGCCGGGGCCTTCGGCTTCGACCACGCCCGCTTCATTTAACAGTCTTGCGTTCTGTCCGATGCGCGCGTTCTTATCGATGATGGCATGCTTGATTACACTTCCCTCCCCGATGCCGACGCGCGGTAAGCCCTTGCCCATATCGCGACGCATGTCGTCGAACGTTTGATAAAAATCGGCGCCCATCATGTAGGCCGAGTCGAGCTGCACGCCTTTCGAGATCCGGCTGCGCAATCCAACGACGGAGTTCCGCACCTTCGCGCCTGTGATGATGCAACCGTCGCTGATGATCGAATCATTGATCTCAGTCTCTTCGATCTTTGAAGGTGGAAGATAACGTGCGCGCGTGAACACTGGGGCTTCGGCGTCAAACAGATTGAACTTCGGAATCTTGCTGGTGAGATCGAGATTCGCTCGATAGAACGCGCCGATAGTTCCGATGTCTTCCCAGTAGCCGTCGAACATGTGCGCCTGCACCGGACCGGATCTGATTGCTGCCGGAATGATCTCTTTTCCAAAGTCCATCCACTTCGGATCCTCGGCCAGCAAACTCTCCAACCGGTCGTACTTGAAAACGTAGATTCCCATCGACGCCAGATACGGGCGGCGCTGCGCTTCCTTCGCATCAAGCCCGAGCCTCATGGTGTCGACCTGCATCGACAGCAGTTCGTCGCCTTTAGGTTTTTCTTTAAACTCGACGATGCGACCGTTCTCATCAGTCTTCAACAAACCAAACTCACTCGCCGAACGCGCTTCGCAGGGAATCACGGAAACAGTTACGTCTGCATTCGATTGGTGGTGACGTTCGAGAAACTCCCGATAGTCCATGCGATAGAGATGATCCCCGGAAAGAATCAAGAGCGTGTCGATGCCCCAGTCTCTGATGTGCGGCAACACCTGGCGCACAGCGTCGGCAGTTCCCTGAAACCACGTCGGGCTTTCCGGTGTTTGTTCAGCCGCGATTATCTCGACGAAGCCATTTGAGAACTGTGAGAAGCGATAAGTTTGTGCGATGTGTCTGTTGAGCGACGCGGAGTTGTACTGCGTGAGCACGAACGTGCGCAGGATGTCGGAGTTGATGCAGTTCGAAAGCGCGATATCGACGAGGCGGTATTTGCCGCCGAGTGGGACGGCTGGTTTCGATCGCTGTTGCGTAAGCGGGAAGAGACGATTCCCGGCGCCTCCGCCGAGAATCACCGCCAGGAGTTTTGTGCTTGCCGGCATTTTTCAGAGGGCTAGTAAGCGAGAGACTTCGTGGCTGCGGGACTTCCTCCCGCGGCTTCTTGTGCGATCTTCACACCAACGCTCGCGCCAATACGCGTGGCGCCGGCTTCGACCATCTTGCGTGCGTCCTCGAGACCTTTCACACCACCTGAAGCTTTCACTCCGAGTTCGCTTCCGACTGTTCGCCGCATCAGGGCCACGTCCGCGACGGTCGCGCCGCCTTTTGAGAAACCGGTTGAGGTCTTCACAAAGTCAGCGCCGGCTTTCTTCGCTGCCTGACAGGCGCGCACCTTTTCATCGTCGGTCAGCAACGCCGTCTCGATGATCACTTTACAGATCGCATCGTACTCGTGCGCGACCTGGGCCACGGAGCGTATGTCGTGCTCGACCAGACAATCGTCGCCGCTCTTCAAAGCGCCGACGTTGATCACCATGTCAACTTCTTTCGCGCCGTCGAAGATGGCGCGCCGTGCTTCGTAGGCTTTAACGTCCGGCAGCGTCGCGCCGAGGGGGAAACCAATGACTGTGCAAACCGGAACGCCGCTGCCTCTCAAGTTGCACGACGCGACGCGAACCCACGTCGGGTTTACGCAAACCGACGCGAAGCGATAAGTCGCCGCCTCCTGACAAAGTTTCTTGATGTCTTCGTCTGTGGCTTCGGGCTTCAGCAGCGTGTGATCGATCAAGCTGGCCCATTCCCTTGCGGACCCGGTTTCCCCGAGCACGAGCCCGATACGCGCCGCGCCGGCATCAACGATGCGATGCATCCGCTCCGGGCAACGATGAAAGCACTCGGAGGTGCAGCCACACATCGCAGCCTGCTCGCCGCCATCGCCGTTCAGACGGGCGACGATGACGTCGGTGATCTGCTCGATAAGGGATTCGTAATCGCCGTTCAGGGGCATGGCGGGCATTCTACAGGATTTCAGGATTTAACAGGATTCGGGTTTGCAGTACTCATCTTGATAATTGTGTAAATCCTGTCTTTAGCGCTGGTACTGCCGTTGAATCGCGTCGATCTTCGCGACGCGCTTGCGGTGGCGTTCTTCGCTGATCTCAGTCGAAAGCCAGGTCGTGACGATGTCGCGCATCTGGGCGCTGCTGATCGTCTTGCTCCCGAGCGTCAGCACATTCGCGTCGTTATGCTCGCGGGAGTTTCGCGCAACCTCGACCGAATAACACGCGGCCGCACGAACACCTGGAACCTTATTCGCCGTCATCGCACTGCCAACGCCCGCGCCATCGACCACGATTCCCAAGTCCGCGGTGCCGTTCGCAACCGCGCGCGCAACGGCGTGCGCAAAGTCAGGATAGTCAACTGCATCTTCCGAATACGCTCCGAAGTCCTGCACCTTGTGACCAAGATCGCTGAGCACGCCTTTGACTTCTTCTTTCATTTTGAACCCACCGTGATCCGCTCCGACAGCGACTATCTTCGAAGTTTTCGATCCACGTCGTGAAGTGCGACGAACGATCTCAATCCCCTTCTCCTTCACGATGTCCGCGGCGAGCGGTGTCAGGCGCGCGTCCTCACCGATTCTGAGAACCGCACCGGTTTCGAGTCCACGCACGTCGTCTTCGGTGATAACACTCTTCGCCGATTCATCACGCGTAACAGAACTTTGCGCGGGAGTCTCGGAGACTGTGTTTACGAAGCGAGTAGCTGTTTGCTCGGCGGGATTTTCCGGCGCCGCTTTCGCCAGCACTTCACGCACCAGCGCGCGAACTCGATCGCGGGTTGAGTCGTCTGCCATTAAACGTTCCTGAGATCCAACAATCGCCCTGAAGCTGCCGTCAGTTTGCCGGTGCGAAAAGTGAAGTCAACTCGGCCCACGTAAACCCCGCTCTTCCCAACCTGGAAGATCAGCGTCTTGGCGCCGCACGGTTGTGTTTGCGTGACGGGCTGTTCCATAAACAGGTGCGAGTGACCGCTGACGATGAAGTCGATGCCGTCCACTTGCGAAGCGACGAGCGAATCGCCTCGTTGTCCATTCTCCTGATAACCGAGATGCGACAGAGCGACAACGAGGGTGCAACGTTCTTCTTCGCGAAGTTTCTTTACCACGTCGCGCGCCGCAAGCGTCGGGTCGATAAAAGTGATTCCTTTGAAATTCGCCGGCGTGATCAAACCAACCGGACTGATACCCATACCAAACAAACCAACGCGGATGCCGCCAACTGTTTTGACAACGTAAGGTTTGACGCGTCCTTCGAGCGCAGTTCCCTTAACGTCGTAGTTCGCGGAAACGATGTCGAAGTTTGCAAACTTCAGCGCCGCGGCGAGTGCGTCAACTCCGTTATCAAACTCATGGTTGCCGAGATTGCCGGCGTCGTAACCGATCGCCGACATCGCTTTGTATTCAACCTCGCCTTTGTAGAAGTTGAAATACGGCGTGCCTTGCAAAACATCGCCCGAGTCAACCAGCAACGTGTTGGGATTTTCTTTCCTGATTCGCTTCACGAGTGTCGCGCGACGTGCGACACCTCCTTTCCCTGCGTTCTTGTCGTTGTCGGGCAGGGGATCGATCTGCGAATGCGTGTCGTTGGTGTGAAGAATCGTGATTACGGTTTCAGCCGCGCTCGCTTCGAGCACACTGC
>JBIOVO010000087.1:0-22905 GCA_044867735.1 Pyrinomonadaceae bacterium | reverse complement strand
GCAAAGGAAGACGCAAAGGAAGACCTGCGGCGGCCGGAGGTCTGACTTTGCGCCTTTGCGCCTTTGCGCGAGCAGTTTTCATTCTACTTCTGCGAGCCCTTCGAAACTCGATCGATCGGCGCCGGCCGCGGCACGCGTCGCGTTGGATTCGTCTCCAACAACTTTAACGCCTCCTGCACCGCTCGCTCCAGTTGCGGATCGCGCCCTTTGATAACTTCCGCCGCCGTGTACTCGACCTCGATATCCGGAGCGACGCCGATGTTCTCTACGTCCCACTCCCCTTTCAGGTTATAGAACGCCAGACTCGGCGCGGTGATCCCGCCGCCATCGATCGTCGGCGGAATCACGAGCGTTCCGACGAGTCCACCCCAGGTGCGTGTTCCGATCAGTGGCCCGATCTTGCGTAACCGGAAGTAGTAAGGCAACGCATCGCCGCCGGAACCCGCCGACTCGTTGATCAGCATCACTTTTGGACCATAGAGACCTGCGATCGGCGACGTTGTCGGATTGCCGTCACGCAAAGCGAAGTAGCCGATCAATTTGCGATCGAGTTCGTTGACGATGTAGTCAGCAACCATGCCGCCCTGGTTGTAACGTTCGTCGATTACCGCGCCGTCCTTCTCCTGCTGCGCGTAGTAGTAACGAGTGAACGACGTGTAACCAGGGTTCCCTGTATTCGGCAACCAGACGTAAGCGAGTTTTCCGTTGGACAGTTTATCCACCATCCGTCGATTGTTCTCGATCCACGCTCTGGTGCGGAGTGTGTCTTCACTGGCAACCGGCACAACAGTTACGAGACGCGAGCCTTCGGCGGACGGCGTCTTACTCACACGGATCAACGTCTGGCGATTTGCTGTTCCTTCAAACAAGCTGTACGGATTTGTCGGTGGCGCGAGCGGACGTCCATTGACCTCGAGCAGGTAATCACCTTCCGACACTTGAATGCCGGGCGCACTCAGCGGCGCGCGCAGTTCTGGATTCCAATTCTCTCCGGTGTAAATGCGCTTGATTCGATAGCGACCATTCTCAACCTCGAAATCAGCGCCGAGTAATCCGACCGACACTGGATCTTCACTTGGAACGTCGCCCACACCCGAGAGGTAAGAATGACCGACGGTGAGTTCGCCCCCGACCATCGCGATTAGATAGCCGAGGTCGGCGCGATGGCCCACGTACGAAAGCAACGGTTTGTACTTGTCGTAGATCGCCTGCCAGTCAGCGCCGTGCATCTTGGCGTCGTAGAAATACTCGCGTTGGATGCGCCAGGTCTCGCGATAAATCTGCGCCCACTCGGCCCTCGGATCAACACGAGTTTCCAACTGCGCCACGTTCAATGGTCCATCACCGACCTTTGCCGGTCGCTCGGTCCCCACGACGCCCCAGCTATTCGATGCCGACTGATACAACAACTTCTTCTTGTCGGCGGAGATCGAGTAAGAACGAACGTTGCCTTCTAGAAACGGCGCAACGGCTCTTTCCTTCAGTTGATAACGTTGCAGGCGAAACTGACCCGGCGAACCCGGAATCGGTTCGGTATAGAAGAAAGCTCCCGCGGCGCCGGCGTTGAGATTACTGTAGTCGCCCGCGGGAATATTGACGGCGAGTATGCGTTGATTGATGCCGTTTGGATCGATGCGAACTGTTGGCTTCGCGTTTGGATCAGACTTTGGTGCTGGTGCAGCATCAGGAGCCGGCGGCTTTGGTTCATCACCTGTTTCCGGCAACAACGGCGAAGGCTCGTTTGCGCTTAGCACAACCAGGTAAATCGCACGACGAACGGGTCGATCGAGCGAACTCATCTCGAGCCAACCGGTGCTGGGTCCGTAGTTCGTGCTCGCCATAAAGTAGATATACTTGCCACCCGCATCGAAAGTCGGTGAGACGGAATCGGCGAGCCCGTCGGTAATCTGGTACGTCTTCTTATCGGCCCACGAATAGACAAAAACCGCGCGCAAGTGACTCGCGAGACTCTTCGTGTAAGTCACCCATTTCGAATCCGGCGACCATGCAGCGTTGAACTGTCTGATCGGATCGGGATACGAATCCGTGTCGATCCGGGTCGCAGTACCGTTGGCAACTTCAATCGCCCAAAGATTGTTGTGATTGTCTTCGAGCATGATCTGAGTTCCATCAGGCGACCACTTCGCGCCTGAAAAGAAAGCGGTGGATGGCAATGAAAGCGCACGCGCAGGCCCGACACCGATCGGATCTCCGATCATGAGTTGATATTCGCCGCTCGCGTCCGACAGCCAGGCCACCTGCGTCCCATCAGGAGACCACACTGGCGATCGATCGTGCGCACCAGCGCTCTGAGTGAGATTGCGAGAATCTCCCTTCTCTGAAGGCACGGTGAAGATCTCACCACGCGCTTCGAACGCAACGCGAACGCCGGTCGGCGAAAGCGTCGCATTTCGAATCATGGTCGCGACCTTCTTGAACTGCTGGCGAGCCCACGGAAGATCGCCCGTCACTTCGATGTTGAGTTTCTGCGCTTTACCTGACTTGGCATCAACGAGATAGATGTACCCAGCCTGTTCGTAAACAACCGCATCCGAACCCGCCGAAGCCGTCATCACATCGAAGTCATCATGATGCGTGACCTGCGTCAACTGCTTTGTGTCAATGCGATAAGCAAACAGGTTGGTGGTGTGGTTACGATCGGAAAGAAAGTAGATCGAGTTGCCGACCCACATCGGAAAACTATCGTTACTGTTGGTCCAGGGGAGTTTTTGTGCAGAGTAGTCCGAGAGATTGACGATGGAGATCGGGTGCGTTCGTCCGCCACGATAATGGCGCCACATACTCGCCTCATACCACTCGGGAACGAAAGGAGTTGAGAACTCTTCAAAAGCCATGCGCGTGCCGTCCGGGGAGTAGGCGCCAAAGAAGCCGCGTGGCATCGGCAACTTTTCCGGCAAACCACCATCGGTGCTGATGGTCCAAAGTTGCATATATGCTTGCTGTGGCGAGGCCGTCCGGTTGGAGGCAAACATGATCGTCTTGCCATCCGGTTTCCAGCCACGCACGCGATCGAGTCCGGGATGGTAAGTTAGTCTCTTTGGATCTCCACCGCCTGCCCCCACCACGTAGACATCCGTGTTTCCCGCCACCGTCGCCGTGAATGCGATCTGCGAACCATCAGGCGAGAAGTACGGATCGATTTCGACCGATGGAGTTGAAGTCAGACGGCGGGCCGTTCCGCCACTTCGCGCTACCACCCACAGGTCACCCGCGTACTCGAAAGCGACCGAATCGCGGCTGACTGTTGGGTGGCGAAGGAGACGCGTGCCTTGAGCGAACGAATCGGCCGACACATAGAGTAGTAGCAGGAATAAAAGAATTAGTTTTCGAATGTGCATGGTTTAGTTCAGAGAATGGTCCACAGATTACACAGATGAATCCGCGTAATCTGTGGAATCTGCGGTTAGAACTCCAATCTCAAGCCCACTTGTCCTTCTCGTCCGGGTAACACTTGCCGCAACGAGTTGAACGGACTGTTCGCAACGTTCGTTCGCGCTTCAACCGCCGCTGGGTTCTGGCGATTGAGCACATTGAAGAGCTCGAACAGCGCCTGGAGCTTCACACGCTCGGTGATGTTGAACCTCTTCGCGAAACGCATATCGAGATTCACATACGGCGGACTGGTGAACGCATTGCGACCGGCGCCTGGGCCATGATCGATCGTATTGAAAGTTCCATCGCCGTCAGGATCCTCAAACGCAACGGCCTGGCGGCTGAAGTGAAATCCACTCTGCGCACGGAAGAGCCCGCTGATTTGAAACTGCCACGGCAGTTCCAAAAGTCCATTGAGTTGGAAAGTGTGTTTCACTGACAGATCCGAAGGACCTATATCCAGGTCTGGGCCATTCACAAACGTCCCGGCCTTCGCGACAAAACGTCCGTTGGCGCGCACAAACGAGTTGTGCTCATTCGTCCTGCCTGTGCCGGCTTCAGTAACGATTGGCGCGATGCCGACAAAGCTGTCGGACGGTAGCGTGTTGATACCGAGCTGATTGTCCGTTTGATCTGCGTACGCGTAGTTACCAGCGAGCGCGAAGCGACGAGCGAAGCGTTTGGTGAAACTCACGACTAAGCCGTCGTAAGTGCCTTCATACCAGGGACCAAAAGTCTGAATCGGGCCCTGCGGGAATGGCGGTAAGAACTGCCGGCTCGCGGCTCTCGAGGCGAAGGAAATATTTGCCTCGCGCACGCCCAGCAAGTTGTTCATCGTGCGATGATAGTAGTCAACCTCAATCACCACAGTTTTGATCTCTTGCTGTATGCCGATGCTGACGCTGCGAGTGAATGGAGTCTCGAAACTGCGATCGATATCCGTCGGGAAAAGCTGCGCTGGAATGGCAGCGTGCGACAGCACACCGAATGGTCCCCAGAAAAAGAATCCGGGCGCTTTGCCAACCGCCGCAGCCGCCGCGGTCAGGTATTGCTCCGGAGTCAGACCACTTAACTGCTGAATGTTGGTGATGTTGATGACAGCATTTGCGGGAATGAACGCATGTCCGGCGGCAACAACGCGATTCAGTCGATCGATTCCGATATGCTGTGTGCCGGGCGCGACCGGGCACGGAAGATTGCCGGCAGTGATCTGCGCATCGGTTCGATTGGGAGAGATGCAGAGTCCACCGGGAAAGAGCGATGCGTTGATGGCGGCCGGCGCGAGAGATGGATTGCCAAAGAATCCACGCGGATAGGAGAACGGCTGGACTACGCGTCGATCGGCGCCACCGAAAGCGGGCACGTCGCGAACGAGACCCAGCCGGAACTGATCGTAAAAGATCCCATAATGTCCGCGTACCACCGTCTTGTCTCTCGCTTGCCACGCGAAGCCAACGCGAGGCGAGAGATTTCGCTTCGTTTCGAACTCGGAGTCGTAATCCCAGCGCATGCCGAAATTCAAAGTGAGTCGCGGGTGAAACTTCCAATCGTCCTGAAGGTACAATGCGTTGTAGTTATTGCGCAGATGGATCTCGTCCGCCTCAGGCGTGAGTCCACCGGCAGTGGTGACAGTAAAGAAGCCGGAGTTAATTGGTCCGAAGTTAATGAAATCGTCAACTGTCGCGAAGAGTTGCATGTTGAGTATTCGCGACTCGACGCCATCAACTTTCGTGCGCATGAAGTTCCAACCAAACTTCACGTTGTGTTCTCCGACCAGCTTGTTGGCGTTTGCGGAAAACGATGTGTACTTCTGGTCCAGTGCTGTGCGGGTAACAGGATTGCCAAACCCGAACGATCCGAGGTTTCCAAACAACCCACCGGTGTCGAAGGAGCTGAACATCTGGAAGGTGGTGCCGACACCTGCCTCCGGATGCGCAGGGCGAGTTTCGGACGTATCGCCGCGATAACCACCGCGCAGCGTCAGGACCCACGGGTTACCCTGGTCGCCGAGCAAGACCGTATCGCTGAAGCCCAATAACAAGTGGCGCGCACCTGTGTCGTTTCTTCTCGAGGGAAGATCAGTTGCCTGTGAGAGTGGAAGAAACTCTCTTACGTTACCGTTGGTGTAGTTCACCGACTGGCTCAGGCTGTGGCTGCCGAGTTGTTCGTCAAACTTCAAAAAGCCGCGCGTGTCGAAAACGCGAGCCGGATTATTAAACTGAGTTTCAAAATCACGAGCGACCTGGGGTGTGCCCGGGGGAAAGATGAAATTCAACTCACGATTCTCGCGGATTCTCTCAGCCGATCCAAAGAAGAATACTTTGTCCTTAACGATTGGACCGCCCAGCGCGAGACTGTAATCCCAACGTTGCAGGAACGGCGCTTCTTCCTCGGCCGGATCGAGCGAATTCGACGAATCGAAGACGTTGTTGCGCCAGAAGATCGAAGCGAGTCCGTGATACTGATTGCCGCCGCTCTTCGTGATCACGTTTACGACCGCGCCTGACGCCTGGCCAAACTCCGCGCGAAAACCGCTCGTCAACACCTGAAACTCAGCAATCGTCTCCTGGTTGAACTCAGAAGCCGCGCCGCCGGTAACCGTGTCTTTGTTCGGTTGACCATCGATCAGGAAGTTGTTGTTTCCCGAACGCTCTCCGAGGACGGGCGTCGAGTTGTCGCTGCCGACGTTTGCTCGCCGGTTGATCACGACACCAGGAACAAGCTGCAACAGATCCAGGTAATTGCGACCGTTGGTCGGCATCTCTCTGATCTGTTGCGGCGTGATCGTGGC
Organism: Pyrinomonadaceae bacterium; assembly: GCA_044867735.1. Classification (GTDB taxonomy): domain Bacteria; phylum Acidobacteriota; class Blastocatellia; order Pyrinomonadales; family Pyrinomonadaceae; genus PSRF01. The sequence continues at coordinate 16,721 of JBIOVO010000087.1, read as the reverse complement.
GCCGGTTGCGGAAGTCGTAGGATTCAGCAGTTGCGCAGTTTCGAGCACGTCGACCTGCTCCTGGACCGCTCCGACTTCGAGGGGAATATCGAGAGTCAGCGTTCGGTTAAGCGTCAACTCGATGTTGTCGAAGGTTCGAGTGGCGAATCCTGTATGGGAGATCGTCAGCGAGTAGTTACCGGCCGGAAGCGCCGTGATTCTGTAAAAGCCTTCGGCATCACTGGTAGCCGTACGTTCGATGCCGAGCTCTGCTGACTTGACCACCACCTGGGCGCCAGCGACGAAACTGCCTTGCGAGTCCTTTATCGTGCCCTCGATCGTGGAGATAGTTGTCTGGGCCAACGCAGGCTGCGCAGCAATCAAAGGGAACAGAAGCAATAGACCTAGAGTCAGACCTAGTCCCTTCATGATTCAGCCTCCTTAGAAGAGTTGTTGGAAGAACGGCTAATCTAGTTTTGTGTAAAGCTGTGGCTAGAACATTAAGCCTGCGATCAGCTAGCGGTATATATCATCGTCCGTTGCATGATGTCAATTCTTCTACAACATCTGTTGCACGACACAAACCCGGTGTGCTATTTTCTGGCGCGCCATGCTGGGGTCCTCCAAAATTATCGATCACCCGGATGAGAAACGAACGTCGCAGATAAAAATCGACGGCGTCGAGATTCGTTTGATCCGTTTGCCTTTGATCGAACCCTTCGAGACCAGCTTCGGAAAAATCGATTCCCGCTTGATCTTCCTGTTGTGTGTTGAAGCTGAGGGACTGAGAGGCTGGGGCGAAGTCGTAGCCGCGGAAGAACCTCTCTACAGTTACGAAACTGTCGGCACCGCTTTACACGTGATTCGAGATTTTCTCGCGCCGGCGTTGGTAACCGAGCCAGTCAAGGGTTTGGACGATCTTGCAAGACGCCTTTCACCGTTTCGTGGACATAACATGGCGAAGGCCGGCCTGGAGCTGGCCTTCATGGATCTGCTGGCCCAGGCGAACCGGCAGTCTTTGTCCGCCCTGCTCGGCGGTGAAATGAAGCGGGTTGCGGTCGGTGTGAGTCTTGGGATTCAACCGGACGTAGCCCGCTTGTTGGAACGAGTCGAACGTTATCTCAAACTGGGTTATCAACGAATCAAGTTGAAGATCAAACCGGGCTGGGATCTCGACGTAGTGGACGCAGTGCGCCGCGCACATCCGGAGATCTGGCTTTCGGTCGATGCCAATTCCGCCTACACAATCGCCGAACGAGACCATTTGAATAAACTCGATGGTTTCGAGCTACTAATGATCGAGCAGCCGTTGCAAAACGACGACTTGATGGATCACGCTCGCTTGCAGGAGCACCTGAAAACGCCGATCTGTCTCGACGAGAGCATCGTCGGGCTGCGACAAGCAAAACTGGCCCTCGAACTGGACAGTTGCCGGATCATCAACATCAAGGTCGGGCGCGTTGGCGGTTACTCCCAGGCGCTTGGCATACACGATCTCTGTTTGTCGCGTGGGATTCCTGTCTGGTGTGGAGGAATGCTCGAGTCGGGCATTGGCCGCGCGCACAATGTTGCGCTCGCGAGCCTGAAAGGTTTTACTTTGCCGGGTGATATTTCGGCGAGTTCGCGCTATTTTGAACGCGATGTGATTTCGCCGGAAGTTACGGTCGCCGCAGATGGCACCGTAGCGGTTCCTGACGGCATCGGCCTGGGATTCGAAGTCGATCTGGATTTGATCAAGCGTCTGACGGAAACTCGCGTCCACATCTCACGATGAGGTTGAGCTTATTCAGCCTGCGAAGCAGGCGAGCTCATTCAGCCTGCGAAGCAGGCGAAGGCATAAAGCCTGGGGCGTAAGCCCCAGGTCAGTAAATTTGAAAGCGAGAGAGCCTGCGAAGCGGGCGACAGTCTCATGACAGTTGGCTCTCGCCCGTTTCACGGGCTACACCTCTCCGTTGAATAGATCCTGGGGCTGACGCCCCAGGCTTTATGCTTATGCCTGCTTCGCAGGCTCAAACCAAATCTGCGCTTTTGCAAAGCGGCCCGACTCACACAGGTAAGGAGCACACAATGGCAGCGGGAAAGGCGGGCAATAATCGCAACTCGAATGGCTCCAAGACATCCTCGGCCTCACTCGAAGTACGCTTTGCCGAATCACCCTTGAGTGGTTCGCGGCGTCAATTGATCAGGGAGATCCTCGACAATCACGAACAGACGTTCTTTCTTTCGTCGCGCGAGATGGCGAAACGATACAACGTCGATGCGGCGACGATCGTCCGCTCGGTCCAGGCCCTCGGCTACGAACGTTACGCGGATTTCGCCGCCGACCTCAGGCAGCATTTCGTCAACCACATCACGCCCTACACGGTACTGAAAGCCGCCACACAGCAGAAACGAAGTGTCGTCGATCAAGTGCAGCATTGTTTGGAGAGAGATGTCGAGAGTTTGAGTGTGCTGCGATCGAGTTTGGAGGCTAATCGCGCAGTGGACCTGGCGAAGCGGATTCATGGAGCGAGTCGGATTCTGGTGGTTGGAGTTGACCTGGCTGCGTCGCTCGCGTGGTTTCTTGCTTATGGACTAACGCCGCTCGGCTTCGATGCGGAGGCGCCGGTCGGCAGCACCGGCAACTTGCAACACAAGATCGATCTGTTAACGGAAAAGGATCTGATGATCGCGATCAGTTTTGGTCGTTGTCTGAGAGAGACTGTTGAAGCGGTGCAGAGAGCGCATGGGCGAGGCGTGCCGACGTTCGGTATCACAGATAGCAGCACCACGCCGATCGCGGTGCACTGTGATGAATACATTCTCGCTTCCACGAGCAGTCCGTCGTTCACGGGTTCGTATGTCGCTCCGATGGGGCTTTTGAATACGGTGATCGTTGCGTGTGCTCACTTGCGGCCGAAGCGAGCGCTCGCGATGTTGAGCCGCACTGAACAGGAATACCGCACAGGCACGCGCTGGTACCAGGAACCTCCGCGGCGCAGTAGTAAGAACTCAAATACTTCAAAGAAGCGTTAGATCCTCGATCAGGATTACTCGCGCAAAGGCGCAAAGGCGCAAAGTTAAGACCTCTGGTAGCCGCAGGTCTGAACTTTGCGCCTTTGCGCCTTTGCGTGAGTAATCTTTCATTTGACCTGACGCTCAACTGGTCTTACCACGCCGATCAGAAAACCACGATTGGTAACAAACAATCTTGACATACCCTTCTTCCAGTGAAAGAATACCCGCCCTATATCCGCAGCGCTTAGTTTCACGTTCCGAGTCGATTTAGTTTTTGGTCTTACCAAGCGGGCCTAAAGGCCCGCGAACGCAAGAATGTATTTGATCGTTTGGCAGGTTCTTTTGTGTCTCATTGCGGTTCCGCAAGCTCCGGATCTTGCGAGTGCGGAGGCGGTGCGCATTGCGGACAACATGGTTCTTTACCAACGCAGCTCCGGTGGTTGGCCCAAGAACACCGACATGGAGAAGCCGCTCAGCGCTAATGAGACAGCGGCGCTGCTGCGCCAAAAGAATGACAACGACGCCACGATCGATAATGGCGCCACGTTTACGCAGTTGTCGTTTCTGGCGCGCGTATACACGGCCCAGCGTCAGGAACGGCATCGCGAGTCGTTTTTGAAAGGTCTCGATTACCTGTTGCAGGCGCAGTATGCAAATGGCGGCTGGCCGCAGTTCTTTCCCAATCCAAGCGGGTATCAAAAGCGGATCACGTTCAACGACAACGCGATGATCGGTGTGATGAAGTTGCTCAGGGACGTGGCCGCAGCCAAACCTGACTTTGCATTCGTTGACGAAGCTCGCCGTGCGCGCGCGGCAAAGGCCGTTGAAAAAGGAATCGAGTGCATCCTGAAAACGCAGTTGGTAGTAAAAGGGGAACGCACCGTCTGGTGTGCGCAACACGATGAGGTCACTCTCGAACCTGCGCCTGCGCGCACGTATGAGGTGACCTCGTTAAGCGGCGGCGAGAGTGTCGAGATTGTTCGTTTCTTGATGTCGATCAAGGATCCATCGCCCGCTACGATTCAGGCCGTCGAGTCGGCGGTAGCATGGTTCGAGAAGTCGCAGTTGAAAGGCATCAAGTGGATCCAGCAGACGAACTCCTCTCAACCCGGTGGGTTCGATCGTGTGGTGGTTAAAGATCCCGAGGGTGGTTCGATTTGGGCGCGCTTTTACGAGATCGACTCGAACCGACCAATCTTTGTCGGGCGCGATGGAGTAGTTAAATACAATCTGGCCGAGATCGAGCACGAGCGGCGGACAAACTACGCCTGGTACGTTGAGGAGCCGGCCAAACTTTTGAAGAAAGACTATCCCGCCTGGCAAAAGAGAGTGGCGCATACAGCGACGGCAAAATGACGACACGACGCGAATTCATCAAGGACCTACTGCTTAGCGGCGTAGTGGTCTCGGTTTCCCCGCACCTGCTTGCAGCGCGTCCCTTCCCTGCGATAGCGAGTCCGTGGGAGACGTTGATGCCTTCGATTCTCGAACGCATCAAACCACCTGTCTTTCCGAAACGTGTTTTTAACGTCACTCGCTTTGGAGCAAAGGGCGATGGCCGGACCAATTGCACTGACGCGTTTCGCCGCGCAATCGACGCGTGCGCAAAAGCCGGTGGCGGTAAAGTCGTCGTTGGGCCGGGTGCGTATCTCACCGGCGCGATTCACTTGAAGAGCAACGTGAATCTTGAAGTCTCTAAGGGCGCGACGATCAAGTTCAGTCAGGATCCGAATCACTACCTGCCGGTGGTCTTCTCGCGGTGGGAAGGCGTGGAAGTGATGAACTACTCACCTTTCATCTACGCCTTTGAGCAACGGAACATAGCTATCACCGGGGAGGGCACTCTCGACGGCCAGAGCAACAATGAGCACTGGTGGCCGTGGAATGGAAGAGCCGCGTACGGCTGGAAAGAAGGTCTCAGCAACCAGCGGCCGGATCGCAACGCGCTATTCACTATGGCTGAAAAAGGAGTGCCGGTTCGGGAACGTGTCTTTGGCGCCGGCCATTATTTAAGACCGCAAATGATCCAGCCGTATCGGTGTCAGAACGTGCTGATCGATGGCGTAACGATTTTGAACTCACCGATGTGGGAGATTCATCCGGTGCTTTGCCGGAACGTGACCGTGCAGAACGTGACCATCAACAGTCATGGTCCAAACAACGATGGCTGCAATCCGGAGTCCTGCACGGACGTGTTGATTAAGAATTGTTACTTCGACACGGGCGACGATTGCATCGCCATCAAATCAGGACGAAACGCCGACGGCCGGCGTTTGCAGGCGCCGACCGAAAACATCATCGTGCAAGGTTGCCGGATGAAAGATGGTCACGGCGGCATCACGGTAGGCAGCGAGATCTCGGGCGGCGTCAGAAATCTTTTTGCGGAGGACTGCCGTCTCGACAGTCAGAACCTGGACCATGCTTTGCGGGTCAAGAACAACGCGATGCGCGGAGGATTGCTGGAGGGATTACACTTCCGGAACATCGAGGTTGGTCAGGTGGCCCATGCGGTGATTACGATCGACTTCAACTACGAAGAGGGCGCTAAAGGCTCATTCACACCGGTCGTGCGCGATTACACGGTTGACAACTTGCGCAGCACAAAGAGCAAACACGCGCTCGACGTCCAGGGACTGACAACAGCGCCGGTTATCAACCTGCGGCTGACGAACTGTAGCTTTGAAAACGTTGCGGAAGGGAACATAGTGAGGAATGTTAACAATGCCACGTTGGATAACGTCAAAATCAATGGAAGAATCATTGATGCAATGCCATAGCTTCTCGCGCAAAGGCGCAAAGACGCAAAGGCAGACCCTTCGGGCTGCCAAAGGTCTTACTTTGCGCCTTTGCGCCTTTGCGCGCGAAATCTTTTTCCTGGTCCTCTTCGTTTCTGTGGCCTCTGCACAAACCGTTTCCGAGCAAGCAGCGGCCACCGCCATGACCGCCCTCTGGCGTGACGCTGCCAGAAACGAATCAGGCTACCCTGCGAAGTGGACTTACGATCACGGCCTCGTGCTCAAGGGTATCGAACGCGTTTGGAACAACACCGGCGACGCTCAGTACCTGAAGTTCATTCAACAGAGCATGGACCACTTTGTAAACGACGATGGCTCCATTCGCACGTACTCCGTCGACGAGTACAACATCGACAACATTCTTCCCGGTCGAAACCTGCTGCTGCTCTATAAGGTCACAGGTCAGGCGAAATACAAGAAAGCTGCCGACCTCTTGCGTTCGCAGTTAAAGACCCACCCGCGCACTTCAGACGGTGGCTTCTGGCACAAGAAGATTTATCCATACCAGATGTGGCTCGACGGTCTTTACATGGGTGAACCGTTCTATGCCGAGTATGCCGCTACCTTTCGCGAACCCAAGGCCTTCGACGACATTGCCAAACAGTTCATGCTGATGGAACGTCATTCACGTGACCGCAAGACGGGACTGCTCTATCACGGCTGGGACGAGTCGCGGAAACAGCGTTGGGCCAATCCGGCAACCGGCCGCTCACCAAACTTCTGGGCCAGGGCGATGGGCTGGTTTGGGATGGCTCTCGTCGACACACTCGATCATTTTCCGCGCAACCATCCGCAGCGTCGGGAGATAATTGCGATCCTGAACCGGTACGCGCAGGCAGTTGCCGCGTATCAGAATCCTCAATCCGGACTCTGGTACCAGGTGTTGGACAAAGGCAGCGCGAAGGGAAACTACTTCGAGGCGTCGGCGGCGTGTATGTTTGTCTATGCGTTGGCGCGAGGTGTACGCAACGGCTACTTGCCGGCCCACTATCTTCGCGTTGCTGAAAACGGTTACCGTGGCATCTTGAGAGATTTTATTAAAGTTGATGCGACTGGCCGGCTAACACTTGAGGGGACGGTCATTGTCGGTGGGCTTGGCGGCAACCCGTATCGCGATGGGAGCTATGAGTATTATCTGAGTGAGAAAGTGATCCCTAACGATCCTAAGGGCGTCGGAGCGTTGCTATTGGCCGCAACTGAGATGGAGGTCGCTGCCAAACGAAAACGCACTCGCCAGCGCGGTTCGATTTAACGTCCTGCGGGAAAGGGGTAAGCTATCGAGCGGGTAAGAAATGAGCGAATCAAACACCAACATGTTCAAAACGATCGATGCCGAACGGCACGGATCGACTTTTCAGGAAGTTGTTTCGCAGCTTCGCGAGATGATTCATAAGGGTGAGTTGCGCCCCGGCGATCGACTACCGCCGGAACGAGACTTAGCGAAGCTTCTGGGCGTCAGTCGTCCAACCTTACGCGCCGGAATCAGTTCGCTCGCTGCTGTCGGCGTGCTGCAACCGCGTCGCGGCGCCGGCACGTTTGTCGTCGAACCTGAAGGTCCGCCGTCGCTTGATAGCAGTCCGTTGAAGCTGATGGCTTCGCTGCAACGATTCACGCCAGCGGAGATGTTTGAAGCAAGGCGATCGTTGGAGATGGCGATTTCGGCCCTCGCTGCGGAGCGTGCGACCGGCGAACAGATGGCAGAGATGTCCGAAGAGATCACCGGCATGTTTGCTTCGCTCGACGAGCCGGAACAGTTCCTGGTCCACGACATGCGCTTTCATCAAACAGTCGCGGCCGCGTCAGGTAACAGAATTCTCACGGCATTGATGAATATGGTGGCGACGATCCTTTTGGAAGTACGCAGCAAGACTGTTAAGCGTGCACGAGATCTAAAAGAGTCGGCTGAGATGCATCGAACGATCTATCGCGCGATTCGCGACCGCAATCCGGAAGCTGCACGCGACGCGATGCGCGACCACCTGATGCTGGCGCAAATCGCGCAGGAGCAGGAAGAAGAGTTAAGTCGCAAAGAGGCACAAGAGTAGTCCACAGATTACACAGATTCATTTATGTCAGCAGCAGGTAAAGAGATTATTAAACGGCGATTGGCGGGAGAGAATATCTGGCTCTCACGCGAGATCACTGCGAGTGATTACCTGGCGAGCGTGCCGGTGAGGGATCTCCCCTACGAGGTGTTGCCGTCTGAAGAAGCCGTCGGACGCGCGATGTTCGACGAGATCACTCAAGGCGCGGCTTTAAAAGAAGGACCGCTGGTAGTCGTGATTGTTGGCGGACGTGGTGGTCAGGCGCTGCACCGGCTGTTGGGCGCCATGGCGAAGACGAGCGAATACGACTCGCTGATCGGTCGTCTCGACGTTTTCACTCAGGATGCGTTGGCTCCGCTGCGAATGAACAACGGCCTGAGCTTTGTCCGGGATTTTGAGCGACTACTTGGTGAAGATTTTTTTCGCAAAGTGAAGCGCTTTACTTCGATGCGAACTGATGCGGAGAACCTGGAGAGTGAACTGGTTGACTATGTCGAGCGGCTCGAGAGCGCCGGTGGCATCGATCTGTTTTTCCTCGGACTCGGTCCGGAAGCTGGTGGCGCTTCACATCTCGCCTACATCAAGCCTGGCTCGGGCGCTGCTTTCAACGATGTAGCGGGACTGATTCCGATCTCCGAATCGATTCTCGAACACCACATCAACAAGTTCAAAGCCGGCGGCACTGTTGTCACGGAAGCAGACGAAGCTGAGTGCCGTGCAGCGCGATACATTCTGACGCTTGGTCCAGCCGCGATTCTCGGCGCCCGGCGCGTGGTGCAGTCGATCGTCGATGCTGACACGGCGCCGGCGAAACGCGAGAGTTACCGGCAGTTGTTAACCACCCCCATCGCCACCGGCGCAGAAACACGCCAGACCCAATTCGATCAAAATCCCGGACTCTGGTTAAGAGTTCATCCTAATGTTCGATCGCTGATACTTCAGAACGTTTTAGAAAACTAAAGATGTCGAGCGTCCAGGCGCCACCAGCTTCATTGTTGAGTGAGTTCGCGATCATCGTCGATCGGAACGACAATGTTGCTGTGGTTAAAAAGACCACCTGGCCCGGTCTGGAAGTGCTTTTGCCAAACGAGACGTCGCTCGAGATCCGAGCGGCTGTTCCTCCCGGGCATCGCTTCGCCATCGCCGACATTCCCGCCGGTGAGTTTGTGCTTCAGTTTGGGCAACCGATCGGAACGTCATTCGGAATCTCGCAAGGAGAGCAGATCACCCACGACAACATGTCTGACGAGGTTCCGATGGTGCGCGAACTCCCGGAAGACTTACACGTCGCGCCGCCCGACTATCTCGCTGTAAGCGAGCGCGCGACTTTCATGGGTTATCGACGGCCGGATGGACGAGTCGGAACACGCAACTACATCTTGATCGTGCCGACGAGCATGTGCGCCAGTCATGAAGCGACGCAGATTTCGACGATCGCGGAGTTCACGCTTCACGATCGACTGAAGTATCCGAACGTGGATGGAGTGGTAGCGATCCCTCACAACAAAGGTTGCGGCTGTCAGGATGGCTCAACTATCGATACGATGCTGCGCACACTCTCAAACTACGCTGACCATCCTAACGTTGGCGGCGTGATCCTGATCGATCTCGGCTGTGAAAAGACGAACCTCGCCGAAGTCGAGCGGTATCTGCTAAAGCGAGAGAAATCGTTTGAGAAGCCGGTGTCGAAGATCGGTATCCAGGAAGTCGGTGGGACGCAGGCCGCCATTCAACAGGGCTTGAAGGAAGTCGAGCAGATGCTGCCGCTCGTTAACGAGATCGCGCGTGAAGAGTGTTCAGTGAGCGAGTTGGTGCTGGGGGTAAAATGCGGAGGTTCCGACGGGTTTTCCGGGATCTCCGCAAATCCGTCGTTGGGCCGCGCCGCTGATTTACTGGTGCGGTCAGGCGGAACTGTTTTGATAACGGAAGTGCCGGAGTTCTGCGGCGCCGAACACCTGCTGGCTTCCCGAGCGAAAGATGCTGAGACCGGAAGGGCGGTCTATCGCATGGTCGATTGGTACAAAGAATACGCTTCGAAGTTTGGCGCGGTGCTCAACAATAATCCGAGTCCAGGCAATGTCGCCGGCGGTTTGCTGAACATCACGATCAAATCGCTCGGCGCAATCGCCAAGGCCGGTACTACGCGCATCGAGGACGTGATCGAATACGCGGAGACAGCCAAGAGTCGTGGTCTAAATTTGATGCAAGGGCCAGGCTACGACCAGGAATCGACGCCGGGTCTGGTCGCGGCTGGAGCCACAGTTGTAGTTTTCACCACCGGACGCGGCACGACGATCGGAAACGCCATCACGCCGGTCATCAAACTCGCCTCAAATACGCCGGTCTTCGAGCGGATGTCGAACGACCTGGATCTTTCCGCGGGTGGAGTTATCGACGGCACCGAGACAATCGACGAGGTGGGCCAGCGCGTGTTCGATCGAATCGTCGCAGTCGCCGGCGGCGAACAAGCCAAAGCTGAAGTGCTCAAGCATCGCGAGTTTCAGTTCTGGGCTGAACAAACTGTCTCGCTCTAGTTCTTCCCAGGATCGGAATCTCTACTTGCATCATTGTAGGGGTGGCCCTCTGTGGCCACCCGTGGCTCCGCTTGCAAGAGCTTCAATCCTTCAACCAGCGGCTCAAACTCCAGCAACGCATCTTTCTTCACACCCCACGTCGTAAACAAGTGGCCCAGCAGCTTTGGTCCAGCGTGCGCGCGGCTGTACTCAATCAGAGCTTTGGTGGCGTCAACCTTGTTCCAGCCCGCCGGCAAAACTCTAAAACCCTTTTGCGTAAACATCGGAACTGACGGATAAGACGCTCTGGGTTCGTAATGCCAGGGACAGATGATGATGTCTTTCGGAATCATGTCGATCGCAGTGGCGGTTCCGTTGGTAGCCGCTTCCCATTCACCGAGGTCATACTTCTTGCCATCAACCAGACGGTCGCCCCACATCAGCATCTCGACTCCACGTTTGCGCACCAGATGCTGATGGATCTTCTTGACCGCATCTGCGAAAAGGACGCCCGGATCTTTGCCCTTCGTCGAAGGCGACTTGTCTGAACCCAGCAGAAACACTTCATCCATACCGACGTGCATCGCGTTCGCCCGGAATGCGTCAATGATCTCGTCCATCAACTTAAAGACGATGGGCCAGACGTCCGGATTCAGCGGATCCCATTCGCGGCAATAGATGCCTTCGTTCTTCGGAAAGGCGCCGGGCGTGAGATCAAACTTTGGATAGACAGTCAGCAGAGGAAACGTCTCTTCTTTCCACGACTGATGACCCAGCGATTGAAATTCGGGAATCAAACGGATGCCAAACTTCGTACACTGGTCGGCAAATCTTCTCGCTCCGGCGGGAGTGATGGGATTCGTTCCACGCCTGAGTTCCGGATGCGACTTGAAGGCAAAGTTGTAATCGACTTCGAGAATGATGACGTTGATTCCCTGCTTCGCGAGGCTCTCGAGATTCGTCGCGAGCTCATCGAGGGCGGCATCGGTGTTGTAGTCGAGCAGATGTACGGCTCGCCACGCCTTTGATTTGACCCGCGTGGTTGCAGGCGTCGAGATGGCGAATAGCAGAAGGACCAGGGCGATGCAAAAATACTTGACCAAGTTTGTTATCCTCACGTTTTCAGGGAAGTCGTCAGAGTATAGCACCAGATAATCTATGACTGTTTCAAGACGTAACTTCTGCACGATCGCAGGAAGCGCTGCTGCATCTCTATTGCTCGGGAACGCGTGCGAGTTCGACCACAACACCAAAAGCAGGAGTGGCCGAATCGAGCAGCGCCCAAAACCCAATGCTAAACCAGCGCCGCAGGGCGGAGAGATGGTGCTCGGGGATGAGGCTCGTCGCGCGCTGCTTCGGTTGCCACAAAACCCCGAAGCGCGCCCACTGCCGCTCTTCATAATGTTGCACGGCGCAACGCAGAGCGCCGAAGACATGTTTCGATATTTAGAGCCGCAACTCGAAGGAGCCGGCGTGGCCGTGCTTGCACCCAACTCTCGCGATACGACGTGGGACGCGATCGGCGGTAAGTTCGGACCGGACATCGAGTTTCTGAATCGAACGCTCGAGCGCGTGTTCGAAACGTACGCGATCGACCCGGCACGTGTGTCGATTGGTGGATTCTCGGACGGCGCTTCTTATGCCATCTCGCTGGGACTGATCAATGGCGACTTCTTCAACAAGGTCGCGGCATTCTCGCCTGGATTCGTCGTTAGCGGCACACCAAAGGGCTCGCCGAAGTTCTTCATCTCACACGGCACTCACGATCATATTCTTCCGATCAGTCGTTGCGGGCGGCGCATTGCTTCCGAGTTGAAGGCCGAGGGGTATGAGGTTACATTTCGAGAGTTTGATGGGGATCATGAGATACCGGGTGAGATCGCCCGGGAAGGCCTCGAGTTCGTGAGGTAAAACTTCTCGCGCAAAGGCGCAAAGACGCAAAGTTCTGACCTGCGGTATCCGGAGGTCAGAACTTTGCGTCTTTGCGCCTTTGCGCGAGTAATCTTGCTTTAGTAGCGATAAACTCCCGTTCTGCGGTGTTTCATAGTTAAGTCCACCAAGTTAGAGGAGCAGACCCATGAAGAAGTCCTTCGCCGTCATCATCTTCGTGTTAGTCACCGTCACGACTGCCCTGGCCCAAAGCTTCACCATCGATTCATTTACCAAAGCAAAATCCGCCGTTGACCGTTCCGTCAATGCTTACGGCGGACGCGAGGCTTTGAACTCCATCGCCACCGTCTCGATAAAGATATCCGGCGAATCAGTCCATCGAAACCAGAGCCGCCGTCCCGGAGACCTGGACCGCACACCGTACACCGGCGCACTCGTCATCGACCTGAAAAACTCCCGCGCCATGCAAACCCAGAAAGGTCATTACCCCGGCGGCTTCAACTGGCACCAGGGCTTCGTAATCGAAGGTCCCAATCGGACCAGCTTCGACCTGATTCGCAAAACGTCCAACCCGCCCGGAAACATCACGCCGGCAAACTTCAAGGCAGGCACACGCTGGTTGCCGCAACTGGTTCTTTTGAATGTACTCGAACGCGCGGACACGTTGCGGTATCTCGGCAAAGCCGACTACGACAAGCGACCTCACGACGTGATCGATTACGTCACCGTCGACGGCGTGCGTCTCGCGCTTTACATCGATCAGGAAAACGGTCTGCTTTCAAAATTCGAGACACTAATCACCGATCGCTTTGCCGGCGACTCTGTCCTTGAGACTCGCTTCACCGGACAACGCAAGGTCGGAAACTACGTCGTCCCGGCTCGAAGAGTAAGCGTCTTGAATGGCGACGTTATTAACGACTTTGGCTTGGCCGAAGTCACGATCAACACCGAACTTCGCCCGGAAACATTCAAAGTCCCGGAAGGAATGCGTGCAGTTACCTTTCCCACGCCGGCGCCGGTCACCAAACATGCTGAGAAGATCTACACGACGAGCGCCGGTGGTTATAACGTGCTGTTCGTCGATTTCAACGACCACGTTTTCGTGATGGAAGCGCCGGGAAACGATCGGGTCTCGCTACAGGCAATCGAGCAGATCAAGAAGACGGTGCCCGGCAAGCCGATCAAGTACGTTGCAGTCACGCACCATCATGACGATCACGCCGGCGGCATTCGCACGTACATGGCCGAAGGCGCAACTCTGATCATCACGCCCGGCGAGCAGGAGTTCTTTAAGAAGGTGAGCAACGTGCGTTTCGGCGCCGATCCTGACAGTCTTACGCGCAGTTGGCGCGAACCGAAGTTTGAACCGATTCAGAACGGCAAGCACGTGCTTACCGACGGAACTTTGACTGTCGAGATCTACGACATCGGCAATGGACCGCACGCGGAAGGAATGCTGGTCGCCTACTTCCCCGAACAGAAAATGATCTACCAGGGCGATCTGCTCAACCGTCCGCCAAACGGCGACTACCCGATCGCGAACGACACGTCGGCCCACTTCCTGAATTGGATCGATACGAAGAAACTCGCGGTTGATGTGACGATACCGGTTCACGGCACGCCGACAACGATGGCGGAGTTTCGCAAGGCCGTCGCAGAGATGAAGGGCAACGGTCAGCCATCGCAGTAAGAGTTCTCGCGCAAAGGCGCAAAGACGCAAAGACGCAAAGTTCTGACCTCCGGCTGCCCGAAGGGTCAGAACTTTGCGTCTTTGCGCCTTTGCGTGAGAAATTCTTTTCAGCTATCTAAGAATCAAGCACGTCGTCGTTGCGTGCGCGTAGAGTTTCCCAGCTTCATCAACGATGCGGCCCTCGGCGGTGGCCGTTCGGCTGCCGAGATGAATCAACTTGGCCTCGCAACGCACGCGCCCAGTTTCTGCCGTCATCGCCCGAACAAAGTTGACCTTTACTTCCAGCGTGGTATAGCCAACTCCCTGCGGCAAGGTCGAATGCACCGCGCATCCCATCGCTGAATCGAGTAACGTTGCGGCTACTCCGCCATGCACCACGCCGATCGGGTTGTAGTGGTACTCCTTCGGATCGATCGCGAAGACCGCGTACCCTTCGCGCAACTCCTCGAGATCAAAATTCATCAGTGCCGCCAGCGGCGGCGGGCTCAATTCGCCTGAAACGATCTTTTGCAGGAATTCGAGACCGGACATGCTGCGTCCGGCTTCGGCCAGTTGCCGCGGATCCTTCCAGGTAACGGTGCGTGTGCGCTCTGAGTCTGTTTCTGCCATTCAATGTATCGACTAACAAGTGCTGAGTTAACAATCTCTCGCAGGATATAGGCAGCTTTCGCGGCTCGCAAGTTTGATGGTGCTGCCGAAGCCGCAAAACAAGTATGATGTTTTCGGGATGGCATCAGGGAAGACAAGTGAAACTCAACTCGTCTCGCGACTGAAGATTCTTGCCACCTTCGTTTTGATCGTAGCCTCGTGCTCGCCCGCCTGTAATACAAGCGCCACTAACATGACTCACAGCACCGGCCCAGAAGCTCCACCACCGGCGAAGTTGTACCAGGTTATGGTCGATGGCAAGTATGGTTTTATCGACCAGAATGGAAACCTGAAATTCACGCTGCCTGATGATGTCTATACGATCGGACAGTTTTCAGAAGGTTTGGCGGTCGTGGCCAGGCGCGTCCCAAACACTCACGGACGGTGGGGCTTTATCGATGAGACCGGCAAGCAGGTGATCGATGCAAAATTCAATAATGCGAAGCCGTTTTCTGAGGGCCTGGCCGCCGTGATCGACGGTGTCAGCGGAAAGGTTGGTTACGTAGATCGCTCCGGTCGCATCGTCATTCAACCTCAGTTTCCGGTTGGAGGGACCGTTAGTGATTTCTCTTTCTCAGAAGGTCTGGCGCCCGTATTACACGACAACGGCAAATGGGGATATATCGACAACACCGGCAAGTTCGTGATTGAGCCGCGGTTCACACATGCGTTGCCGTTCTCCGAAGGACGTGGTCTGGTAAGCATCGCCGAGCCTTCATATTCGATCGATTACAAGTGGGGCTTTGTCGACAAACTGGGCCGATTGATCGTCCCGACGCGACTTGAAGGTGCTGAACAGTTTTCCGAAGGTCTGGCTGCGGTGCTGTTGGGAAACAAGGTCGGCTTCATCGACCTGGAAGGTAAGACGGTTATCGAGCCACAGTTCGAGCCTGATGGCGGTTGTCCCGACGCAATGGGTAGAGTCGGTTCGAGTCGTTTTGTCGATGGACTGGCGCCGGTGCAGCTCAATAGAAAGTGGGGATTCATCGATCGCGCCGGCAAATGGATGATCAAGCCGGAATTTGATTGCGCGGAACCGTTCAGCGAGGGATTCGCCGTGATTGGTGTGCGCGAACAATGGAGTTGGCGATTCGGATACATCGACAAGACCGGCGCGATTGTGATCAAACCACAGTTCGCGTACGCGCGGATGTTTGTTAACAATCTCGCGATGGTTGGCGTGGGTATGACGGACGATGCAATCGCTCTCAAATCAATGCAAGACAACCAGGCGGGCAAACCCGAAGCCCAGATTGAGAAAGAAGCTAAAGAGCTGGAGATGAAGTACGGTTATATCGATAAGTCGGGAAAGTTTGTCTGGAAACCAACTAAGTAAACAAACTTATGGGCCTGGATACAGTCGAGCTTGTGGTGAGATTCGAAGATGCGTTTGGCATCAAGATTCCTGACAAGGTCGCGGAAGAGTTGACCACGCCGCGCCAGGTAACGGATTACGTTTTGACACAGCTTAAGCTGGTCGATCGAACACCGTGCATGTCGCAGCAAGCGTTCTACCGGTTGCGCAGGGCTTTTGTCTCCGTGGAAGCAATAGAGCGCGGGCAATTTCGTCCGGGCGCGAAGCTGTCAGAGTTGGTGCCGGTTGAGGACCGACAACGGATTTGGACCAGCGTGGAATCGCAAATCGGGGCGGCCGCGCTTCCGGAGCTGGTTCGTCCCCGCTGGTTGTTTGGCGTGTTGACGGCGCTGACGTTTGCCACCGCTGCTGCCGTGTTTGTCTACACCGCGGCAGTGGTTGGTCATATGAACACGGCGTTTGTGGTTAGTCTGCTGGTTGGCGGTGTGTTGGGGGTTCTGAGCGAGCGGTTAACGCGACCGTTGCGACGTGAGTTTCATCGCGATTACGCGCACGTTGAGGATTTAGCGAATCACCTGGCGATACAGGCTCCGCACCTCTTCAAGCACGAGTGGACCAGAGAAGAAGTGGCGAAGACTGTGAGGGCGGTGATCATCGACCAAACCGGTGTACGTGACTTCACTGACGACTCGAGGTTTGTTCAGGACATGGGCCTCGACTGATGGCGTGGGGCGCCCACGAGGTTTTTCGCACGCAAAGGCGCAAAGGCGCAAAGTTAAGACCTCCGGAAACCGAAGGTCTTCCTTTGCGCCTTTGCGTCTTTGCGTGGAAATCCTTTCTTTAGCCCTT
>JBIOVO010000086.1:0-7663 GCA_044867735.1 Pyrinomonadaceae bacterium | reverse complement strand
AAACATCCAGTCAATCTGGGAGACATCTCGATGTTTCAGTGTGTCGAATGCCACCCGAAGTAAGCTCGCGCAAAGGCATCCACAGATTACGCAGATGAATCCGGATTAATCTGTGTAATCTGTGGATGCGCCTTTGCGCGAGTAAGTCTTTTCTGGTTAGCGCGTCACTTTGAGATCGCCACCACTCTCTTTGAACTCCAGAAAATCAAAGGAGTTCATCGGAAAACTCTCACAGCGGACGACCTTGCTCAGGTTGGAGGGAATTCCCTTGTCGTCCTCTCGTTCAAAATCGGTCGCAATCCACACCAGCTTCGCGCCGTCGTCGTCATCGCGTTCCGCGTCCTTCGGAGTCCATCCTGACGGCGGCCACTGGAAGATACCCCAGCTAAGCTGATCCTTGCCCTCGCCGTTGTCTTCAGCGACGAGCAAAACGCGCAGTCCGATCACGCTGGGAACGTTGGATTCGAAAATTTCGCCACCAATCACGGCACGGTTTTCTTCGACCTTCATACAATCAAACTTCGCTCTTACCAAAACACCCGGCTCGCCTGGTTTTTCCGAGGACTCGTCAGGATCTTTCACCGGAATCGCGGACGGATCGCTGAAAATCATTTCGCCCGCTGCTTGCCCGTCAGCCTCTTGCCTGGCGCTAAATTCAACAAACTTCATTTCCCCTTCTTCGAGTTGAAACTTTAAAGAACCTATGGCTGAAGCTCCTTCGGCTCCGGCCTGAACCATGCCCGGTACGGCCAAACAGACAAACAACAACGCCACAATGAAAGCGCCTATAATGGTCTTCATGAGAGGTCTCCTAGAGATTCAAAAGTTTTTGGGTAGGTCGCTGTATGAGGACCTTGAAGCATCAAAGTCAATTCGCACAACGCGACGAGAATGAACAAAGAACAGCATTACAAACTAACGCGTATTTTTTTTCCGTTTCTGGTCACATTTTTTTTCGTTTTTGGGTCGGCGTCCCTTTTCGCCGCTTTTGCCCAGGGCGGCGGAAGCATTCGCGGAAAGGTCGTTGCCGACATTCCTGATCAGCGTAAAGTCCTGCCTGGAGTTGTGGTTACGATTACTGGTGAACGGCTGGGAGAAAGGAAACTCGAGTCAGTCACCGACAGAGAAGGTCAATTTGATTTCCAAAGCCTCGTCGCCGGCGACTATTTGATTGCGGTTGAATTCTCCGGTTTCAAGAAATACGAGCAGCGCCTGAGTGTTCAGATCGACGCGACTGTCGAGCACGACGTTCTGCTTCAGCCCGTGCCGCTCAGCGAGACTGTCACGGTAAACGACGATCGCGTTGACATCGCGAAAACAGAATCGACGACGCCCTCGGTCCTCACGACGCAGATTTTGCGTGACGTGCCGCTGATCGATCAGAAGTTTCAGGATGCGCTGCCGCTCTTACCCGGCGTCGTGCGTGGTCCCGACGGCAATCTGAACATAAAGGGAACACGGCCGAGCCAGAGTGGGATTCTGGTTTCGAGTTTAAATGTTACCGATCCGGTTACGGGCGCGCCCGCAATTGAGTTGCCGCTTGAAGCAGTCGAAACCGTTCAGGTCCACTCAAATCCCTACTCGTCGGAATTTGGAAAGTTTACCGGCGCGGTTACGACGATCGAGACACGTTCGGGCAGCAACGACCTGCGTTACCTCGTGACCGGCGTGTTGCCACGGCCCCGCTGGCGCGATGGAACGATCTTCGGCATCGGCGCCGCGACGCCGCGAATCGCGGTTGGTGGTCCGATCATAAAAGACAAGCTCTTCTTTTTTCAGAGTGTCGAGTATCGTTTCGTGCGCACGAATGTGCCGAGTCTTGAACAACTCGAAGAGCGGCAACGCGACATCCAGCGCGAAAGCTTCGACTCTTTCTCGCGCATCGACTACGTCGTCAACAATAACAACCGGCTCACCGCGAGCTTCTCGATCTTTCCGCAGAAGTTTGACTACTTCAATCTCAACACGTTCAACCCCTCCGACACGACTGCGAACTTTCACCAGCGTGGTTGGTTCCTGGCGCTGAACGAGCAAGCGACTTTTAGGTCGGGCGCGCTGCTGCAATCGAGTTTCAGCGTGAAGCAGTTTGACGGCGATATCTTTGGTAACAGCGAGGCGCCGTATCAGATCACTCCCGATCGCAATTTCGGCGGCTGGTTCGACCGGCAACATCGCGAGAGCCGGCGTTATGAGTTGCTCGAAGTCTTTAACTTTGCGCCGCGGCAGTGGCGCGGGTCGCATGGGTTCAAGACGGGAATAAATATTAGCCACACGTCGTATACCGGCGCCGATCGTAGTGCGCCGGTCGAGATCGTGCGCGCTGATGGAACGACGGACCAACTAATTGAATTCTCCGGAGCAGGCGTGCTCGATCGCGAACAGACTGAATACTCGGCGTTTGTGCAGGACAAGTGGATAATAAACAGCCGCGTCGTTTTCGATCTTGGTCTGCGCTACGACCGCGACGGCATCGGTAGAAACAACAACTTCGCGCCGCGTCTCGGTTTTGTTTTTACTCCGACCGCTTCTGATCGAACGGTCGTGCGTGGAGGCGTCGGACTCTTCTACGACAAGATTCCTCTGAATGTCGGTTCGTTTGAGCAGTACCAGAGTCAGGTCGTGACGACCTTCGCGGACGATGGCTTCACGGCGATCGATGGTCCGCGTTTGTTTTTGAACACTGCGCCCGAGGAGCTCGAGAATCCGTACAGTCTCGCGTGGAACGTGCAAGTCGATCATCAGGTAACTCCGCGTCTGCTTTTGCGCGTTGGTTATGAGGAGCGGAGCACGCGTAATGATTTTGTGATTGAGCCGGTCGCTTCGGCGTTGCTGTTACAGAACAATGGCCGTTCGCGTTATCGCGAGTTTCAGGCAGTGGCGCGATTTCGTTTTCAGGAGGGCCGCAATATCTTTTTGTCGTACGTGAGGTCGCAGGCGCGTGGGAACCTGAACGACTTCAACACTTACTTCGGCAATCTGAAACACGCCGTGATTCGTCCTGACGAGTACGGCAAGCAGCCTTTCGACGCTCCCAACCGCCTGCTCTTCTGGGGCGACTTTGCGCTGCCTCACGACTTCGTGGCGACGCCCGTCGTGGATTACCGCAGCGGCTTTCCGTTCTCACTTCTGGACGAGGACCAGGACTTCGTCGGTCCACGAAATGAAGGTGGACGTTTCCCGCGGTTGCTTTCACTGGACCTGCTCGTCACGAAAGGACTGACGATTCCCTTCCGAGGCAAGAAATACAAAGGCCGGGCAGGGTTCACCATCTTCAACATCACGAATCACTGGAACCCACGAGACGTGCAGAACAATATTGCGAGCAGCCAGTTCGGCACTTTCTTCAACAGTCCCGACCGCAGTGTGCGTCTCAAGTTCGAATTCGTTAAATATTAACCACAGATTACACAGATTACGCAGATTGTGTATTGTAATCTGTGTAATCTGTGGATGGTTCTATGATGGAAGTTATCAACTTACTGTTAGTTCTGTTCCTGGTGCTGGCAAATGGGTTTTTCGTGGCGTCGGAGTTTGCCCTGGTGGGCGTGCGGCGCTCGCGGATTGAGACGCTCGCGCGGTCGGGTAATCGGCGCGCAAAGAGGCTCCTGCCGCTCATCAGCAACCTGAACGCGTACATCTCCGCCACGCAACTCGGCATCACGCTGGCCTCGCTCGCACTCGGCTGGATCGGCGAACCGGCAGTGGCCCATCTGCTCGAGATACCGCTCAAGGGCCGCATCTCAGAAACACTGATGCACACGATCGCTTTTGCAATCGCGTTCAGCATCATCACCTTCCTGCACATCGTGCTGGGCGAACTCGCTCCGAAGACGCTCGCGCTGGAGCGCGCCGAGAAGACCGCGCTCGCGATTGCCCTGCCGATGGAGATCTTTTATCGCGTCTTTCGCTGGCCCATACAGGTTCTCGACTGGGCGGGCACGCGAACCGTGCGACTCTTCGGTTTGCATCCTACAGGCAGTCATGCGTCGATCTACACCGAAGACGAGCTACGACAGCTCATCGAGATCTCGCGTCAAAGCGGCCACATTGAGGCCGACGAGCAACGTCTGATAAATCGTGTGCTCGACTTTACAGACGCGCAGGTGCGCGAAGCGATGATTCCACGCACCGCGGTGGCCGCACTTTCCGTCTCCGCAACACTGCAAGAAACGCGCGACGCGTTTCGCACGCTCGGCTATTCCCGCTTGCCCGTTTACGCCGACAATCTCGACAACGTCGTCGGCGTGTTGTTCCGGCGCGACCTCGAACCATATCTCGAGCAGCCAAACGGTAAAGACAACTTCGACTTGCGCAACCTGATTCACGCGCCGGTCTTTATCCCAACATCTGCGCGTCTCGGCACTGCACTCAAAGAAATGCAGTCGAAACGAGTTCACCTCGGCTTCGTCGTCGACGAGTTTGGTGGTCTCGAAGGAATCGTTACGCTCGAAGACTTGCTCGAAGAGATCGTCGGCGAGATCAACGACGAGTTTGATGAAGAAGTGCGCGCGCAGATACTGAAAGAGGCCGACGGCGTCTATCTGCTGAGCGGCATGCTCACGATTCGCGACGCCAACCGCCAACTGCGGCTGGAACTACCGGAAGACCGCGGCTACACTACGCTCGGCGGTTTTCTCATGGCTCAGGCCGGACGCTTGCCGCAGGTCGGCGAAGTGGTCGAGTTTATGGGCATGACGTTTAGCGTCGAGCGCTTGGAAGGCCGTCGCATCCGCCGCGTGCGGCTCAAACAGCGAACCGATGTCTCACCATTGAAAGCGGTTGTTTCTGTAGTTCTCATAGCTGAACTTCTGTCTCCCTGGGTGCTTGTGTTCTAGCGGGCTGATCATTCTTCTCAGTCAATCTTAAGGAGGTCGAAATGAATCGCCACATTCCGCTCGCCTTAATAATTCTGCTCGTCTCCGTCTCTGCTGCATACGGCGCAGACGACATCACCAAGGAGCTGATCACTTCAAGCGGAAAGAAACGCGCTTACTACCTTTACGTGCCGGCAACGATCAAAGCTCCGGCGAAGGCGCCGTTGATCGTGATGCTGCACGGCTCGAACCGCACCGGCGTGACACTCGTCGAGAAGTGGAAAGACTACGCGAAAAAAGAAGGCATCATCCTCGCCGGACCTGATGCCACAGATTTGCGCGGCTGGGGATCGCCGCAGGACGGACCCGACTATCTGCACGATCTGGTTGAAGAACTCAAAACCAAATATCCCGTCAACCCGCGACGCGTCTATCTCTTTGGACATTCCGCGGGCGGCTCGTTTGCGCTGCAAATGTCACTGATGGAGTCGCAGTACTTCGCCGCGACGGCAATTCACGCCGGCGCACTCAGAGAGGACGATATGCAGCTGATCGAGCTCGCAAAACGAAAGATACCGATCTCGATGCAGATCGGCGACAGCGATCAGTACGTGCCACTCAAGGTCGTGCGCGACACGAGCGAAGCACTCAAGAAGGCAGGCATTCCGGTTGATTTAGTCGAGATCGCTAACCACGATCACTGGTACTACGACAAAGCATCGACGTTCAATCGTACCGCGTGGGAGTTTCTGAAAAAGTACGAACTCGATGCCGAGCCGCGCTATCAGAAGTACAAGTGGGAATAAATCGATAACCAGGAGCTCACATGCGAAAACTTCTCGTTCGAGTAGTTGTGGTCCTATTGTGCTTGACCGTTTTGCTTACCAGCGCTCAACCATCAGCAACTCATTACTCACCTTCCAACGAATACAAAGCACTCGTGATGGCCGATGTGGAGAAGATGGCGAAGCAGTCGCAAGTAATGAACGACATGGTCTTCAGCTTCGGCGAACTCGGCTTTCAGGAAGTTGAGACGTCGAAGTATCTGACGGGAATTCTGAAAAAGGAGGGCTTCAGGATCGAACATGGCATCGCCGGCATTCCCACCGCGTGGGTTGCGACGTGGGGTTCGGGCAAACCGGTTATCGCCCTCGGTTCGGACGTCGACTGCATCCCGCAAGCGTCGCAGAAACCCGGAGTCGCTTATCACGATCCGCTGATCGAAGGAGCACCCGGACACGGCGAAGGCCACAATTCCGGTGTGCCGCTAAACATTACCGCCGCCATCGCCGTTAAGCGGCAGATGGAGCGCGCAAAGATTCCGGGCACGATCAAAGTCTGGCCCGGAGTGGCGGAAGAATTGGTGGCGGGTAAGGCTTTCTTTGTCCGCGAGGGAGTTTTCAAGGACGTTGACGTGGTCCTGTTCACGCACGTCGGCAACAACCTCAACACATCGTGGGGCGAGGCGGGCTCCACCGGACTCGTCTCAGTTGAATATACGTTCAAAGGTGAGAGTGCCCACTCCGCCGGCGCGCCGTGGCAAGGGCGCAGCGCACTCGACGCGGTCGAGCTGATGGATATAGGTTGGAATTTCAGACGCGAACACCTGCGCCTGCAACAACGATCTCATTACGTGATCACAAACGGCGGCGATCAGCCTAATGTCGTGCCGCGTGTTGCGAGTGTTTGGTACTACTTCCGCGAACTCGATTACGAACACATCAAACAGATGCGCGAAATCGGCGACTCCATGGCCCAGGGCGCCGCGATGATGACTGCCACGACCGTCACGTCACGCGTGCTCGGATCGGCGTGGCCACAACACTTCAACCGTCCGGTCGCTGAAGCGATGTACGAAAACATCAAACAAGTCGGACTGCCGAAGTGGAGTGAAGCTGACTTGACGCTGGCGAAGGCTTTGCAAAAAGAGTTGAAGAGTCGCGAGCAAGGTCTGCCAACTGAACTGATGCCCCTGGCTGGACCAGTCACTGACGAAGCAGGAAGACGTGGGGGTTCTGACGACATCGGTGACGTTTCGTGGAACGTTCCCACCGTCTCGCTCCGGTATCCGTCGAACATTCCGGGATTGCCAGGTCACAACTGGAGTAACGCAATCGCGATGGCGACGCCAATCGCGCACAAGGGCGTGACCGCCGGTGCGAAAGTGGTCGCGATGACGTTGATCGATCTGTTGACGAAGCCTGAACTGGTGGAGCAGTCGTGGAAATACTTTCGCGAAGTGCAGACTAAGGATCGAAAGTATCAACCGCTGATCTCCGCGGATGACAAGCCGCCCATCTGGTTGAATAGACGAACGATGGACACGTATCGCGAGCAGATGCGCAAGTATTATTACGACCCATCGAAGTACGATACGTACCTGGAGCAGTTGGGAATCAGATATCCGACGACGCGATAAATGGAGCCCTATGGCAGAATTGAAAACTAAGCAAACTAAAGCGAGCGTCAAAGAGTTTCTCAATCAGATCAGCGACGAGGAACGACGGAAAGATTGTTTTGCAGTCGCTAAGATGATGGAGGAGATCACCGGCGAGAAACCGAAGATGTGGGGACCGAGCATCGTCGGCTTTGGGACCTATCACTACAAGTACGCGAGCGGACACGAAGGCGACTGGCCCATCACCGGCTTTTCTCCGCGTAAGAAGGATCTGACGCTCTATATCATGCTCGGCTTCGCAGAGCACGCAGACTTGATGGAAAAGTTGGGAAAGCACAGCACAGGCAAGTCGTGTTTGTACATCAAGCGTCTTTCCGATCTTCACGTCCCGACGCTGAAGAAGCTGATCACGCAATCGGTTAAACAAATGAGGAACTACACGAAGAAAGCG
>JBIOVO010000085.1:0-8439 GCA_044867735.1 Pyrinomonadaceae bacterium | reverse complement strand
CCCCCCCACCCCTACAATCAAATCGGCAATTGGCAATCGACAATCGGAAATAACTTAATGTCTACGGCGGTAAAACAGTTTCACGAAGAAGAGGCGATCGGGAAGACTTACGATCTTCAGGTGGCGCGACGACTCTTGCGTTATCTCCGGCCGTACGTGCGTTTCCTGGTACCCGCTCTGGCGCTCACGCTCGCTCTGAACCTGCTCGGTGTGTTGCAGCCGAAGTTTACTCAACATGCGATCGACCAAAACATCCTGCCGCGTACGACCAACGGACTGAATCTTCTGGTAGCTCTGTTTCTCGGCTCGCAGGTTTTGCGGCTCGTTTTCTCTTACTTCCAGGCAATCATGGTGAATACCGTCGGACAACAGGTGATGTTCGACATGCGACGCGAGCTTTACGACAAGCTCCAGCATCAGGAGGTCGCTTACTACGATCGCAATCCGGTGGGCCGTATCATGACGCGATTGACGGCCGACGTCGATTCGCTCAACCAGTTGTTCACCGAAGGTGTAACCGATCTGCTCGGTGACCTGGTGATGATCGTGGCAATCATCTCTGTGATGCTGTGGTCTGACGTGCAGCTCACGCTCGTCAGTTTGCTGACGGTGCCACTGCTTTTCGCTGCGACTACCTGGTTTCGCAGAGGCGCACGCAAAGGCTACGACCTCGTCCGCACGCGGATCGCACGCATCAACGCCTTTTTGCAAGAGCACTTTGTCGGCGCGCAAACCGTGCAGATCTTCAACGCGGAAACAAAGTCTCTACGCACGTTCGATCGGATCAACGAAGAGTATCGTCGCGCAAACATCGACACGATCTTCTACTACGCGGTCTTCTTTCCCCTGGTCGAGTTCATCGGTGCGGTCGGTATCGCGCTGATCATCTGGTACGGCGGCTACCGCGTGATGCAGAACACGCCGGAGCACACGGTGCTGACGCTGGGCGCGCTTGTGGCGTTCATTCAGTATTCGCAGATGCTGTTTCAACCCATCCGCGACATCTCTGACAAGTACAACGTGCTGCAAGCGGCGGTGGTGGCGTCGCACCGGATTTTTAAGACGCTGGATTTACCGATTGCCGTTTTGACTCCGGAGAAGCCGCTCAAGGCGGAGCGTGCGCGTGGCCGTATCGAGTTTCAGAACGTCTGGTTTGCGTATAAAGACGAAGACTGGGTGTTGAAAGACGTATCGTTCACCGTCGAACCGGGACAGTCGATCGTGCTTGTCGGGCACACGGGTTCGGGGAAAACGACGATCACGAACCTGCTGATGCGTTTCTACGACATTCAGCGCGGCAGGATCCTGCTCGACGGCATCGATCTTCGTGATTGGGACTTGAATGCATTGCGACGAAACTTCGCCGTCGTGCTTCAGGAAGTCTTTCTCTTTAGTGGAACGATCGAGGGCAACATTCGGCTCGGTCGTGAAGACATCACCGAAGAACGAGTGCGTTGGGCGGCGCGCGAAGTTCACGCTGAAGGTTTTATTCGACGTTTGAAGGATGAGTATAAAGCGGAAGTGCGCGAGCGCGGTGCGGGGCTCTCGGTTGGGCAGAAGCAACTCATCTCATTCGCGCGGGCGCTGGCCTTCGATCCGGCGTTGTTGATACTCGATGAGGCGACGAGCTCGATTGACACCGAGACGGAACAGTTGATCCAGCGGGCAATCGAACGCGTGATGCGCGATCGGACGTCAATCGTCGTCGCGCACCGGTTATCGACGGTCCAGAACGCAGACCGGATCATCGTGCTGCATCACGGTGAGATTCGCGAGCAGGGAACCCACCAGGAGTTGCTGGCCGAGCGCGGGCTGTACTGGAAGCTTTATAAGTTGCAGTATGCGGAGAGGCAGATCTTAACCACAGATTTACACGGATAAATACTGATCAAATCCGTGTATTCATCCGTGTAGATCTGTGGTTACTTTGCTCTGGTGGGCATCGGTACCAGACCCTCGAACGACTTGTAGATCTGAAGATACATCTGCGTCTCACGCGGAATCAGTGTGCGCCAGCCATCGCCACCGCGTTTCAAGTATCCCGGCAGCTTCGCGGCGTTCGAGTTGTAACCTGCGGCGAGTAGTTCCGCGGGTGTCGCGGTCTTCGCGTTTAGCGCATATTGCACTTCGTCGTTAGCAGTCAGATCGTTCCACGTGTCGTGCATGTAAAGCAGCATCGCCTGAAGCGCGTTGCCGTGGTTTCGCATTCCCGTGACAAAGTCAGGAACCAGGCCGACACCCGGATGCCGTGTGCGGACGAGGTTGTAAGCCCACGGAATCATCTGCACCATGCCGCCCGCGCCCGCCGAACTCACTGAGAACCGATACGTGTCGAGCTCATTCAAAGCGAACAGCGAATAGATCTCATCGTATAGTGCGAGCCGGTTCTCGTCGCGAAAGCGTTGATGATCGACGTGTTCGACGAGGCAGAGACGCTCCGCGACATCAACAATCTGCGGCGAGATCATTACGCCTTTATCGCGCAAACGTTTGGCTGCCAGATCGATCATGTTGCGCACGTACGACTGGCCGGTGCGAGTCAAATCTTTCGACAGCAGTGCCGGATGCGCGGAAGTGTAATAGGCCATCTCCAGAAACTTCCCGCCACGTTCGATTGGATACTCAACCGTCAGCGGTGCGAGCGCCTTACCTTCCGGCGTGAAGATCGTGAGCGCCGTGTTGACGCCATTGGCGCGAAGAATCTTCAGATTGACGTTCGTTCCCTCAGACGTGACCGTGTTGACCTCAGCGCCCTTGGTCAGAAACGTCTCTTTCGAAAGCGTGATGAAGTGTGTGCGGGCAGTGTCTCGATCGAGAGCCGCGACCGTGACAAACTGAATCGAGGGTACGGACATCGCCGTGACCATCGGCTTGGTTTTCAGCATTCGGCGCGCTTCGGTGATACGGCCCTGAATCAACGATGGCGTAAGATGCGTGATCGGACCCGAGATCTTCTTCGGCTCTGCTTCAATTGCGGGCAGAGTCGGATTCGTCGGACTTGCTTCAACAGGCCGCGAAAGCGGCGCTGGCTTCTGCGGTTGCGGATCCTGCGCTACTGTACCAACGACTCTCGGACGGACCTTGCTACTCTCCTGTGCGTCCATCTCGACGGCGGAAAAAAGCAAAGCTAGGGCAAAAAGGGCAAGACGGGCACTTGTTTTCATAGTTTTCTCAGGAGAGTTTTAGGGCGACCAAAACCTCACTCACCGGGGGGCGGCAAGCGTTGGCTTAGATTCGCTCAAGGCAGCCTGCGTTGTCAAACTATTTTTCTCGCGCAAAGGCGCAAAGACGCAAGGAAAAACCTCGAAGCACTGGTGTCTTCCTTTGCGTCTTTGCGGCTTTGCGCGAGAAACTCTTTCTAATCTACGGCGAACCCTATGTTTACCACCGCCGTGATGTCTTTCTCGAGCGACGACGTGTCGTTCATCCCGGAATCTGACACCTCAGTTGAATCCGCCGCCGTGATCTGTAACACGCCCATGCGCGCGGTGCGGACGCTGCCGATCGAACTATCTGTGCTCTGCGCGATCTGCTCCGCTCTGATCTTGGCGTCCTTCGCCGCTTCCGCCAACATCTCGATCTTCAGCCCGCCGAGTTGCGTGTAGAGATATTCGGGAGCCATCGACTCTATCAGTATTCCCTGGTTGATTAACTCAGTCGCTTCGCGTGCTATTTGGGAAATCTTATCGACTTCAGTCGAGCGCACTGAGAGTTCCTGCCGCAGTGAATAGCCGGTGATTTCCGAAGTTTCCATGCCTTCACTGGAGCGGCCGTGGAGCGTTTGGGAAGAGATTGAAGAGACCGTGATCTGGTTTTCAGCGATCCCTTTACTGACCAGGTAAGCCTTTACACGGGGAACTGCTTCCGACAGCGACCGATACGCGTCTGACAGCGCCGGGGCCTGATAGGAGATGGCAGAACGCCAAATCACCAGGTCCGACTTGATTCGTTTCCGGGCCGAGCCGGTCACGGTAATCGTCTGATCGCCGCGTTTGCCTTTCACGAAAAACCAACCGCCGATCACGGTGGCGATGATGAGCCCGAGTGCCATCACCACGGCGGCCATGAATGATCCTGAACGTTCTAAGTACATTGGGAGATACTCCTTTTCAGCTTCGCTGAGAGCGGCGGAACAATACACGGATCGACAGTGAGGAGCAACATCTTAGAGTGCGGCCACCTCACTCCAAGGTGGCACTCTACCTCTGATATACTCGGGCGTCTCCGATTACTCGAAGGGAGCGTTTGTTATGTCTTTCCACCCACCCATTCGCCTTGCAGTCATTGTGTGTTTGTGTGCAGCCGCCATCTTTGTTGCGGTCCCTTTTATTTCCGATGCTGGAGCCCAGAATTCAACTACAGGTGTCACGCAACAGATGATCAAGACGAATAATTACCCCCCGGCCAGAAAAAGCGATCAGGTTGACGATTACCATGGCGTAAAAGTCGCTGATCCATATCGCTGGCTTGAAGATCTCGACTCCGAAGAAACACGAACCTGGGTCGAGGCCCAGAACAAGTTGAGCTTCGGTTTCCTGGGGGCGATCCCCGCGCGCGCGATGCTGAAAGAGCGACTGACGAAACTATGGAACTACGAGAAGTACGGCATTCCATTCAAAGAGGGGAATCGTTACTTCTACACGCGCAACAGCGGCCTGCAAAACCAGGCGGCGCTCTATACCGTAACCTCACTCGACGCTCAGCCGCAGATGGTGCTCGATCCAAATACGCTTTCAGCCGACGGCACTGTCGCACTCTCGGGAACGCAGGTCAGTCCCGACGGCAAGCTGCTGGCTTACAGTCTTTCAGCGTCAGGTTCTGACTGGCAGGAGTGGAAGGTTCGCGACGTCGAAACAGGCAAGGATCTCTTGGATCATCTCAAGTGGGTGAAGTTTTCCGGCGCTTCATGGACGCGCGACAGCAAAGGTTTCTTTTACAGCCGCTACGACGAACCAAAAGCCGACGCTCTGAAAGGCACCAACTACTTTCAAAAGGTTTACTTCCACCAGCTCGGCACGCCGCAATCTGCCGACGTGCTCGTCTACGAACGTCCCGATCAGAAAGACTGGTTGTTTGGCGGCTCCGTCACAGACGATGGCAACTACCTGATCATCACGGCGTTCCAGGGCACGGATGTTAAGACACGTGTCTTCTACAAAGATCTCCGAGCCAGGGACGGTCAGGTTGTTAAGCTGCTCGATGATTTCGATGCCTCTTACAACTTTATCGGCAATGAAGGATCGCGATTCTGGTTTCAAACGGATCTCGGCGCGCCGCGTGGAAAGATCATCGAGATCGACACGAGCAGTCCGGGTCGAACGAATTGGAAAGTAGTCGTACCTGAAAGCAAAGAAGCGCTTCAGGGAGTTGGCTTCGTCAATAACAGGTTCATTCTCAACTATCTCAAAGATGCTTACACACAGGTAAAGGTCTACGAGACCAGCGGAAAGCTTGTCAGTGAAGTGGCGTTTCCGGATATCGGTACAGCCGCCGGATTCGGTGGCAGAGTTACCGATAAGGAAACGTTCTACGCGTTCACTGGCTTCACCACTCCAACAACCATTTATCGGTATGACATGGCTACCGGCAAGAGCACTGTCTTCCGTCAGCCGAAGGTCGATTTCAATCCGAACGTATTCGAGACCAAGCAGGTCTTTTACACGAGTAAGGATGGCACGAAAGTGCCGATGTTCATCACGTATAAGAAGGGGCTGAAACTCGACGGCAACAACCCGACTTACCTTTATGGATATGGCGGCTTCAACGTGTCGCTTTCGCCGGCGTTTTCGGTCGGCAATCTTGTTTGGATGGAGATGGGTGGAGTTTATGCGCAGCCGAATCTGCGTGGCGGCGGTGAGTATGGTGAAGACTGGCATCAGGCCGGCATGAAGCTGAAGAAGCAGAATGTTTTCGACGACTTCATCGCCGCGGCCGAGTGGCTGATCAAGAACAAATACACGTCGACACCCAAACTCGCGATTGGTGGCGGTAGCAATGGTGGTTTGTTGGTCGGCGCCGCAATGACGCAACGGCCGGATCTCTTCGGCGCAGCGTTACCGGCGGTGGGCGTGATGGATATGCTGCGGTTTCAGAAGTTCACGATTGGTTGGGCGTGGGTTTCCGATTACGGTTCATCGGACAATGCGGAAGAGTTCAAAGCACTCTACGCGTATTCGCCGCTGCACAACATCAAACCCGGAACGTCGTACCCGCCAACAATGGTTACCACCGCCGACCATGACGATCGTGTTTGGCCGGGACACAGCTTCAAGTACGCCGCAGCGCTTCAGGCAGCACAGGCAGGCGACGCTCCAATCCTGATCCGCATTGAGACCAAGGCGGGACACGGCGCCGGGAAACCGACGTCGAAGATTATCGAGGAGATTGCCGATCGCTGGGCATTCTTGATGAAGACGTTGGACGTCAAGAGCTAACCAGTTTTTTGAACCACAAAGACACGAAGACACAAAGTTTTTTATTCAGCTTTGTGTCTTCGTGTCTTTGTGGTTCAAAACTCTTACGAAGCCGAGATTACTGGGACCATGGAGCGGGCTTTCGCACCCAGCGGAAGCCCTTCATGTTTTTCTGCAACTCGTCAGGCAAAGGTCCGGCGTCGCTCGCTTCGATGTTTGCCCGCACGTGTGAGAGCTTGCGCATGCCCGGAATGATCGTGCTCACATCGTCGTTCCCGAGGATGAAGCGCAACGCAAGCTCCGGCATCGTGATACTTGTCGAGCGCTCGCGGTTCCACTCCTCGAGTGTCTTCTTCACCTGGTCCGCCTTCTCGACGCTCGCGATCAGGTTTTCGGGAACAAAGTAAGTGTTGCGCCAATCGCCTTCGGGCCACTTGCTGTCTTTCGTCAACGTCCCGGTCAATGTCCCTTCATCAAACGGCACGCGCGCAATCACCGCCACGCCCATCTCACGACACGCCGGAAACAGTTCGTCCTCAGGATTCTGATCGAAAATGTTGTAGATCACCTGCACCGCATCGATCTGACCACTACGCACGGCACGCACGCCATTCCACGGCTCCCAACGATTGATACTGATACCAATCGCGTTCAGCAGCTTCTGGCTGCGCATGTCGTCGAGCCGGTAGAACCAGCGATCGTCTCGCATCCATTCATCATTCCAGGTGTGAAACTGGATCAAGTCAAACTGATCCAACCCGGAATTCTCGAGACTGCGATGCACGTACTCCTCGACGTGATCTGGTGGATACGACTGCATCAGCGTCGAATCCTGAAGCGCGGGCCATTGCAGATCCTTCGGTGGAATCTTGGTGGCGGTGTAAAGACGTTTGCCGGGATTAGAGCGAACAGTCTGGCCCAGGAAGTTCTCACTGCGGCCGTTGCCGTAAGCGTAAGCCGTGTCGAAGAAATTGCAACCGAGATCGACTGAGGCTTGCAACGATGCAAGCGACTCGTCATCGCTTGAGTTGGACCAACTGGCCATGCCCCACATGCCGTAGCCCATCTCACTGACTTCCCAATTCATGCGCCCAAATTTGCGGTATCTCATGGAAAGATCTTTACCACAAAGACACTAAGACACAAAACCAGTTAATGAGTTAGTGGCTTTGTGGCTTTGTGGTAAAAATCTGACCCAAAACAACTACGCCTCGAAGCCGCAGAGGCTCCGAGGCGTAGAGGGAACAGGTAAACAGAAGTGCTTAGTTGTTACCTGATGTTGACGCGCCGTTGTTGCTAATCATGACGTCTTTGTCCGATCCGCCGAAGGTGACGCCGAGCAGTTGAGCTTCATCACCGGTCCCACTCGATCTGAGTTGGAAGGCGTTGGCTTTCTTCTCACGCTGTTCGACTTTTGCCATTGCTTCCACGACAACCTTACCGTTCTTGATGATCGAGAGTTGATTGCTCTCATCATCGAACTTGACGTCGTAGGTGCCCTTCTTCACGAGCGTACCATTCACTTTGATATCGTTGTCGAAAGTCACCTTGTGTCTTTGCACCTTGGCAAACGCAACAACACTCGTCAGTGCGCCGACCATCAAAACAACTACCATTCTATTTACGATTGACTTCATCACAGCTCTCTCCTTACTAATGTTTCAGCTTGTTCTTGACGGCCCTCATGGTCCTTCATCATGCAAGCCCCGGGTTTCATGAATTGCTCTCTCTGCGACTAAACACCACTCGCAGATGTCTTATGACAAAAATTCAACTTGCTTGACGCACTTCACAATAATCATCATTAAGTTCACATTCATGGAGATTTTTGCTCTGCATCAAGCGAGCGTTTTCCAAACACCTCGCATCTTACGCCGCCTCGCGCGGAAAGGTTCCACCTTTACCTTCTCTATACAAATCTTTACATTCCCTTACAGTTTTTGGGTTGCTCGTTTGGTAGACTCTTACCCTCAGTAAAATCAAACAAAACTGAAGGAGATCTTGAATGAGAAAGTTGCTTTATGCT
>JBIOVO010000084.1:0-9346 GCA_044867735.1 Pyrinomonadaceae bacterium | reverse complement strand
GGCTGCCCGGAGGGTCGGAACTTTGCGTCTTTGCGCCTTTGCGCGAGAAATGTTTTCCAACCGCCGTTCGCCGCTCACGAGCACTACGGCGTCGGACTCGGCGTCGCAGCGGGTCTCTGTTCCGACGGCGGCACAACTGCCGGATTAGGATTATCACTCGATGAGTGCAAATGGATCGCCTTCCACGCATTCCCGACCCGCCGGAACACCAGCGTCATCCGGCCGGCAACAGTCTCCGGCGTGCCTTTGTACGTTTGTGATTGCGTCCACAGACACGTCACCATCGCGCTGGTCGTTCCCAGCATGGTGACGTTGACGTCGCGCACCTCGAGCTTCACATCCTTGATCTCAGGATACGAACTCTGGCGGTTCTTGCGGACCTGCTCCCACCCCTTCGTCACGCTCCCGTTGTAATTGAAGAGATTGAGTCGCGGGTTGTTCCAATAGACGCCCATCA
Source organism: Pyrinomonadaceae bacterium (assembly GCA_044867735.1). Taxonomy (GTDB): domain Bacteria; phylum Acidobacteriota; class Blastocatellia; order Pyrinomonadales; family Pyrinomonadaceae; genus PSRF01. Next base: position 8,889 of record JBIOVO010000084.1, on the reverse strand, counting down.
CCTCGTCGACATCGGCGTGCCGGATGCCGTCAAGCAGCTCGTTGAAGGCAGCGAGCACGCCTTCCGAACCTGGCGCCTCCGCCGATGCGGGCTTCTTCGCGGTGGTGGCGGGTTTCTCTTGATCGGTAGTTGTCGCCGGGGTTTTCGATTGGTTCGTGTTCGTTGTTCGTTGTCTGCCGGTAGTCGTTGACGAGTTTGAGTTCTGACCAAAAGCAACTCCGCACGTGGCGACAACCGCGAAAGTTAAACTCAATACTTTGCTCATCGATTACTCCAGTTTCTATTCACTGAACCACGGCACACCGCTTCTCAGCCGTTGCACCGACGCTTCCCGCCCAAGCACGTCGAAGATCTCAAACATGGAAGGACCAACTGACTGGCCGGTGAGCATCGTGCGAGATCCGTTGATCAGCAAACCGGCTTTGACTCCTGCTTCGTCAGCAAACGCGCGCAACGCGGCCTCCGACGTTTCCAAATTGAATGGCTCAACGGTTTCGAGCTTGTCTGCGAGTCCGTTCAGCAGTTCACGGAGGCGCGGCTCTTTGCGCAGGTTCTTGTTGACCGCGGTTTCTTCGAAGTCGAAGTCGTCAGAAAAATATGGACGCCCGCGCGACGAAAAATCCTTGAGGGTGAAAAAGCGCTGGCGAATCAGATCTACAGTCTTTCGCAGCCACTCGCTGTCTTCATCATCATACTCCTCGCGCCAGAGTTTGTTTGAACGAAGTTCGGTTTTGACCATCGGCAGCAACTCGTCGAGCGACATCGTGCGGATGTACTCCGCGTTCATCCAGAGGGCTTTGTCGTCGGTCCAGCGCTGCGGATCGTTCTCCTGGAAGTTGAAGATCGCGTTCGCACGGTTGATACCTTCGAGCGAGAAGTACTGGACCAGTTCAGCTTTACTCAGCACTTCCTTATTATCCGGTGGCGACCAACCGAGCAGGGCCAGGAAGTTGCGAAACGCCGCGGGCACAAACCCGCGATCGCGATACGTCGTCAGCGAAACAACTTCACCGTGTTTGCGCTTCGAAAGCTTGCCTTTGTTGGGCGCGAGAATCAGCGGCAGGTGCGCGAACCGCGGAATCGGCGCTCCCAGAGCCTCGTAAAGCAGCACTTGCTTGTGGGTGTTCGTGAGATGGTCCTGGCCGCGAATCACGTGCGTGATGCCCATGGAGATGTCGTCGATCACGACCGACAGGTTGTAAAGCGGATGACTATCCGAACGCAGCAGCACGAGATCCTCGATCTCCGCGTGGCTACGCTCTTGCGGGCCGTAAACGATGTCGTCGAATTTTGTTTGTCCTTCGACGGAAACCTTTAGACGGACGGCGAATGGTTCACCCGCAGCCGCGCGTCGATCCGACTCTTCTTTCGGCAAATCTCGAAACGGGTTACTGCGCTGATCCATGCCTTCAACCGATTGGGCTCGAGCGCGTTCCGAGATCTCTTGCTTTGTGGTCTTATCGTCGCGCTGTTCCTTCGGAGTGAAGTCGCGATAGGCCTTGCCCTCTTCCAGCAGTCGATTGGCAGCAGCGCGATGTTGCGGCGCATTGTCCGACTGAAAAACGAGGTCTTCGTCGTAGTCGAGTCCGAGCCACTCGAGACCTTCGATGATGGAGCGCGTGGATTCCTCGGTTGAGCGTTGGAGATCGGTGTCTTCGATGCGGAGCAGAAACTTTCCGCCAGTCTTGCGTGCGTAGAGCCAGTTAAAGAGAGCGGAACGAGCAGCGCCGATATGTAGGTAGCCGGTTGGTGATGGAGCGAAACGTACGCGAACGGTCATTCTATGGGATGGCGCTCTAAAGAAATTGACGAGTGACACTGCGTCACTCGTCACATTATTGCTGGCGGAGATGACAGGATTCGAACCTGTGAAGGGCTTTTGACCCTTAACGGTTTAGCAAACCGCCGCCTTCAGCCACTCGGCCACATCTCCGTGCCGGAATCAGGCGAAAATCCATTTTAGGCGCGAGCCGCAGATTGTCAAGGAAAGCGGTCCACAGGGTTGTGTCCTAATCTGAGATTGAGGATTTACTTTGCGGTTATTTGCTCATAGGTGTCCAAGAATAGCCTTTGCCCGGTTCGTTAGGCCAAGCTATAAACCTGAATTGTCTCTCCTTGTGAAACGGGTAGAAACTGGGCCTATAAGATACTACGAGCGTGACGTCGACACTTACCGCGCGATGCGGATTGTACATAGAGATAAAGCAAGGGCTACTGGTTTCGGCATTTCCCTCTAACTCTCTTATGTTGAACGCATCAGTTGAGCCTCTTCCTTGTTCAATCGAAACATCGTTCTCCCATTTAACGCTGTTGAGCCAACAGGAGAACTCGATGTCGTAGATAGAGAATTGCCCTTCATTACGGAGGATAAACATGGTAGCCATCGGGTTTATCTCTTTCAATGTTTGCCCCGGCGTTACCGACAGCCGCCACGTAGAAAAATAAATCTCTGAGAGCGCAGCTAATACAAACAAAATTGCAAGAACGACCTTCCATGCAGTTGAAACGCCATACCACACAGCCTTTATCGCGGCTAGAATTTTGGCTCTCCTACGGCCTCGGCCTCGTCGCGGGACTGGTGAGCGCAACCTTCGTGCTTTGGCTCGTTTACGTCTTAATCGGCTCGCTTTTGACATAAGATAATTCCCGTAGTACGAAAATAGCCGTAGACAAATAACGGTTTCCGTAGTACAGTATCTCCACTGGAGACGGAAACGATGTCGAACAATCACCTAAGCAAAGACAAACAGATTGCGATTACAGCGGCCCTAGCAGAAGGTTCTTCGATTCGGTCTATAGAGAGAATGACCGGGGTTCATCGTGACACGATCATGCGCTTGGGTGTTCGCGTTGGTCAAGGCTGTGCGCGATTGATGGATCAGAAGATGCGCAATCTCGATTGCCAGCGAATCGAGTTAGACGAAATTTGGGGATTCATTGGTAAGAAGGTTCGCAACGTGCGCGAAGATGACGATCCAACCTTTGGTGACGTTTGGACCTACTGCGCGATCGATGCAGAGAGCAGGTTAATCCCGGCCTACAAGGTTGCCAGCAAGCGCAATCTTCCCAACACCGTCGCGTTCATTAGTGATCTTAAATCACGTCTCAACAATCGCGTTCAGATCTCCAGCGACGCGATGAACGCTTACTCGGATGCGATTGAAGAAGTGTTCGGGCAGGAAGTTGACTATGCACAGATTGTAAAGACCTACGGTTCGGACGAAAGTAAGTACAGCACCCCAGAGCGCAAGTATTCACCCTCGCGTATCACCGCGAGCGAAAAGATCTGGATGCAGGGTCGCCCCGAAGCCCGCTACGTTTCAACCTCTTGTGTTGAGCGCATGAATGCTTCGACTCGCCTTCACGTCAAACGGCTCAACCGCTTGACGCTGGCGTTCAGCAAGAAGCTTGAAAACTTTGAGGCGGCTGTCAGTCTTCACTTCGCCAGCTACAACCTCGTTCGCTCACACAGCACGTTGAAGATGACGCCCGCGATAGCGGCCGGAGTCGAAACAAGGTTCTGGTCCTATGGCGATCTAGTCGAGGCAGTGTTATGAGCAACGATTACATTGCACAACTACAAGCCGTCTTTTTGAAGCTTCACGGATGCGACGCGGAGTACATCGAGACTGTGCCCGTACTGGAAGAATTTCAAGGCCATAAAGTTTGGGAAGGCGACGTTGAAGTATTCGAGTTAAGCGGGCATCCGAAAGCGACACGCGGATACGGTTGGGGATATGTAGTAGGTGAAGGAGGCGGGCGAAAATACTTCGCGATCCTGGGATTGCCGCCCGTCGATTCGCCTCAGAACGCAGTTAGAGCAGCGGTCGTGGCGGAGATTAAAAATGCGAGAGAAAAAGGCAAAAGTAGGTAGACCAAAGATGGCGAAGGGCGAGGCGAAAGCGATTGTATTGCAGAGTCGCGTACAGCCCGCAGAAAAGGCCGCGTATCAAAGGGCTGCAAGGGCGGAAGGCAAAGACCTTTCTACGTGGATACGCGATACCTTGAACCAACACGCCAGCTAGACCACTCTATAGTAGCCGTAACTGTTGGAGTGTGGGCCACCTCTCTCGACACTCACTAAGACCAAAGGCCGGACCATCAGATCCAGCCTTTGGTCAGGATGGTTAAGTTAGAGATATAACGGGCTAACTTCACTCGCCGTCATCTTGCCAGCCTGAACCTCCGCAGCTAGAGCACCTGCCACGATAGCTCGCTGATTGCCCGCAGGCCGGACAGTCTCCACCGCCCACTGTTCCCAAAGTGGCCCGATCAACTATCGCGCCCCATCGCCCATGCCATTCGTTATGGCATTCGCCTGTTCCGTTACACGCTCCGCATCCTTGTTTCATGGTTGTGAGCCTCCAAGATTGAGTTTAAAGATGCGAGGAACTGGCGGCTTATGCCAAACTCTCGATTCTCGATCTCAGATTAGGACACTACCCAACCACACATTACACAGATTAAATCCGCGAAATCTGCGGATGGATTGCAGTAAACTTCTTTCGTGCTAACGCGGCGGGAGTTTCTGGGTGGGTTGGTGTCGGCGCCGCTCGTGGCGGTCTCGGCTGGCGCGGCGTACTCGCGGTTGATTGAGCCTTATCTCTATTGGATCTCAGAAACAGACATCTTCATCCGTAACCTGCCGGAGCGGTTCGAGGGATTTCGCATCACCCAACTCACCGACATCCACCACAGCCGCATCCTCGGCATCGACGAAGTGCGACGCGTTGTCGAACTCGCTCAACAAACGAAGCCCGACATGTTTGTCCTCACCGGCGACTACAGCACCACTTACCGTCGTTACATCGAACCGTGCGCCGAGGCTCTCTCGACGTTGAGCGCGCCCGAAGGTGTTTGGGCTGTGCTCGGTAATCACGACCACTATACCGATCCGGAACTCACGACCCGCGCGCTGCAACGCAATCGCATCTCCGTGATGAACAACGCTCACACAACCTTGCAGCGCGGACCAGACTCGATTCAGTTGGCCGGAATCGATGATTGGACGTGGAATGCGGTCGATTGGGTGCGTGCTCTTTCCGGGCTGAAGCCCGACACGCCCACGATCCTGCTTTCACATCAACCAACCGTGCTTGACCTCGCGCAGACGCGTAACGTGTCGCTGATCCTCAGCGGCCACACGCACGGAGGACAACTGAAATTTCCTCTCCTCGGAGCGCCGGCGCGCCTCTTTACGAAGGATCTCAAGTATGCGCGTGGGCTGTTTCACAGCGGCGATACGCAACTCTACGTTTCGACCGGCACGGGCGTGATCGGGTTGCCCTTGCGGTTTGGGGTGCGTCCGGAGATCGCGGTGCTGCGACTAAAAGATTTTTCGCACGCAAAGGCGCAAAGGCGCCAAGTTCAGACCCTCCGGGCAGCGCAGGTCTGAACTTTGCGCCTTTGCGCCTTTGCGTGCGAAAAAATTCTTAGAGCCCTTCCAAACGTGGATCAGAACATTTTCCTATTGACTTGACCACCTAGGCAGAGTACTTTGTGTTGCCAAGTAGGTGAGTTCTTCGTATAGAACTTTAGCCGGAAGCCGGAGTAGCAAAAGTCAGTGATTGGAGTACAATGCCCGCCACGATGACGCTTCTTGAGAGTATTAACTCGCCAGCCGATTTACGCGCACTTTCACCCGATCAGCTTCGCACCGTTGCAGACGAGATTCGTACCTACATTCTCGAGACGATGTCTCGCGTCGGTGGGCACACAGGCGCCTCGCTGGGTGCGGTCGAACTGGCCGTCGCCCTCCATTACGCCTTCGACACGCCTCGCGATCGACTGGTTTGGGACGTTGGCCACCAGGCTTACGCGCACAAGATCCTGACCGGCCGCCGCGACCTGCTCCCGACTATCAAACAGTACGGCGGCATCAGCGGTTTTCTCAGACGCGACGAGTCCGAATACGACACGTTCGGCGCCGGCCACGCTTCGACGTCTCTGTCGGCTGCGCTCGGAATGGCGATCGCCCGCGACCGGAAGGGCGAGGAGCATCACGTCGTCGCACTAATCGGCGACGCCTCTCTCGCGGGTGGCATGGCGATGGAAGCAATCAATCAGGCAGGTCACCTGAAGAGCCGCTTGATCGTCCTCCTCAACGACAATGAAATGTCGATCGCGCCTGCGGTCGGAGCGTTAACTGGTTACCTAAATCGGATCCGCGGCGCGCACGGCTATCATCGTTTCAAAGATGAAGTGGAAGAGAAACTGCTGGCGATTCCGTCGGTCGGCGAGAGATTGCATCACGCCGCAAAGACGATGAAGGACGTGATCGCAGCGGCAGTGTTGCCCGGCGCTCTCGTCAGTGAACTCGGATTCAAGTACATCGGTTACGTGGACGGGCACAACCCGCGCGCGCTGGTCGCCGCACTTAACGAGGCAAAGCAGATCAAAGACGGACCAGTTATCGTCCATGCGCTGACCACGAAAGGAAAGGGTTTTCCGCAAACTGAGCCCGACTACTATCGTTGGCACGCGACCGGACCATTCGATCTGGCGACGGGCAAGCCGCACAAGAGTTCAGCCAAAGCGCCGACCTACACCAAGGTCTTCGGCGACACGCTGGCGGAGCTGATGGAGAAAGATCCGAAAGTTGTCGCCCTGACAGCCGCGATGCCCGATGGCACGGGCGTTTGCACGCCACTCGAAAAGTTTCCCGAGAGATCATTCGACGTTGGTATCGCGGAACAACACTGCGTCACGTTCGCCGCAGGCATGTCCTGCGAAGGGCTGAAACCGGTTTGCGCGATCTACTCAACTTTTCTCCAGCGTGGTTTCGACCAGGTCATCCACGACGTCTGTATTCAGGATCTGAACGTCAAGTTCTGTCTCGACCGCGGCGGCATCGCCGGCGGCGACGGGCAAACACACCACGGTCTGCTCGACATCGCCTACCTGCGCGGCGTGCCGAACATCATCGTCATGGCGCCGAAAGACGAAGGCGAGATGCGCGACATGATGTTCACGATGCTGGAGCACACCGGGCCGGCCGCGATGCGTTACCCGCGCGGCAATGGCATCGGAGTGCCGATCGATCGCGAACCTGAGCTGCTCGAAATCGGCAAGGGTGAGATCCTGCGCGACGGCGGTGAGATCGCGATTGTGGCGTACGGCGCGATGGTCCATCCGTCGCTCGCGGCCGCCGAGCGCCTCGCGAAAGATCGAATTGAAACGACCGTTGTTAACGCGCGATTCGTGAAGCCACTCGATGCTCCGTTGCTGCTGGCGTTGGCCCGCACGAAGCGCTTGATCGTCACAGTGGAAGAAGCATACCTGGCCGGCGGTTTCGGATCGGCTGTGATGGAATTGCTGGAAGAGAACGGTCTGCAAGACAGGGTTCGCGTCGTGCGAATGGGGGTTCCGGATCGACTCATCACACATGGCGACGCTAAGTTGCTGCTCGCGAAGTACGGACTTGATGCTGACGGCATCTACAATCGCGTCAGAGAGAGCATCGAGGTGCTGGACGATCGGCGATCGAAGGTTGGGGCCAGGAGTCGGTAGGAAGAATTACTCGCGCAAAGACGCAAAGACGCAAAGTTCTGACCTTCGGCTTCAAAAGTTCAGAGTTCAGCCTTTAGGCTGCTTTTCGCACAACAAGCTAAAGCTTGAACTCTAAACCCTGAAGCCGAAGGTCAAAACTTTGCGTCTTTGCGTCTTTGCGCGAGTAATCCTAATTCGACCCTACACAACCCAGCGCGTTGTTTCAGTGCACGAAAACGGACGCTTTCCGTCTCTTTCTCCCCGAAATAATCGCTATCCGCCCGTGGCCTCGTGATTGCAACTGATTCAGTCTTATTTGCTCCCGACGAGTGTGTGAAATGAAAAAAGAAGAAGTTTTTGAAAGGTCTGTAGACACTGCCCCGACCCCTCATTTTGATGATGAGCGAACGTTGTTGTCAGCGCGACAGGTTGTGCCGCTGGAGAAGATCAACGCAAGGGTGAGGCACCGGCGACAGTGGTTCCTTGGTGGGGCTTTTGCGCTCGCGATGATGCTTGGCGCCACGTCGGCATTAGTGGCGTCTTATATACGAGTCCGCCAAGTCAACAACGCGGCAATTGGAATCACGCAAGTCGAACAAACGCCGGAATCCGTCGTGACGGAAGCACCGAGCACTGAAACCGCTTCGGTTGCCGCCATCGAGGAGCTGGAACCAGGACCGCCAATTGAAGCAGTCACGCCGAAAAAAGAGAACACCACGAAGCGCAAGGCCGTCGTCGCACAGCGCGAACCGGATTTCGTACCGTCGCAGGACACCTCGGCGATGAGCGAAGAAGAACAGCTGGAGACAATCCGAAACTCCGTCCTTTACGAAGAATGGCAGGAAAGACGCCTGAGACGCGTACGACGCGAGCGACGTCGAGCCGAGCGCGAGAACCGAGATCTCTCGAATCTCGACGAGATTTTCGAAGGTCGTCGCCGTCGTCTTAATCCGTGATCAACAATGTATTGACGTAATCTCTCGCGAGTGGCATCATCTGCCCAAAGCGATGTGGTCTTGCTCAAAGGCTGTTTGAGTCGCTTGTCCGTTTTTCAGAACTCACAATTAATATCCCGACACTTAACTAACGGCTCTGTATATCGCGCGATTGCGCGGGAATATGGTGGTTTATATGACTAGGCAGATGTTTCGTGAGCGGGAGTGTATTCACCGGGACGAAGGTGCGGATGGCGATTTCTACAATGGCGCATTTTACATTCAGGCATTGCAGCGGCTGCGCGTGGATGCGGCGGTGCGCGTTGCGGGAAAAGTCAGCTCTTTCTTCTGGTCGGATGCACCGCACATTCTCGTCTGGCTGTGCCACGATTGCGCCGCCGAACTTCGTCTGACTGACACGCCGCGCGCTGTCACCGCTGCCTCACGCCGTCAGGCTTGAGACACA
>JBIOVO010000083.1:0-39943 GCA_044867735.1 Pyrinomonadaceae bacterium | reverse complement strand
CGCAGCGCAGCAACTGCAAGAACCGCAACTGATCCTCCGTCTCCACGCCTTCAGCAATCACTTTCAACCTCAGATTGTGTGCGAGCGTGATGATGGCCATCACGAGTGCCGCGTCGTCGGGATCCGTTGTGGCGTCGCGCACGAACGACTGATCTACCTTCAACGCATCGATCGGCAGTCGCTTGAGTGAGGCAAGCGACGAGAAGCCAGTACCGAAATCATCGATCGAGATATTGATCCCCATCCCTTTCAGCCGGCTCAACATTCCCGACGCAAACTCCGAGTTCTGCATGATGGAGCTTTCAGTCAGTTCCAACTCCAGATACTTCGGCGGCAGGCCTGTCTCTTCGAGAATCCGGATCACCGTCTGCGCCAGGTCCTGATCGTGAAACTGCCGCGCCGAGATGTTCACCGCGATCCGGATCGGCGCAAATCCCTCGTCCCGCCAGCGTTGCCCCTGCAAACACGCGGTTCGCAGAACCCACTCGCCGATCGGCACGATCAACCCCGTATCTTCCGCAAGAGGAATAAACTCCGATGGCGAAACGAGTCCGAGCTGCGGATGCTGCCAACGCACCAACGCCTCAACACCCGTGATCATCAACGAATCAACCGAAACTCGCGGCTGGTAATGCAGCAGAAACTCTTCGTCCCGGATCGCGCGGCGCAAGTTTGTCTCCAGCGCTAAACGTCGCGTCGCCAACTCGTGCATGTCGGCGGTGAAGAACTGGTAGTTAGCGCCGCCTGACTTCTTCGCTTTATAAAGCGCTGCGCCCGCGTTTTTCAGCAACGTGTGGGAGTCTTCGCCGTCGAGCGGAAATAAACTCACGCCGACGCTCGCCGTCGCATAAACCTCATGCCCCGTGAGATCGAAAGCGAACTTCAACACTTGCGACAACGAACCAATCGTTTCGATCAAGTCTTTCGTGCCGTCGATCTGCGTGCGCAACAGCGCAAACTCATCACTGCCAAACCGCGCCACCGTGTCTGACTTGTTGATGCAGCTCTTCAACCGCTCTGCAAACTCACGCAACAACATATCGCCCGGGCCATGGCCCAGCGAGTCGTTCACCTTCTTGAATTGATCGACTGAAATGAAAAGCACGCCCAGCGATTGATCGTTAGCCTTCGCAATCGATACAGCCTGCGTCAGGCGATCTTCAAACAAGGCACGGTTCGGGAGTTGTGTGACGGTATCGTAGTAGGCGAGCCAATCGACTTCCGCAGTCCGTTGTTGGAGCAACATCTCGATCTGCTCTTTGTAACGCCGCTTTTCCTTGAGCAGGTTGCAATGGCTGAGGGCGCGTTCGACTGAGGCTTCGACGTGTCGCAGATCGATGGGTTTAGTAATGTAATCGAAAGCACCGACGCGCAGCGCTTTGATGGCAAACTCAATGTCCTGATTGCCACTCACCATCACAACCACCGTGTCAGGAGATAGTGAGTGAACGTGCGGCACCAGCTCCAGCCCACTCATCCCGCCCATGTCGATGTCGCTAATGACTAGATCGAAAGTGGCTTTGGAGAGCGCGGCAAGCGCTTCTTCAGCCGAGCCGGCGTCTGAGCATTGATAGTCGTTACCCAGAACATCGATTAACAGATGTCTGATCTGCTCTTCATCGTCGATGATGAGGACTCTTGGCTTGTGATTGTCCGCCGGACTCATTCTTAAAGACTAAAGGCCCTTACACATCCCCGGTATCCACTCCTCGCGAAGTACACGTTCGTAACTGGCCTTCACCTCCGCGAGACTCCAGGACTTTCTTTGCCAAATCGAGCCGTCGGAATACTCGATACGATTGATCAGGACCGCTTCCTTGAAAGGATTCTTTGCGTTGTCGCCGAGCGTCTTCACATTTACGACGTCGCTCGGACCAGAGAGACTAAAACCTTCCAGATCCTTACTCTTGCCGGCCGGAATACTTACGCCGCAAAGAAACTGACGCCGCGCGACCAACTGAGGATTCGCAGGATCGTGAAACTGGTACTCCCAGAAAACAATCTCCACTATCTTCTTATCGTCATTCTTGACCTTGATCCGATAAAGGAAACCGTCCATGTCTCTGGCTTTGTGCGTGCGCGATTCGGCCACGCTCTTTTCCATCGCGGCACTGCGGCCGTCGAGTGTATCTCCGTTCGGATCTCTGACTCCCTGGGGATCGTTGATCCTCGCGTTGCGCGCGAAGTTTCGGTTCTGCGGGATCATGGCCCGCGCCGGAGCCGTGCCTTCGACGTCAGGATTCTCAACTTTTTGACGGGCGCGGGACCACTTGAAACTGGTCACCGCTAAAAGTGAAGTCTCGTCCGTCGGAGTTGGAGTTTGAAAAGGAATCAGCAGGCTGAACAGCAACGAAAGAAGCAAAAGAGTCTTCATGGTGCCTCCTGTCCGCCGCAGTATGCGCCACTTACCGGATCGATTCAACTATTTCGGCCACAAAAGGCTACAAAATGCATAAGAGGGATTAATTGGACCTCAAACAGATAGCAAACCTTTTACTTGTGCTTTTTGTGCCTCTTTGTGGCCGATCCAAAAACTTTCTTTGCGGGCGAAAATCTTTATGGTAAATATACGCGGTCTTCAGTTGAACCTCGCGTCTATGGCCTCTCTTCCCCCGCTTTAAAGAGAGTGCTTAATCCACCACTCTTGATCATCGGCGCTTCTCGCCGGTAAAGGAAGGCTTTCTCCAATGAAAATTTCGCACCTACCTTCTGTATTAGCTACATTATTTCTTATCGCCTGTTTCAATATCGTAGTACTGGGCCAAACAACCATGGAAGACAGAAACCAGGTTGCTTCTGTCAGTGGTTTAGGTTCGAGTGTCAGGTTTGACGTCGCCGGACCACACACGGCATCCACTCTTACCGTCATTGGACCAGACGGACAGGTCTTTACCAAAGAATTCAAAGGCGCAAATTCGCCGGAATTCAGGTTGAGCGATGCGAAAGCAGAACGACTCCCGGACGGAGTCTACACTTACGAACTGCGCATCACTCCCGTCTTCTCCTCTGAAGTAAAAGATCAACTCAAAGCAGCTCGCGCCAAAGGCAATGAAGCCGAAGTGACGCGCGAACTGCGCAGACGTGGCGCGCTGCCCTCGCAAGCAACAGTACAGTCGGGCAGCTTCTCGATTCTCAACGGCCGGATCATCGTGGCCGGGGCTGAAGAGACAGGCGCTCAGGCTCGTGCAACCGTGGCAGCGCCGGCGTCGACTGTCGCCTCCAACCGCGGCCGCACTGGTTACAAGATTCGGCGAAACCACGCGAGTTTTATGGTGTTCGATCAGGTGATACCAGACGATCTGATCGTTCAGGGAAGCATCTGCGCGGGCCTCGATTGCGTTAACAATGAAAACTTCGGCTTCGACACCATCCGGTTGAAAGAGAACAACACTCGGCTGCAATTTGATGACACCAGCGTCAGCGCGGGATTCGCAACTAACAATTGGCAGATTCGCGCTAACAGTTCCGCCAGCGGCGGCGCGAGCTTCCTCGCTTTCGTCGATCAGGGTGGGACTGGAAACTCGGAAACCGGCACGATCGTGTTTGAAGTTGACGCGGGCGCTCCAGCCAATTCGCTCAAAGTCAGCAGCGGTGGAGACGTTGGAATAAAAACAGCGACGCCCGTCCTGGATCTTCACATCAACACCACCGACACTCCGGCGATCCGCCTGGAACAAAACAACAGCGGCGGCTTCACCGCACAGACGTGGGACGTCGGCGCTAACGAGGCCAACTTCTTTGTCCGCGATGTTACCAGCGGTTCACGATTGCCGTTTCGTATTCGGCCGGGCGCACCGACCAGTTCAATCGACATTGCTGCGGATGGAGACGTCGGCGTCGGCACGGGATCACCTCTTGCTGATCTTCACATCAGCACTCCTGGCCAGGCTATCGACACAGTCGGACAGTTTCTGATTACCGATAGCGTGGACACAAACAGACAACTCCGATTCGGATACGACACGGGTTTGGAGTCAGGCTGGGTTCAGGCTTCGAAGATCAACACGGCGTTTGAGCCGCTGCTGTTGAATCCGAACGGCGGCAATGTCGGCATCGGAACCAATGCGCCGACCGCACTGCTTTCTGTCAACGGCACTGCGAACAAGCCGGGTGGTGGATCGTGGGCGGTGTTCTCGGATGAGCGTTTGAAGAGGATCACCGGCACATTCAACACCGGACTCAAAGCGGTGCTGCAGTTGCAACCACTGCGTTACCAGTACAAGCCTGACAATGCCGCCGGCATCAAGTCAGAAGGCGAATACGTCGGGTTTGGTGCTCAAGCAGTCCAACAGGTAATCCCCGAGGCAGTGACGACCAACTCGAACGGATTCCTGATGGTGAACAACGATCCGATCATCTGGACGATGCTCAATGCGATTAAGGAGCAGCAGCAGCAGATCGAGGAGTTGAAGAAGGAAGTGGAGCAGTTGCGCGCTGCGAGGAACAGGACCACCAGAAGGCGTAGATAGGCCCTAACGGGTTTTCTCACGCCAAGGCGCAAAGGCGCAAAGTTAAGACCTCCGGTTTCGACATTGGAGCCGGAGGTCTTCCTTTGCGTCTTTGCGGTTCTTTGCGTCTTTGCGTGAACTGCTTTACTTCGGCAACTCGAAATCAGCGATCTGCTGACACGCTTTTAACTCAATCTCCATCTTCGCTGCTTCCGCTTCACGTCTCAAACTCGCCCGCGTTCGCGTCGCGTCCGGCAGCCGCACTTTCACTAAGGGCGACGGCGTCTCTTCAACCATCGGCTGCATTAAAACCCAGTAACGCCCGGGCGCCAGATTGTTCAGCGCCACTTTCCCTTCGTTAGAAACCCCGGCGCCATAAAACCGCAACGGCTCATCAGCTCTCTCCGCCTCAACCGGAACAAGGAAAACAAACAACTTCTCCGGCGTCGTCTCACCTTCTGCTAACGCAAGCTTGCCACTGAATGAAGCAGCGCCTTGCGCGAGCGTCACCGTCAATCCCGACAACCGATCGCCTGATTTGACGTTGGTCCACACTCGCGTCACATCCGACGGCCTCGGCGACCCGAAAGTGATGGACTTCAGATACGTCGTTTTACCTGCAACCCGGCTTTGAAAGTAATACTGACTCGGCGCGAGCTGTCGCAATCTGAAATTACCCTGCGCATCCGGCGTCACGGGCACGCCCAGGTTCCAAACAAACTGCCCCCGATTCCTGGCAGCTTCAGTATCTTTGTGCCAGACGGAAACAGACATCTCGGTAAATGGCGGCGCCGTCTTCTCAGTACACTCAACTGCTTTCGTATCTTCTACAACGATGCGTCCGGTAATGTAAGCCAAAGGCTGTATAGTGAACTCAAGACCACTCACGTCAGCGCCACGCACGTTGACCAGCTTCGACTCCGACAATGCTCGATCGCCATCCTTCAGATACGACATTATGGTCAGGTAGTAGTCTCCATCCTCTATTCCGTCGAACAAAAAACCCCGACCGTCAGGCTGAGGAGCAGCGTTCCATTGTTGGCCAATGGACACAGCTTCCAACACAGCGACAAAGCCGTTTTCGGCGCTCGATGATTCAGCAATGGTTCCGCTGATCGTACGCCCGCGTTCGCCCCGATAGCGAATGTCTATGTTGCTCATCTCTTCTCCGGAGCGCACGGTGATCTCGGCGGCTGTGTCTCGTGTTGAAGAAGGCGCATACGTCGGTACTTCGCCGGAGAATGGATTAATGCCACTGCGCGAATGATCGTTAGCGCCATCTGCGACCACGATGTAAACGCCCGCGGGAAGCCCGTAAATCCGGTAGACGCCGCGATCGTCAGTTACGCCCTCTCGTGTTGGAACCGGCATCCTGCGCGGACCATTCCGATCGCGCACCAGCCGCGCCGACACGCCAATCGCGACCACCGGCTGTCCATTTGTGCCGGTCACGGTGCCGGTGATCACACCACCTTTGATCATGACGATTGTTACGGAATCACCAGCCCGATATTGAGGCGGGGCAGCGGTTTCTCGTGGCTGTGGCGTGTATCCGGGCACGGTGGCTGCAATCGAATATGGAATTGACTGCAAACCATCGAGCCTGAAAGCGCCGTCGCGATCGGTGCGGACCGGCGGCACGCCTACCCCTGAACCGGGCGCTGACACCTGCACCAGGGCCTCTTGAATAGGCTGCCCGCTTTCGTTGACAACCTTTCCCGTTATGGCTTTCGGTTTTGAATCTTCGCGATTGCTTGCCGGCGCCGGTTGTTGCGCTTGTCCGGGCGCGTTGAGCGACATCAAGATCAGAAGCAGCACGGCGAGTTTTGAAGTTATCGACAAACTCATTTGGCGATTACTCCGGCGTCAGCGTCAACGTGACGTTGCTGACGTTGCCATTCGTGACAACTACTTGCTGGGTTGCTGGCGGTATTTTCGGTGTAGGACCAGTCGGCGGGCCGGGATAATAGACAGTCGCGGTCACCTCATAGTTCCCGGGTAGAACTCTCTCGAAAATAAACTGCCCTCGGGAATCTACTTCTGCCGCGTTGATAAATGAGTTGTTTGGATCATCGCCAGTCCGCTTCAACATTGCGCTTAGGCGTGCTTCTGCGGGCAAAGAGCCGGTCGGAAACTTTATAACTCCGCGAATCGTGCCGTTGGCATAACTGACCACTACTCGCAAACCTGTCACTTGCTCAAGGTTTTTAATCTCCATTCCCTGGGCCTGAGGGATTCCGTCGCGCTCGACTCGCACGAGCTGAAAACGATTATCAACACTGGAGAAGTACAAACTTAGACGGCCGGCGGGCAGACCATCGATCCGAAAACTTCCGTCCGCATTAACCTTCCCTCTCCGAAAGCCCTCACGGAACTGCCTGTCGAACATTACCTGCGCACTGATAATTGTCTTTTCCGGGTTAGGAATGGCCCTGGAGTCCCCTCCCTCGAGCACGATAACGCCGGAAGCGCTGCCGCCCTTTGACGTCTTGACGATCAGGCCGGTGACGTCTTCGTCAACCACCTCAAAGTAGACAGGCTCAACCTGCCAATCACCATCGGACGCTGACTGGGCAGTCACGGCATACTTTCCGGGTGTTAGATTTGGTACTCGAAATTCACCTTCGCTGTTCGCCATTTGCCCGCTCGTCGATGATCCGCCCTTACCTTCAAACCGGTAGATTCCGTAACGGACACCTCCGAGAGGTTTACCCGTCTCTCCGTCAACGATGCGTCCGGATGCGGTGTATTTAACCGACCCGCGTCCCATCGTGATATCGACGTTAGCCGTTTCACTATCCTCAGTCACTTCGATTATCGGCGCCTGCGAAGCATCGCTAACGGCAGGATGGTAAGTTAGTTTGAGTGAGGCCCTGAGCCATGAATTGCCGAAAGTGTTTCTGTCCTCGTGTCCAGCGAAAACCTTGTACTTTCCGGGAGGTAAACCAAACGCTCTATAAACGCCTCGATCGTCCGTAAGAACTCCCGACCGCATAGTGGGGTTGTAGGTCATCTCCACCGGTGAGATGGAGACTTCTATTTCAATAACCGGACGGCCTTCTGAATCGGTGACTCTTCCGGTAATCACACCACCACGTACCAAAGCAAAATCAATATTCTCGACTGTCTCACCCTTGTTAATGATCAGAGGCTTTCGCGTATTCGTTCCCGGTGTAGGGACATGAGTCGGACTAGCGACTATAACCTCATAACGTCCTGGCTGAATATTCGTGAGGCGATAATTACCGTCTTCGTCGGTGGTCGTTCTGTTACGGCTGGACCGCACCTCATCCTGGATCAAGTTGTTCAGTCCAACAACGATCCCGGCAACTCCCTCGCCTTTGATTGTGACCTTTCCCGTGATTGTAGCGGTGGCAGACTTATCAGAGAGAGTTTGCGATTGCGCAAATCCGCAGATGACACAGATTACGCAGATTGATCTAAATAAAATCTGTCTAATCTGTGGTTTCATCTGCGTAATCTGTGGTCAGTTTTGCAGAGCGTTGATGACTGACAACTGCGCGCGGATCCGGATGCTGCGGTCTTCAATCGCACGCGCCAACATCAGTGCCTCGTTAGCTGTAACCTTCGACTTTGCGAGCAGAGCAAGCGTCTCGTATAAATTGCGGTCGCTGCCCTGTTCCCTGCCGCCGTAGAAACCGTCCGATTCGTTACAGCCAAATGAAACCGTGCGCATGATTGAAAACGAAATCGGAATCGTGTCTTTGACCGAATTCAACGACTTGACCGTGCGGCTGAATGCGTTTGTGGCCTCAACTGAGTCAAACTCTGAAAACACGCTGGACACAGTCATCATAATGCCCGCTTGCACCGGCGCATCCATCGAATCAGCCAGCGAGCGCGCCTGGGCGAGCGCGTCAATTGCCATCGACTTGTCAGGCGCTTTCGCGGCCACTGCCGCAATCCTGAGATATTGCAGCGCCTTTAAGTCCTTCGCTGAAATCTTTTCAGTGAAGCGCGTGGCTTCGATCAGGTCGCCTCTCTTAATCGCAGCCGAGGTTTGTTCAAAAACCAACGATTGCAATAACGCCTCACGGAGCTTCAGGTTCTCAACTTTTTCGATCACCTGGCGCGCGCCGTTGAAGTCTTTGGCGTAGTTCAGTGCGAAGACGAGTTTTGCATACGCTTCATCGCGTTTACAGCCTCCCGCGATCCGCTCGATCTTCTCAACTTCTGCTTGCGCCGATTTCGTCGCGTACTCTTCAGAGGTTTCGTGTTCGGCGACTCGTGCTCTTACTTCCAGGATCGCCTTGAGTCGCGCTTGACCTTCTGCGCGGGCCGCAGGCGAAACAACTGAGACCGCGCGTTGATGGAGCGCCGCCCAGTGCCCCTGCAAGTCAGGCCGGTGAGTTTGTACTGCTTCCTGAAGATACTCGAGCGCAAACAGTGCGAGAGAGTTCAGTTGTTCCTTTTCCGGCGCCGGGGCAGTAAGCGCCTGAGTCAAGGTAAAGGCGATCGATTCGTGCGCAACATTCAGGTAGGCTGACACCATCCTCGGTTGTGGACTTAATCCCGGGATCCTCCTGCCTGAAAAGCCGCTCAATCCGGCGGGAGAACTCCCATCTCCGTAGGCCTCGCCGAAGCCTTGCGGATACGCAGCGAGCCACAACGCACTTCCAAGCGGACGATTCCGCTGGCTCGCGAGTACTCGCAAGTAATGTTCGTAGAGTTGCGCCGCTTCGGCTGGATGCTTCTCTGCCAGGTCAAAAAGAAACCACATGCCACTCGATGACGTTCCGGATGCCGCGGCGGCCGTCGCCAGCTCTATAGCCGTTTGCGGACTTGATTCGAGCAGATCGCTGGCCATTTTCATGGACCGTGGTTGATGCTCTTTGTTTTCATAAGCGCGCTTCGCCAGGCTTTTGCCAAATTCGACGTCGCGCCGCGCGGCGAGCGTGAGAATCTCAGATACAGGATCGAGTCTGCTCTGTTTTGAACGTTCCAAAGGAAGAGCGAAGTCGAGTGCTTCGATGAACAGTTCTTTGGCCAGCTTGATGTCGAGGGTCCAATAGCTATTTGCTACTTCTGCGAGAAGCCGGGCGCGTTCGTGTTCGTTTTCGATGAGACGCGTTTCGCGTTGTAAGTCGGCGAGCAGGATGGTCCACTCGGCGGTGTCCTCTTTGTCCTCGGACTTCCCTTCTGTTTGCGCCAGACATGAAGTTGCGGCAACAACGCTCAACACCAGCGCGGTCAGACATCTTTTAAGACTGCCGGGAAGGTTCATTTGCGTTCCCTGTTAGATGAGGTTTAGTTTCGTGCCGCGAGCTGGTGGTACTCGCGCACGATCGCCGAATGCGCCGCAAGTTGATCAAACTTGTCGCACTGCTCCGCTGCGGATACAGCGCGGTCCCAGTCCTTAACGATCGCAAAAGCTTCAGCGATGATGCTGCAAGCTTCGGACCGGTAAACTCCATCCACCACTTTCGCGACTTTTGCCTGTGCGCCCTCGATGAACGAGAGAGCCTCAGCCGTTTTTCCCTCTTTGACCAACGCTCTGACGAGTTTGAGCAAAACTCCCGAACGCACGATCGCGTGTTCAATACTTCCCGCGCCGTTGAAGGCTTCCCACATCAGGCCCTTCGCGTCGTCCCACCGGCCCGATTCGGCCATTGTCATGGCAGTGAAAGCCAACGCTTCGTTGTCTACTGCTCCAAGAGCTCGAACAGCTTCTATAGCTTCATCGGTTCGTCCCGCCTGAACCAACATTGGACCGATTCTGTGCAACGCCCATGAGCGCTCTGTGTCCCAGCGAGCCTCCAGTCCAGTTTTAAGTGCCTCAGAAAGGATCTCGTCGGCGAGCACTTCGTTTTGCTGTTCGCGCAAGACTTCCGATACGGCCGCCAACGCACGTGCCCTGCCGTCCTTTGCCTCGATGCTGCGTGCGATCGTCAGCGCTTTATCGGTGTTACCAGTTTTGGCGCTTGCAACGGCGATTGCTTCGAACGCTGCGGGTGTAATGTAGAGGTCACGCTCCTCAAACGCACGGAAGGCTTTAAAGAGTTCATCACTCAAACCGGCCTGGCTTACTGTTGAAGCATATCTCTCCAACAGTTCGCTAGCTTCAACCGGATCCTCATACTCAATCACCTCTACAGCGAGTGCGCGGGCCCGCTCCGGCTGGTTGGCGTTCACCAAAGCCTCTGCAACCTGTAGCAGGAGATGATTACGAAACCATGAATCTTCTTTGCGAGCTCCGAGTATGGCGGTGTCGAAATCGCCGAGCTGGACCAAACTCACACAGATCTCAGTACGAGTCTCAGTCAGGATGTTGTCGTCGTCGATCTGCTCCAGTTCATTGAAGGCTTTGTCCGCGCGTCCCATTCGAGCCCACACTGTAGCGAATGCAGAACTTCGCACGTCTGGAACTGTGATGGACGACGCAACTTGCAACGTCTTATCAATGACCTTATCTGCCTCGGCCGTTGAGCCAATCTCCTTCAGCGCATCGGCAACGACGAGATACGCCCGCACGCGCTCGCGATCGGAATGCGCGCGCCTGGCGAATTCGAGTGCGGTCTCCGTCCTGCCACTGCGAACCAGAGTGAACAGCCACTCGCGAATGCTTTCCTCATTTTTGACTTCCGAGAGGTCAGACGCATTTCTGATCGCACGGTTGATCGGATCGCGGTCAAACCGCTGCCACACCATCGGCGTGGCAATTCCGATCAACAGAGTTAAGGCAAAGATGGATAACGCAAAGGCAAGCCGCTTAGGCCGGATTAAGTTGGTGAGTCGGCACGGCATGTCACACAAAAGCAGATCGCGAGTTTAGAGTTGGAACGGGCGACGGGATTCGCGCCCGCAACCCTCAGCTTGAGGACTCCCATGGTCCTTCTCGACCCAAACTCTAGCACTTCTCCGAAGGTTTTCGCTATTGATTCCCTTTAACGCTTTACCCGTGACTGAAGACACTGCGTTTGCCACACACCAAACGCGGACTCAGGTCTCAGAACAGGACATGCCTCACAAGAAGGCGCTACCGTAAATGTCATAATAAATCCGACTGACTTTCCTGAAGGTTCACCGCAGCGTCAGGCGAACCCTTCGGGCGCTCGAAGAGCTATCGAGGAAGCTGGCAGCGTGACATCCCCTGAACAGTCTTCACCACAAAGACACTAAGACACCACGACTGAAAAACAGATCTTTGTGTCTTTGTGCCTGTGTGGTTAAAAACTCTCTACGCCTCTAAGCCATGTCAGGCGCCGCCTGCCGTTGCAACGGTCTCCACGTCTTTCAAACGCTTCATTGCCTCTGCCTGCTTCAGTAGTCCATAACCGATTCCGCCCGCGTTGAGCGATGAACCCTCGTACGGAAACTTGTCGAAGTCTTTGAAGAACTCCTTGATCTGCTGTTGCACAGGCACCAGCAGCCAGATGTTCCGGGCGAGGAAATCGATCGCGCCGCCTCCTTCTTCCAAACCTCGTTCGTATGGATCCATTCGCAGGTTTGCGATCAAGGCCCACGCCGAGACGGAACGCGTCCCAGTCGCGATGTTTCCGTGTTGCGTGGCGAAGCTCACCTTCCAATCGCGATATCGCAAAGCGTTGAGATTGCCACCCTGATCGAAGTAGTAAATTGGATTGCGCGGTCCCTCTTTCTCCTTGCCCTGGAAATATGGCAGGAAGTTGTAGCCGTCGAGATGGATCTTAAACTTCTTTCCGTTGAGAGTTGTGCCGGCCGCCAACTTCTCCTTGATGTCAGGCACGCCGGCAGCTTTGCTGGCCGTACGAATCAGTGAACAGCGCGCCTTCATTCGCGATCCGATCGATATTGGGAGTTTGATACCCCATCAGCCCTCTGGTGTAGGCGCTGATCTGAGGTACACCTATGTCGTCGCCAAAAATGACAAGGATGTTTGGTTTCTTGTCAGCCATTATTCATTTCCTTTCTGAGCCTTTACTAAAGTCGAGCCATTGCCGCCCTGAGCGAACGCGTTCTTCTCCTCACCGGTGTCCTGGAACAATGTCGAAACCTGGGATTAGCGCCGTGAAATTCGCAACCGACCGACTCAATTTGGAATACAGTGGATTTGGTATTTCGTTACGTAGTTTGGTGTAAGAAGGAGGGCGATGCCGATACAGGAAGCGTGCTGCATACTGCTTGGCTAGAATCTGGATGTAGCCAGCTAGTTCAGCGCCTTCACGTTCGAGCGGAACTCTATTTTCGAGAAGGTACTTTGCGTTGGTTCACGCGCGTGGCCGTGGCCGGATCGTTGCGGTCGCTACGCCAGGTCGGATGATTGAAGTGAATCACAAAGTCGCCGTTGTACGAGGCCACTGCGTTATCAAAAGTCAGTTGGCCGATACGCCTCCAATTACTGAAGCTGACGTTTTGTGAAAGTCCTGGACCGTGAATCGAACCTTCGTCAGTGATTTCGATATCGAATCGCAGAGTACGCTTCGGAGTCGCGTCGCCTCGATCGAAAATCTGCGCCATGACTTCGTCGCGAAAATCCAGTGCGGCGCCCTCGATCTTCGGTTGGTTGGGCGCCACCAGCAGGCGCATAAACCTGGGAGCGCGCGTTGGCTCGTTATCCGGTTTGCCCAGTTCCGCAATTTGATAGAGTTGACGTTGTGCGGGCTCCTTGTCGACGCGTTTAAAAACGAGGCCGGTAATAAGCAGGACTGGCAGGCCGGCAGCGCGCCGCAGCCCATGAACATCGGGAGCGTTTCGTAACTCCGCATCGTTGATATAGTCAGAGTGATCGCCGCCAATATCTTGTTGGGTAAAAAAGCTTGCTGTACGCAAGGGCTGAGGGTGATTGGTGTCGGTTGTGGGAAAGAGCTTGCCCACCAGCGACAGTGAACGCGTATGACCGCGGCGGGTCTCGGTACAGCAAGTGGAATAACGCCCTACGGCTAACGCTTCGCTGCCTTTGCCGAAGTAGCCGGAGTATTCCGTTTCTTCTGTAATCTGCCATCGTCCAGTGAGACAAACGCCGTTTGGGTGCAACAACCGCCGGAAGCCACTTCCGTTCGCGCCCCAGCGCAGATCAGCATGAGAGTCGACCGTGCGGGCAACGGCTAGTTTAAACAGGTACCGTTTGCCAAATGACAAGACGCCATGCAGCAAGCTCGAAAACGTCACCTTGTAGATCGGCAGCGGATCGGAGCCCTCACGGCCCCACACTTGTTGATAAGGATTCGCGAAGACGGCATCGCGCACTTCAGCAAAACGCGATCCGTTGTAGGCGCGATCTTGCTCAGTGAAAGCTTCGGCTCCGTAGTCTTCGGTTCTCATTTAATCATCCTCCGCTGATTTTGGACTCAATTCGTCTGTCCGGAATCAGCCAGATCGCAGCGACAGCGACGTAGAATGCGTCGGCAATCCATTGATTGACGAACGCCAAAGGAATCCCGGCAACATAGAAAGCTAGCGAGACCTTACCTTTCCAGTCCTTACCGACAGCTTCCGCGAGAACGTAGTCTGAACCGTGATGTTTGATAATTGAATGTTGCAGCACCTCGTAAGCGATAGCTGCGGCCAACAACACGACTCCGTAAAGCGCGGTCGGAAGCGACGCGAAATGATTCTCGCCCATCCATCCGGTTGCAAACGGAATCAGGGAAAGCCAGAACAATAAGTGGAGATTGGCCCACAGAATCTTGCCATTTATTTGCTTCGTGGCCTGCAAGAGATGATGATGATTGTTCCAGTAAATACCAAGATAAATGAAACTCAGAACATAGCTCAGAAATATCGGCAGCAGCGGTTTGAGCGCTGCCAAATCCGTACCATGCGGAACCTTCAATTCCAGCACCATAATTGTAATGATGATGGCTAGCACACCATCGCTAAAGGCTTCGAGCCGCGTCTTGTTCATATTGGTCAAAAAACGCCGCAATCAAAAAAGCTAAAACCACTCTATTGATTAACGGTTGAGTTATTGAGTTTCTTGAGAGTCGAACTAATGGTTTCTCTTGAACCAAGCTCTTTGTCCTTTTTCTCTTTAGCCTTCTCCTCGGCCTGTCGCTGTTTTGCCCCCGCCTGTTCAAGGAACTTGCGGTAGTCGTCGTTTGCCATGGCGATGGCATTCTTCAAGCCGGGGAAGATGTTTGCTACGTCATTCAGCCCGGAGGTGAGTCGAAGTTCGTTCTCAGTGAAAGCGACTGAAGCCTTTTGCTTCGTTGTCCACTTTCTCCAAAACAGTCGGGTCCAACCTTTGGGTGGAGTATCTGACAAACGGAAAGGGATGACATAACGGTCGCTCAATGTAAGCTTACGTACTCTGTCTTTATTGACATCGTAGGGCGGCACGATCTCGATCGGGTTGAAGTTCGTTGACGAAGAGGTATCGAGTTGTTGTCGCTGCCACAGCGATCGCAGATCCCTGCGTATGGCCCAAAGGAAGACAATAAAAACGAAACCGCCCAGACCTAACATAAGACGGAACTGCGATGCTTCGATCCACTTCCTTGCCCCGTCCATCGCTTTCCATAAGGACTCGGCGCCAAGGATTGCTGAGATTGCCAAGCCCCCAACCGCTACCAGAATCACCAGTATCACTATGCCAATCGTCTTTGCCAGTGTCGCCCATCTATTTCGACTCTGAATCAGATCGCTAAGGATCACCACGGCGAGGTGAACAGCAGCCGTAATACCAAACGCGGTGATTGCAAATCTTTGAGCACCAGGCGCGAGTAAAAGGGTGCTCCCCACAATCATCAAAGCCTCGAGGAAGTAAATCAGTTTAAGCCAATGGTGGAAAAAGAGTTCGGCAAAGCTTCGAGGAACGGCCACCTCAACCAACGCCCAGAAGATCCGACCCAACCTGGTGATCCAAAGCGCCGGTTTAGTACTGGCGTTGCGACTTGAGGAAAGTCCCTCAAGCATCTTGCCGATTACCGTAGTTGCACGCGCGGCAGTTTTTGCTGTCGACTCCGGATCCAGCTTACTCCGAGCGGGAAAGGTGTCCACGTAGTGTTGCCGAAAGGCGTTGCCATCGATCAGCGTGTTCAGTTGTCCGGCAACGTCGTAAGTTTTCAAGTTGTCGATAAACTGCGTGATGAGATTCGGCTCTGCATTACCCGATCGGGTGCGCATCCCAGCCTCGCAAACTAAATCTTTCGCTTCGTTCGCTCCTGCCTTGGCGATAGCTTCATGCACAATCGCGGCGTGGGCCTCGCCGACGAGCCGGCGAGAAAGCTCACGGTTATTGGGCAGCAGGGCCGTGATGATGCGTTCGGCGCCATCCAGCCGGCCCCACATGATATCGTTCCGGCGCCAGAGTGGATCGAGAAAGGCGCCGAAGTGGCCGAGGGCACTCCCTGCAAGTTTGTAGCAACCGTTCTCGCGTTCATTGATCAACGCTGTCGCGTCCTCCGGGCTGATGCGAACGATGTCTACTTTTGCCGCTTCACCGATTTCTGTACCGTAAATGATGGGAAAAATGATTCGATCGTATTCGTCGTAATTCTGATAGTAGTAGCCCAGGTATGCGTGACTCTCCGTGCTAGTGTCCGGGGGCTTGGATTCATCGTCGGAAGCTTTATCCTTCAGGCCCAGGGCATTGCGGCACATCTTATCGGCTTTCTCCTTTGCCGGACCGATCTGAGCCTTCAACGCTTCTGCGATGGGATCGAACAAGGCCAGGATGGCTTCGTCCTTGAGCAACGCCTGGGCTCGAGCGTCGCACTGATCTTTGACAGTGCCGCGAGTTACTGTTCCACCGTTCGACTGCACACCCAGAAAGTATTCAACCACCGGATCTTTAATCTTACTTAGCACGCCCTCAGGAAGTCGCTTCTTAGTCTCAGCGGCGAGGACCTTTTTTAAATTCTGAATAGCATCGTATGCCGGGCTTGGCGCCAAGTCGCCTGAAGTAGCTCCCGCTTTCGCTGGATCCTGACGAGATCGCAGTTGTCTCGCCGTTTTACGCAGGTCCTTATACGCTTGATTGAGATCCTTCTTAATCGCAAGTAACTTCGCCTGGGCCTCCGGGTTACTCCGATACGTCTCCGCCAATTCGGAAATTTTTGTCCGCAGAAAATTTATCCGCCTCATCGGATAGCTGAGATTGAATTCAAACAAGAACTGGTTTAGTGACGGCTTGCCCATACCATGTTCAAGATAAGTTTGGGCCCGCCATTCACCCACCAGACTTCGAATAATCATGAAATGGTCCGACTCTTCGTCGAATCCGGCCACACGTGTCACCAGCCTGGCCAGATCATCCGAGACTGATGAAATGTCCAACCTGTGATAAGCAACGTAACCAATCCCTTTTTTCGTAACTACATCAGCCAGATCCAACTTGCTCCACTCGTCGTCGGTAAAGCTTTCCGTTTTCCGCGGTGTGCCGGACTTCTTATCCTCATCGACACTCTTGAGAATGCTAGTCACACGCTCGACGAGTCGATTATGGTCACGCACACGTTGTAAGTCTTCGCGAATTGTTTCATATCTTGGGAGTGATAGCAGGGCAGCGCTAACGTTCTCTATAGCGTCGGGCTTAACTTCGGTATCAGACTGCTCCTCCGGATGTTCCGGCGACGGTTCAATGTAAATGAGCTTGCGCGTTACCATCAGGTCGGCCTGGCGGCGGGCCACAGTTTCCGTAGCGTAGGTAAATGGTTTGTTGTCCAGATAACCGCCATCAGCAAAGGGCCGCTTGGGGAACTTAACTGTATTGACTCCGGCTGGGCTCAAATAATCTTTGTAGAAGCGCTGCCAATCACTGCTATCGGATCGGCAATTCTCCTTGTTTGCATATGGGAGATAACCATTCAGAATCGGGTCGGTGTCGCACAGGCACATTGGCTCAAAAGCCGCGGGAAACGCGGAAGTGCAGCGGGCGGCATAGGCGAGGAAGGGGTTGAATTTCGCCTCGAAGTCGTTTCGATCTTTCGCTTCGGAGCTCGCGTCTTTATTGGAATACACAAAGCGGAGCACGTTGCGATGGCGACGTTCGTAAACGACGCCGTCAGAAAGCCGGATTGGCAAGGTCACTCCAGACAAGTCAGTAGTTGTGACGAACAAATCCAACTCATCGACAAAGGGCGCCGAGCTCGTGCCGATCTCCTCCATACTGTCGAAGGCTTTCAACAATTCGAAGTACATCCGCTGGCTGTTGAGTAACGAGGCCGGAGGATCCTGCAATATCAAAGGTCCCTCAACTGACTTCTTATCGTTGATCAGAGTCCTTACATCGCCCTCTTTGACCCAGAGGTTCTCCAGACCACGTATGTCCTGGCCGTTAGCAAGCGCTTTGCCCAGAAAGATGCCGTTGATGCCGCCCGCCGATGTGCCGGACAAAATGTCTACAACGAACCGAGTGCGAATGGTCTCGTTGTCTGCAAGGTTCTTCTCAGCTTTCGCTAACAGGTCGGCCGTAGATTCTGTACCGATACCGCCCGCAGCCAGGATGTAACTGAGCTTTCGATAGACGCGCTCCGTCCCACTTAAACTCAATTCACCTTCCGCAGAACCAGAGGCTGATTTAGCCGTCGAACGAACCCAGCGCAGCATTTCCTGCGCGACGCCGTTGATGTAAATCGCCAGCGACACACCGCCGTACATCACGACCGCAAAACGTACCTCTTGTTTGTAGTCAACCGCGGGCAACTGATTTCCCGCAGCGGTTGTCGTGCGAAGTTCATTAGCAGAGCTTGCAGGTTGACCACCGTTAGACTGAGAAGCCATGAGATCCTCCGAGGCTGGAAAGTGAAGTGATTGAAAACTAAGAGATCGGAGACGAGGAACCCTCTCCAACCAGGCGGCAAGGTCTAGTAGAAATCGCGGGCACAATATTTTAGGACACGCGCAATGTCAATAGACGGTTTCTCGTACCTATTTACTATGTAGAAATCTTCGATTCCGTTTCACTGAACGTGCGCTGTTTTAACAAGTCCTTGAACCTCGTACACATCAACCAGATGCGTAGCTGTCCCCACCTCGCTCCCAACCTACCAGGGCCAACTTCTTCTTTCTATTGGAGCCCTTTGCCACCACCCAAACTATCTGAGTCCGGTGTCGTTTTCAGCTTTTACTGACAATTCCTGAAGGTATGCCGTTTGCCCAAGCCAGCCCGCGGTTCATCTCTCGGTAGGAGCGAACACTATGATCTTTTCAAAGTCGTTGGACCATTGGCTGGTGGCTGCGAGGAAATACGTGTTGGCAGTGAGTGTATGCATGGTGGCTTGCGCTACTCCTCTCTTCGCACAACGGGGTGAGGAAATGACCCCGCGCAAGGTTGAAGCCAAGGTCATATTCGGTGGCGCCGTCTTTGGTGAGGACATCGAACACAAGCTTGTTGGCGGCGCCCTGCGTGCTTATGTGTCGAAGCGGTTTAGTATTGAGACTGAGTACTTGTACCTGCGCGACTCCGAAAACGATCAGGACCATCTCGTGCAGCCGAGCATTGTGTACGATTTCACCGACCCATCGAAACGCTTAGGTGTTTACGGTATAGCGGGCGGCGGCGTTCTTCACCACAAAGGCAGATTTGACACTACCTTTACTACATGGACAGCAAGTGTTGGCGTCGGGGCGAAGATACATGTCACCAAAAGACTATTCATATCACCCGAACTTCGAGTGGGCAGAGAACCAACTGTTCGCGCCACAATCAACGTTGGGTATATTTTCGGTGGAAGACGTTAATCGAGAGGAGGTTCGAAATTTGGAGCGGGCGATGGGGCTCGAACCCACAACTTTCAGCTTGGGAAGCTGACACTCTACCATTGAGTTACGCCCGCTCACGTCAAAAGCCGATCAGCTTAAAGCGGATAATAATAACCGCCGACGGCTCGGGTCAATTGAGATCGATGGCGCTGTGCCGGTTCCCAATCCTACTGCGCTACCAGTTGAAATGAATCCAGAAACTTCTCAGCATCTAAGGAGTTTGTTGTCGCACGCTCGAACTCGGCCAGATTCACATACATGATCGACCGCTCTCTGACCCAGTACAAGCGAAGTATTGAAGTGTTTCGTACGTCGAGTTGGAGCTCGGCCTCCAATGCTTTGACCTCGAGTCCGTTTGGAGAACTGACAAAAATCGGTTTCTTACCGAGCAACTTCCTCTTACCTTGACTCGCCGTATATTGCAGTACGAAATCGAGAAACTCATCATCGGAGGCGTTCACGGGGCGGTCTGACAGATCATAATACCCACTAATGTACTCGCCGCGCCGGCCCATGTTCACCGTTACGCTTCTCAGCGTTAGTGGGCCCGTAGCTGTCTGAACCTGCCGTTGTACTTCCTCCGCATCGTCCGGTAATTGAATGGTGTAATGACCCCTGACCGAAACATGTTCGCGCCACTTAAAAGGTTTCGAGTCAGCGCTCGCTCCGAGAAAGTAAACAGGCACGGCAGCGCCAAGCACCATCACAAGCAGGGCGTTTACAACGAGTCCGGTTACGGCTGAGCGCTTGCGGTCGAGTTCCGGATGGCGTGTGCTCCGATGAACGCGCAGAATCGAGTATCCCAAGCCGCTGATGTATGCCAGCATCGCCACAGGGTATCCGAGGGGTCCAAGATGACTGTTAAAAACGAGGAAAGAAGTACCCACTCCTAACAGAACGCAGGTAATGACGTCCGGCCCGTTCCATGATTTGGAACCTTCAGGTGCGCCCATGCCGGTCTGGCTTTGCTCAAGCAACGACTCTCCGCAGCGCTTACAGGTAGGGGCGTCAGACCACGACACGAGGCCACACTTTGTGCATTTTTGGCTATTCATATTTGAATTTCTCAAGGATTTCGAAGGTCTGGCAGCTAAAGGCGAGGTCTTCGGTAGGATTATTGAGATACGCCTGGAGTAGGCGCCATCAACTATAGCAACAACGGCGTCCGATCGTTGCCAAGATGTTTATCAATCGGCAGTGGGGCAACGTTCATGGTAAGCGCCCTCCTGCGACGCTGCCCCATTTGTCCCGACTTGCGGTGGCATGGTTATACAAGGCGGATCTCAGCTCGGTTAGGAGGCTGGCCGTTGTGCTGTTTTGCTCCTCAAGAAACACAGGGCTTTGAACTAAGGTCTTCCAGTGCAGGTGGGTGGGTGATGATTATCAATTCTTTGACACAAGCCAGATTAGGTAGATAATAGGCAAGGTCATTTCGTACGCCGAATTTGTATGTTCTGGAGAACGTTTGCTGGCCGTTCGATCCTTACAATCCAGTAACGAAGATGCTTCTGCATCACGGTAACTTCCTTTATTCGGAAGGCAGACTCTAATCCACTCGAAAGTGTCGCAATAGCCGACTTAACTCGTTTCTTGTCCGGCGCGTATCTCTCAATAGGCGCATCTGCTAACTCAGGTGGTGAGTTCACATGTTCAACGTAGAAATGTTACCCGCGGAATTCGGTGACTGTCTCTGGGTCACTTATGGACCGACCGGGGAACACCAAATACTGATCGACGCGGGCACGAAGGAATCAGCCCCCTTACTCATGCAGCGACTCAAAGATCTCAAACAGAATCGGCATTTTGAACTATTCGTTATTACGCACATCGATTCAGACCACATCGGTGGGGCGCTCGAAGTGCTGCGGAACATAAAGGACCTTGGCGTAACTTTCGGCGATGTCTGGTTCAACGGCTGGAAGCACATTGGGCCGCTTGACTTAACGCCCCTTGAGGGCGAGTTGTTGACAGACAACATCAGGGAGCAAAAGCTCAACTGGAATGAGTTGTTTGACGGCGGCGCCGTCATGGTCTCAGACGTTGGGGAATTGCCGAGACGCTCATTGCCTGGCGGGATGAGTGTAACCATTCTCTCGCCAACGCGAGTCAGACTCGACAAGCTTCAGAAACATTGGGTCAGTGTCATTACAGAAGCGGGACTGGTGCCGGGCCAGGTCAAGGACGAGATCGGTGACGAAGGGTTACTTTTAAGCAAGGAGCCTCCGCTTGACGTTAAAGCGCTTAGCGGAACGAAGTTCACGGGGGATAACGCGGTCGCTAACGGCAGCAGTATCGCCTTGCTCGCTGAGTACGATGGAAAACGATGCCTATTGGGGGCAGATGCGTTTGCGCCGGTAATGGCCGGGTCACTAAAGACACTTCTTAAACTTGAAGGATGTGAAAAGATCAAGCTTGAGGCCTTCAAACTCTCTCACCACGGCAGCAGGGCCAACACCAGCAAGGCGCTGCTCGACCTGATTGACTGCAGCCGCTACTTTTTTTCCTCGAATGGGAAACAATTTGGCCACCCACACCGTGAGAGCGTCGCACGCGTTATCGAGTTCGGAGGAACGAGCCCGTCGCTGTACTTCAACTATCGTACGACAGTCAACGAGGTGTGGGACAATAAAGAACTGATCGAGACATACGACTACCGAGTCACGTACTGCGATGTAGGCGGAGAAGGATCGCTCCTCATCGAACTTTAAGCACTCGTTGCCTCGCCCGACGCCTGGAGGAACCAATGAAAAGCAAGAAGCCGGAACAGGAAGCCACAGGAACTAAGGTTCAGAATCTCACGTTTGAGCAATCCTTAGTTACTGAGCATACAGGTATCGACGGCTTGCCCGGCTACAGAATTGTCGTGTTTGAAAAGCTCAAAGAAGGAGGAGTGAAATTTCTTAAAGTCGTCAATCGCGACGAGCGGTTTCGTTCGGCGCCTTTCGATCTTTGGAACAAGCGGGAGAAGTATTTCTCCTTAGCCGTAAACGAGTCCATCCTCCACTACACCTTTGAAGCACCGGTTACGCTCGACTACGACCTTCGCAAATTCATTCTGGTTCTTCATTTAAAGTATCGCGCCGTGGATGTGAGAAGGCTGGCGGAACTTGCCCGCCAGGATCCACTCAAGCGTTTGACGGAATGGTGCGCCGCAACGCTCAGCAGAAGTTGCGCTCAACGCAAATGGGAAATGATCAAAGATCGGTTCAGGGAACTGGAACTGATTGTATTGAACGCGGAGCGCGCCAGGTTGCGGCAATTCGCGGAAGCCCAGGGTATCGGGATCATCGATATATCGCTCGATCGGCACCTGCCCGGTGGGGACAAAGAAATGGAGATGGAGCGAATTCGCACTTCCAACGAGAAGGAGAAGTTTTGGATCAACCAAGGGCCCGACAACCTCAAGCAGCAGACGCTGCGAGATCGGAACCATGCGCTTAGGAAAGGTGAGATCGATGAGAAGTATGAGCTGCGGTCTCGCGATCTCGACAGACAAATCGAGTTGCAGGAGAAAGAGAGCGACGTTCACCGAGCGGCGCAACGTGAAAGAATTCTCGACAGTCGCGATGAAGGCATCATGACTGTGATTAGAAAGCTCGCTGAGAACACAGACAGCCCGGATGATCTGCGCGAAGTAATAGAATCGGGCAGCGCCGACGCACCGGCGCTACCGGAAATCAAACCAGAGCTCCGGCCGGAAGTTTCTGCAGAAGTTCCTGAGCCCGCAAAGAAACGATGGATCAACGTCGAGATTGATGGCGATGGGCGGGAACTCATTGTTGAGAAGGTGTACACCCTCTCGCTGGACGTCGACATAACAGTGCGAGACACGTCTCTGGTTAAGGATGTGCAATTGTCCTATGGCTTCCAGGAGAGCGAAACGGATGTGGAGCTTGACGTCCATCTCTCGAGTCAGGATTTCAAGATCTACGATGACCGGCAAAAGCTTTACGTTCCGCGCACCGGCAGGTCCGAGAACAAGGCCCGGTTCGACATCAAACCTCTGCACTCCGGTTCGGGAACGTTGAAGGCGCTCATCTTGAAGGACAACAATTTCATTCAGGAACTGACGCTGACCATCGAAGTCGGCTCTGGGCAAAGCGGCAAGGTCAAGGTAGAGTCGAAGGGTCGCCCGCCTGAATCCGCAATGATAGTCAAGCCCCGTGACGTTCACCTCGATATCAGCTACAACAATGGAAAATTCGAGCTAAAGGTCATTTCGGGGAAAACTGCGAAGGCCATAATTGACCTTAGCCCGCAAGCAGTTGAAAAGTTGACCCAGGAAGTTAGGGACGTTTGGGATAGGATCATCGAAAAGAAGAGCGAGAGAATTCCCGTCTACCAAGTTGGCGTTGACATCCCCGAGCGAGTGAATAGGGACTCTTTGCAAAAACTCGCTGAGGCAGGCTTCCATCTCTACAAGAATCTCTTTTACGAAAATCAGGACAAGCAGACACGCGCGATGGGGGATCTTCTGCGTAGGTATGCGCGCGACGAGCGTCTCAAAATCCAGATCACTTCTGACAAGTTTTTTCTTCCTTGGGGCGTGCTATATATGGCCCCCAATCTCGATCAACCGGACGCCGACATGTTTCTGGGGCTGAAACACGTGATCGAACACATTCCGAAGCAAACCGACCCCAGCTATTTCGACCTGCAAATTGACGGCAACCCGAAATTCTCAGTCAGTCTCAACCTTGACGAGGGCATCGACGAAGAGGCTACCGCCAAGGGGATAAAGAAGAAGGTCGTTGCAGAGCAAAAAGAGTTTTGGAACCGGCTCGAGGCCGACGGCGCTGTCGATCTAATGGTGCGTGGTAAGTCTACCGATCTGATCGACGTGTTCCGCAAGCGCGAAATGGGAGAGCGTCTTATTTACTTTTATTGCCATGCCTCAGCCAGGATGGACAAGTCAAAGCCCTTCATTACGCTCGGGGACGGAAAGAGGCTAACCGTTGACGATCTCAGTAACGCTGAAGGGGAAATCATGTCACTGCCTTCAGCTCCGCTCTTGTTTGTCAATGCATGCGACTCGGCAGACTTGTCGCCGTTCTTCTACGACGACTTCGTCACCTTTTTCGTATCCCGAGGTGCGCGTGGCGCGATCGGCACGGAGTGTAAAATTCCGGCCGTCTTCGCTTCAGAGTGGGCCAATCGCTTTTTCACGCGGTTTCTCCCTGGAAAATCCCTCGGCGAATTGTTCCTTGAGTTGCGCCGCGAGTTCTATTACAAGCACCACAACCTGCTCGGGCTTGCGTACGCACTTTACTGCGATGGCGACACACAAATTTTTCCAGGCCTTACCATCGGCGATGCGGGCACTGTGCCGGCGATTGGAAATTGAAGGTTACTTACTGAATTGGAGCTGGCGACGCGATTCGAACCCGCAACCCTCAGCTTGGGAAGCTGATGCGCTACCGTCGCGCCACATCCGCTCAGGTTGAAGAGAGGTTAATTAGCCCGTTACGTACTGTCAACGGATGGAGCAGATCCGTTTCTCCGTGTAAATCCGTGGTTACGGTTTTAGTTCGGGATTCAGAATCGCGGCCACACCGTGAGCAAGCTTCGCCTGATTCGCTCGTATCTGATTCGCAAAGACGATCACGGTTAACTTGTCGTCGATGTAGCGTGTGATCTGGGCTTTGAATCCCTGCCACGCGCCGCCATGTTCTACGATGCGATGGCCGCGCACTTCACCCAGCCCCCAACCAAAACCGTAGGGATGCGTCTTTCCGTCGTTCAACTTCACCGGCGTCCACATCTGTTCCAGACTTGATCGTTTGAGCAGCTTCTCGGTGTAGAGAGCAGCGTCCCACTTCGCCATGTCGTAAACCGTGAGATAAAGAGCGCCGTCCGCAGTCGTATTCAACGACGGCGAGACCCAGCTTTGATTCTTGAGTTCGCCGTTCACAACCCGGTAGCCGGCGGCGCGGTTCGGCACGATGTCAGCCTCGCTGATGATGCGTGCCGTTGACATGTCGAGCGGCTTAAAAACGCGCTCCTGAAGAAAGTCACCGTAAAACTTACCACTGACTTTGTGGATCAAAATGCCGAGCATGACGTAAGCCAGATTGCTGTAGCTCCACTTCTCGCCCGGTTGAAAAGCCAGAGGTATTGGCTTGATGCGCTGGTAGAGTTCGTCTTCGGTGTAGTCGCGGCGGAGATTGAAGTCTTGCGGGTAATCGGTCATGCCACTCGTGTGCGTCAGCATGTGCCGCACGGTAATGTTGGCCCAACTGTCCGGCGCATCAGGAAAGAATTTCGCGAGCTTGTCGTCCAGGCTCAACTTCCCTTCCTCGACCAGGATCATCACGGCGGTGGCCGTAAATTGTTTGCCTGTTGATCATGACTGGAAGATCGTCTCCGGTTTCACCGGCACCTGGTGTTCGACGTTTGCGAGTCCATAACCGCGTACAAGCACGATCTTGCCATCCCTGACGACGGCGAGCGCCACGCCGGGGATCTTTTGCGCCTGCATTTCGGCGCGGATGTAGTCGTCGATCTTTGTCGAGGCGCCATTCTGGGCCAGACACGTGATCGACAGCAGGAGAATGAGGAACACAGATTTAAACGGATTTAGACGGATCATGACAGATAAGGTTTTATAAGGTGGTCCCAACGATCCTGTGCTTTGAGGATCAATTCGATAACTTCACGCACGGCGCCCTGGCCGCCGTTTAACTTCGTCACGTGGTGTGCGTAGTCGCGGACTTCAGGCGCAGCATCAGCAACTGCAACACCTAAACCTGATTCGCGAATAAGTGGAAGGTCGTTAAGATCGTCGCCGATGAAAGCGACTTCGGCGTTTGTTACTCCAGCGTGGTCCAGGATTTCGGCAAACGCGCTTAGTTTGTCATCGACGCCCTGCACAACGTAGGACATGCGCAACGCCAGAGCGCGCCGCTCGACTGCGCTCGAACTGCGTCCGGAAATGATTCCCGACTTCAGCCCCGCGCGATGCCACAGTTCGAGCCCGAGCCCATCGCGCGTGTGAAAACCCTTCTGCTCTTCGCCGTTTTCGAAAAGCCAGATCCGTCCGTCAGTCAACACACCATCACAATCCATCAAGAGCAACTTAATGCGCGACGCACGTTCCTCGAGATCGATCTGTGTCGTCATCTGTGTGAATCCGCGGTCTATTTCACTTCGAAGAGTTCGATCGCATTAAGCTTCCATCCCGCAGGAGTGCGCGCCAGCATCAATACTGCAGTGCCCGCTCCCAGGGTGCCGAGTTTGTTGGCACTAATCTGCACGTCCACCGCGATCAGGTTCGCGTTCAGTTGTTCGGTGCGAAGCACCGTCGTGTCCCACTTCTCAGTCCCGATACTCGCATTGATGAAGCGTGTGAGCTCGCCGGAAACAACACGCGATTCCAGCTCGGCCTTTTTATTACTGACTACTGCCTGCGAGAGCTGCGTGATGAACGTTCGCGCATTCTCGTCTATCCGCGGCGCGTTGTTGGCCGCAGCTTCGGCGCGAATCCGTGCCGCACGCGCCGCCAGCGAAGACGGATAGTCACGACTCGCGATGATCGCGTCGTTGAAACGTTTCGCTGCTTCCGCAGCCTGGTTTCGCTTCATCGCAATCTCACCGAGACCGATGTTGGCCCAGGCGAGCGTCGCAGTAAACGGTAACGGCTCCTCGAGCGCCGCACGAAAGAGTTTCTCTGCCTCGTCAACTCTGTTCTGACCGAGCAACGATCGCGCCAGCAGGATCTGAGCTTCCTGGAATCGTGGCGCCGTCGCCAGCATCGCGCGCGCGGTCGCTTCCGCTTTCACAAAGTCCTGGGCGCCTAACTGCAACGAAGCTTCATTCAGTGCCTGCGAAAGATCTTTAGCACGCGGAACTGCATCGTTGCCGTAGTCGAGTTGTGGATAAAGCTTTTCCGGGTCAACTTCGACGCGAACGATCTTCTCCGACGTTTTGAATACTACTTCCCCGAAGTTCTTGGCGGGTACGGTCGCCTCCGCGAGAACCTGTTGGCCGCGATCTGTAGTTCCGGCAACTGTGACGGTCACGTCGATCGATCCGATGTTTCTGAGCGCTGAAACCCAATCAGCACCGCGTTGTTGCGGCAGCCCGACCATCAGATCGGTATCGATGAGGGAATCGAGTTGCTGATCCAACAATATTCTCAAACTCTCGCCCCCACGCGTTACCAATGCTTCGCGTACCGCTGTAAGCGTTAGCCCCTCGCTCTTCCCACTCTCGAGAGCACCGCGCAGCACACCCATCAACCCATCTTGCCCCAGGCGCTTCTCGACCAAACGCCAGAACATCGCACCGCGATTCGGCACCGAGGCAAAGTATGTATTGTCGAGTTGACTCGTGCGCGCTAGTGGACCATCGCGTTGGGCGACCGTGGCATAAGCTAACCGCTGCCGGTACAACTCTGACTTGACTGCATCGACGCCAAACTGCTTTTCAAGAAACTCCGTCGCCAGGAAGCGCACGAGCGCCTCTCGCAACACGCCGCCACCTTCACCGATAACTTCCGTTTGACCACCGATCCACAACGTTGCGACTGTTTCAGCGATGGCCAGCGCGCTGGCCGCGTCAACCTTCGACAACCGCAGTGTGTCAGCATCGATCAGGACCGTCCCGCTGTCACTGAACCCCGCGCCTCGCCGGACCGCAACCATTCGCACCGGAACGTCCGGCGCCGGTCCAAGTGAAGTTGCATAGAACGCCCGCGCAGCGGCGGCAAATGCGATCAATGCTTCGGCGTGCTTACGTTCTTCGGCGCCCGCACCCTTCTCGAGTAAAACCGCGATGTTCTTTCCATCGGCGGCGCCCTCGAGCTTGTCCCAGTCGCCCTGAATGAAGAATGGCTGTCCGTGCAATGTCTGATCGAAAGTGATCGCTCCGGATTGACCGGCCTTCTCAACGCCCGCGGAAGTTGCGTTTGGGATATTGACCGTGAGATGGAACGGAGCAGTGTCTGCGCCGCGAAGCGAGAAAGGCGTGTTGGGCATCGGATACCAGAAAGCGAGTGGCAGAAACTGCGTCCCGATCGGACTGATTGCCATCAGTCCCGTGTTGCTCTCGACCGGCAATGAATAGGTCACCGTCGCACTCACTGTACCTTTTGGCCCAACTGAACTCGGCAGCGAGATCTCGATGCGTTGCAGATCTCCACGAGGTTCTGCTCCCGAACGAAAGCTTGCGGCCGCGCCGGCAACAGTCACTGACTTCACACTCGCTTTTGCGTTAATGCGAACCGTTAGTGTGCGGCCCGATCCAGTGCCCACGTTCGTGACGTTAATCGTCGCAACTGAATTGAGTGTCCGCGCGTCCTGCTGCACCGTCGCATTAATGTCAAACAAGGTGACTTGCCAGATCACAGACACAGGAGTCTGAGCCGTGCCCGGCGCCAAAACACACAGAATGAGAGTTAACAAAAGAAGTATTCTCATGATTACGGATGAATAGAAACTAACGTCGATCAACAGAGTCTGAGCTACGCACAAGCTGATGAATGTCTCGCAGCATCAACAGCAGCGGCGCCAGCCGATCAAGCGGCAGCGCGTTGGGCCCGTCTGACAACGCCTTCTCGGGACATTCGTGCACTTCCATGAAGACCGCATCGACGCCACACGCAACACCGGCGCGCGCAAGCGGTTCGATGTATTCTGATTGTCCGCCCGTTGCATGTCCAAGGCCGCCCGGCAGTTGCAATGAATGCGTGACGTCAAACACTACCGGCACGCCAAATTCTCGCATGATCGGAAACGAACGCATGTCGACTACGAGGTTGTTATAACCAAAACTCGCCCCACGTTCCGT
The DNA here is from genome assembly GCA_044867735.1 of Pyrinomonadaceae bacterium. Lineage (GTDB taxonomy): Bacteria > Acidobacteriota > Blastocatellia > Pyrinomonadales > Pyrinomonadaceae > PSRF01. The sequence continues at coordinate 11,066 of JBIOVO010000083.1, read as the reverse complement.
CAGCAACAACTTTTCACAACCAACCTCTCGTGCTTTGTCGACGATGTTCCGAGCGTCCTGGGGCGCCAGAAACTGACCCTTCTTAACGTTGACTGCCTTTCCCGATCTTGCAGCCGCGACGATCAGATCGGTTTGGCGCGAGAGAAACGCAGGGATCTGTAAAACATCCACGACCTCGGCGACGCGATCGACCTGTGAAACGTCGTGCACGTCAGTCAACACCGGCACGCCGACTTCTTCCTTAATGCTTTGCAACACCTCGAGCCCAGCGTCCATGCCAAACCCGCGGAAGCTCTTGATCGAAGACCGGTTGGCTTTATCGAATGATGACTTAAAGACGAAATCGAGACCGGCCGCCTCGGCGCGCGCGCGACACTCGCGGGCCATCATGGTTGCGTGTTCTGGACTCTCGATAACACAGGGGCCGGCGATGATGGTGAGCCGGCCGTCGCCGAAGGTGGCTTTGCCGACTGAGAAAGGATTTGTGGTCTGCATGCTCAGAAACTAAAAGAATGTCTCACGCAAAGGCGCCAAGACGCAAAGGAAAACGCAAAGAAAGAAGCAATGGTTTTAACTTTGCGTCTTTGCGCCTTTGCGTGAGAAATCCCGATTTATTGCTTCCCGAGTATACGCTTGACCTTGTCCAGAAATGAACCGCTCCGGACTTCTTTCTTTTCGGCAGGCTCTTCTTGCGTTATGGCAGGTTTCCCACCCAGTACCTTGATCTCGTTCGATCCGGAACTCAACGCACGCTTCTCACGCAATCGCGACAGATCAACAACGAGCCGCCCAGACGGCGACTCCACACCCGCATCGCGCAACGCCTGAATATCCGGCGCGCTCTTGAACGCATGGTGTTCCAACCCCAGCCGCTCCGCAGTCTCTAGTAGCCGCAGCCGGAACTCCCCTGCATTGGCAAACCTATCCTCCGGCCGCTTCTCGAGTGCGTGCAGAACGATACGCTCAACGTCCTCGGGTATCGAAGCCACGATCTCGCGCGGTGAGTGCGGCGGATCGTTGGCGTGCTTCTCCGCGATCTCCGCCGGTGTCGAGCCCGTGAAAGGCGCCATTCCGGTCAACATCTCATAAAGAATCACACCCAGACTGTAAACATCGGCCGCCGCCGTTAACTCCGCTCCAAGATGATGATCCGGTGACATATAACGCGGCGTTCCGAGTACCGAATTGCTCTGGATCAACGTGTTAGCATCGTCGTCATCGTCAAACTTATCCGCCGCGAGCTTGGCGATGCCGAAGTCGAGCACTTTGACAACTACAGGTTGATCGGCACTTTGTGTAACAAGAATATTCGAAGGCTTGAGATCGCGATGGATGATTCCCGCTTCATGTGCTGCCGCGACGGCGTCGCAAGTCTGCAACATAAACGAGATCGCACGCGCAGTTTCAATCGGCGCTTCACGAGTAAGCACTTCTCTTAACGTCCTACCTTCGAGCAGCTCCATCACGATGTAGACACAACCTTCGGACGTTTGTCCGAAGTCAGTCACAGACACCGCATTCGAATGTCGCAACAACACCGCCGCACGCGCTTCGATTTGAAAACGAACTCGCGCTGCTTCATCTTCCACCAGACGCTGATGCAGCACTTTGATCGCAACCGGCCGGTCCATCAACAGATGCCGCGCCCGGTAGACCGCGCCCATCCCGCCCGCTCCGAGGCGTTCTTCGACGCAATACTTTTCGTCGAGCGTGCGACCTACAAAAGGATCCGTTGCTTCGATCATCCGTTATCCAGCAGAAACCAGAGGCGCGTCAGCGGGGGCAAGCCCCTCTTCCTGACCTACTCTGTTTTCTGAGTTCTTTGTACACTTCATGGGCTGATACCTGTGTTTAGAGATCTTGACAAGCGCAAGTCAGGAAGAGGGGCTTGCCCCCGCTTTCATCTCTTAAATGACGTGAGGTTGATCTGGGCAGTTTAGTTACGTCCAAGTTTAATCGCCGCTGGTGGCGGTAAGGCGTTCGTGAACCACCAAATCGACCTCTCCATTCTTCTCCATTGAGGTCTCAGAGTGCAAACGATTTTCGTAAGCGGCCCGAACAAACGACGCAAACAGCGGGTGAGCATTGAGAGGTTGCGATTTATATTCAGGATGAAACTGACAACCGACAAACCACGGGTGAACATCGCGCGAGAGCTCGATCATCTCCACAAACTTGCCGTCCGGTGACACGCCGCTGAACACCAGACCTTCACCTTCCAGTCGTTGGCGATACTCGGGATTGAACTCGTAACGATGACGGTGACGTTCGCTGATCTCGTCAGCGCCGCCGTAAACCTCACGAACGAGCGAATCAGGCGCGAGCCGGCACGGCCAGGCGCCAAGCCTCATCGTTCCGCCTAACTCCTCCACTCCAACCAGATCTCGCAACTTAAAGATGATCGGATGCGGCGTCTCGAGATCGAATTCAGTCGAATCAGCGTCCTTCACTTCGCAAACATTGCGTGCATACTCGATGCAGGCAGTTTGCATCCCAAGACAGATTCCGAAAAACGGCGTGCGCGTCTTGCGCGCGTAGCAGATCGCGCGAATCATTCCCGCGACGCCGCGCTTACCAAAACCGCCCGGGACGAGAATCGCATCGAAGTCGCGCAGCCGCTCTTCGTAGTCGTCGTCCATCAACTCTTCCGACTCGATCCATTTCACGTCAACACGGAGGTTGTTTGCGACGCCGCCGTGAGTTAACGCTTCGCGCAGTGATTTGTAGGAGTCTTCGAGTTCGACATACTTGCCGACAATCGCGATCGACGCCTCGCCACCGGATGGTTCGCGGATCGTTGCCACCAGGTTTCGCCACTCAGCAAGGTCCGCTTGCGGCCCCTGTCCATGCAAACCCAACTGCCTCACGATCAGATCGTCAAGTCCCTGTTCGTGAAATGCGAGCGGCACTTCGTAGATCGTGTCCACGTCCTGAGCACTGATCACCGCACTCTCTTTGACGTTACAGAAAAGCGCGATCTTTCCGCGCAACTCGCGTGAGAGTGGTTTTTCTGAGCGACACAAAAGGACGTCAGGCGCAATACCGATCTCGCGCAGGTCGCGCACGGAGTGTTGCGTGGGTTTGGTTTTTAGTTCGCCGGCCGCGGCGATGTACGGGACGAGCGTGACGTGAATGAAGAGCGCATTGCCGGCGCCTTCTTCGTTACCCATTTGGCGAATAGCTTCGAGAAACGGCAGCGACTCGATATCGCCCACGGTGCCGCCGATCTCAACGATGATCACGTCAGGCTTGTCGTTCTCAGCGACTTTGCGGACCGCCTCTTTGATCTCGTTAGTGATGTGTGGAATGACCTGAATCGTCTTACCGAGATAATCGCCGCGACGTTCTTTCTCGATTACTGACAGATAGATTCGTCCGGTGGTCCAGTTGTTAGCTTGCGACAGGTGTGCGTGTGTAAAGCGTTCGTAGTGACCGAGGTCCAGATCTGTTTCGGCGCCGTCGTCAGTAACAAATACTTCCCCGTGTTGGAAAGGCGACATCGTGCCCGGATCAACGTTGATGTATGGATCCAACTTGATCAACGCGACGCGCAAGCCGCGGCTCTCGAGCAGACATCCGATCGAAGATGCAGCGAGGCCCTTTCCAAGGCTGGAAACCACACCACCAGTTACGAAGATATATTTAGGCATCGGGTTCTCCCTTGATTACCTGTTCATCATTGTCGTCGCCTGCTACCGGAGGATCTCCGGATTCCTGTTCGCCGTCGTAGCGCCCTTGTTTTAGATCTTCAACCACCTCGACTGCTTTCTGTTTTGAAGGATCGAGTGCTGCTTGAAGTCCTATAAGTGAGGCGCCAAGCAATCCAGGTCCTTCCTGTACACGTCGTTCAAACTCTTCATGTGAAACGTCGTAAGGCTTCGAGAGGCGCAGTATTCCAAACACGCCGCAAAGGACGAGGAAACCAATGACTGCTAATCCAATCCAGTCGCTCATGCAAAAACGCTTCTAACTCTTTCAAGATCTTCGAGTGTGTCAACACCGGTTGAAGCCGTGCAAGCTTCAACTACCTTTATCTTCACGCCGTGGGCCAGCGCCCGCAATTGCTCAAGCGCTTCAACTCGTTCGAGCTCACTTTGCGGCCAGCGCGTAAACTCCAGCAACACGTCCCGCCGGTAAACATATAATCCGGTGTGCTTGCGAAAAAGTTTCAATAGTTGCGGTTCTTTCAGCAACGCCGTCTCGGGCGTTTCGTGTCTCTTCGCCGCGTCGCGTGGATACGGAATTGGGGAACGCGAAAAGTAAACAGCATTATCATCGTCGTCCAGCACGACTTTGACAACGTCTGGAGTCAACACATCTTCGAGCGACTCGATCGGTTCCCAGGTCGTAACGATTCCAGCACCGCCGGTTCCTTTCGCGATCTCGGCCTTCATCGTATCGACAGCACGTTCGATCGTGGCCGGCGAAATCAGTGGCTCATCGCCTTGTACGTTCACGATGATCTCGGCCCCGGGAATGCCGAACGCGACTTCAGCGACGCGATCAGTTCCACTCTGGTGATCCGCTGAGGTCAGCACCGCTTCGATACCGTTTGACTGAACAGCATCGACGATCTGCTGGCTATCGGTAGCGACTATCACGCGGTCCACGTTGCCGGCGGCGCGCGCCTTCTCAGCAACCCAGCAGATCATGGGTTTGCCGGCGATTTCGATCAAGGCTTTTTTGGGTAAACGAGTGGAGGCGAGTCGGGCTGGGACGATAGCGACCGTGTGATTCACGGGATAACAGCTTAGCCTGCGCCACAAAAACTTGTCAACGAAACCATCCACAGATTACGCTGATTTTTCATTGCCGAGCTGTAATCTGTGTAATCTGCGGATGGATTGGGGCTATTTCTTTCTCGTGGCGGCGGCTTTCTTGGCTGAACGGGAGCGGGCGGCGGCGGAACGCTTGCGCGCGGCTGTGCGCGCCTGGCGTGAGAGAGCAGTCTTCGAGGCTGCGCTGCGGCCTTCGCGCTTCAGCGCCTGGCGAGTGGCGCGTGAACGTTTCGCCGATGTGGTTCGCTTGCCACTCTTCGCCTTGCGCAAATCACGCCGTGCCTGTTTCTTTGTCTCATCTGATGAGCCTTCGGATGGGGGCAACTCAACTCCGGCACGCCTCGCTTTCGAGAGTCCGATCGCGATCGCCTGCTTAGTCGATCTGGCGCCGTGCTTCCCTTCACGGATGTGCTCGATCTCTTCACGCACAAACTCGCCGGCCTGCGTACTCGGAGATTTGCCTTCTCTCTTATCCTGTCGAGCTCGTTCAAGCGTCTCTTTCTCTGGCATGGCACTAGTCCCCCTTGCATGAATTCGGTTCGTGTGCGTACGGGTAACACACACACAATGATGACGATTCAGTGATCGCGCACAAAAGTTGCAAAGCGTATTCCTCGCCTGACAAGCATCAAGCGGCTGGTCTCGGAATTGCGCGTAAAGAACAGCAACTTGCAACCGGCGATTGAGGGAAAAAGAATGTCTGAAGCGAAAATCACGACAGATCACACGATAATCCGGCACTGGGTGGAGCAACGTGGTGGACGTCCGGTGAGAGTTGAAGGGACAGAGGTCCCCGGGAGGTCCGGAGTCATCTTGCTTGATTACGGCGAACCCACGTCGCTCGAACTCGAGTCGATCACGTGGGACGATTTCTTTGATGGATTCGAGGAGAACGAACTCGCGTTTCTCTATCCCGACGACAGCGACGAGATTCGTTTCGCAAAACTGGTAAGCCGCGAGCCGGTTGGCCAGGACGCATAAGCGTGAGTGGCGCAAACTTTCCGTCACAAATTGCAGGCCCTGGGTGTTCTAGATTTGAAGGAGAAATCTCGAATTCCCCGGAGGTCAACAATGTCAAAGACGGTTTGGAACCGCTACTTCTTCGCCCTGGCTTTGATCACAAGCCTCGCGCTCGTGGTCTGGATCGCGGGAGCGAAGGCTCAGAATACCAATGCTCAAAGCGATATTTCAGGTACCTGGACGGCTACTGTCTCAAAAGACAGCTCAAAACTTCAGTTGAATCTTGACCGGCGTAGCGATCGCGATGGGAAACACCAGCATGGTCAGTCCTATCAGTTCTCAGATCTTCAGGGGATAACGCGCGAACAGGCGCTGGGCGGCGGTCCCGTGAGCTTCAGTCTCGTGCGAGAAGCAGGACGGATTGATTTCCAGGGCAGTTTTCAGAATGGCAAAGGATCCGGCACTTTCCGATTTACCTGGAATGCGGGTTTCCTCTCGGCGATGAAGAACCGCGGGTTCAACTTCGAAGAGAACTCAGATGACGATGAGCGCAGTCTTGAAAGTCGACTCTTCACAGCGGCCATGGTGAACGTCACCGCCGCACTCGCCGACGATCTCATATCCGGCGGCTTTCCTAACCTCAAAGTCGAGGATCTTTTCAAGGCCGCGATCTTCAAGATCGATGGTGCGTTCATGCGCGAGATGAAGGCCAGCGGCTTCAACCTCGACATGGAAGATCTCGTGAAAGCTCGCATCTTCAAGATCGATGCGGAGTTTGTCAGAAAAGTCAGTCAGATGGGTTTCGACAAGGAACCGTTTGAAAGTCTCGTGAAGATGCAGATCTTCAAAGTCACGCCGGAGTTTATTACTGAAGTGCGCAACGAGGGTCTCACGGATATTCAAGTCGAAGACATCGTCAAACTTCGCATCTTCAAGATCGATGCTGAGTACATTCGCAAAGCGAGAGCGGAAGGGACGCCGATCGACGTTGAGAGCCTCGTGCAGAAACGTATTGGTGTTGCGCGCCGGTGAAGTAGTCCACAGATTACACAGATCGCTCGGATGTGTGTAATCTGTGGGCACCATGAACGTCTTCAAAAACTACATCAATGGGGAATGGGTCGAGAGTAAGTCCGGAAAGACATTCCCCAACATCAATCCTGCCAATACTGAAGAGACCGTCGGTCTCTTTCAATCTTCAAATGCTGAGGACGTCGAGCTGGCTTGCAGCGCAGCCGCCGCAGCACGGTTAGCGTGGGCCGACCTGCCGGCGACCAGGCGCGGCGAATACCTTTTCAAAGCTGCCGACCTGCTCGAGGGCCGTCTCGCGCAACTCGGCGAGGAGATGACGCGTGAAGAAGGTAAGACTCTGCCGGAAGCGATCGGCGAGGTTAAGCGTGCGATAAACATCTTTCGCTATTTTGGCGGCGAAGGATCGCGCCAGTTCAACTACCAGGTTCCATCCGAACGCGAAAACGTCCTTTGCTACACGATCCGCAAACCACTCGGAACAGTGGCGCTGATTACGCCGTGGAATTTTCCGAGCGCGATTCCGGCCTGGAAGATTGCGCCGGCGCTGATCTCGGGCAACACAGTGGTTCTCAAGCCGGCATCCCTCGCGCCACTCAGTTCGTACAGACTGGTTGAAGCACTTCATGAAGCCGGAATACCGCCTGGTGTGATCAACTACGTTACCGGAAGCGGCGGTTTAGTCGGCGATGCGCTCACCAGCAATCCTGAAATCAAGGCAGTTTCATTTACCGGCTCAACGTCAGTCGGTGATGCGCTCTACAAGAAGGTCTCGGAAAGAAGAATTCGGGTGCAACTCGAGATGGGCGGCAAGAACCCGACCGTGGTGCTGAGCGATGCCGATCTCGACTATGCAGCCGACATTCTGATCAATGGCGCGTTCTTCTCGACCGGACAGAAATGTACGGCGTGCAGTCGAGCCATCATCGAGAGATCGATCTATGAACCGTTGGTTGAGAAGCTGGTTGAGAAGACTCGCAAACTGAAAGTTGGCAACGGGCTCGAACCAGGCGTGCAGATTGGACCGGCTGTCGATGAGGCACAACTAAAAACAGATCTCGAATACATCGACATCGCCACGAAAGAGGGCGCGCAGATACTGTGCGGCGGGAAACGTCTCACCGGCGACAACTACGATCGTGGTTACTTCGTGGAGCCGACAATCTTCAGCGGTGTGACTTCCGAGATGCGGATCGCGCAGGAAGAGGTGTTTGGTCCAGTGCTGGCGTTGATGGTGGCGGAAAACTTTGACGACGCGCTACGGATCGCAAATGACGTCAAGTTTGGGCTATCGGCGTCGATCGTCTCGAAGGACCTGACGCGTGTGCACAAGTTCATCAACCGGATCGAGGCTGGGTTGATAACGGTGAATCTGCCGACGGCGGGAGTGGAGTATCAATTGCCGTTTGGCGGGACGAAGGAATCGAGTTACGGGATGCGCGAGCAGGGGCCGCAGGCGTTGGATTTCTATTCCGAGACGCGCACTGTGTATCTCAAGTACACGCAGTAGGGAGAGTATTTGAACCACAAAGACACAAAGACACTAAGCTTTCTTAAAAGGAATTCACTTTGTGTCTTTGTGTCTTTGTGGTGAAGTCTTACTCCGCCTTCACGCGATACACGCACCTTTGGTCCCCACCGAGGATGTGCTCCGCGCGTTCCACGCTGATCCCTGGTCCAAGGACCGAGCGAAATAGATCCAATTCAGTTGAACAAAAGCCCTGGCACGCGTTCGCCGCCGCGCAGATCGGACAGTGATTCTCAACCAGCAGAAACGTACCGTCGGCTTCCCTCTTCACCTCGGCCATGTACCCTTCTTCAGTTCGTACCTTCGCGAGCTCCGAGAGTTTCTTCTCTAATGAATCGCCCGGCTTGATCCTTTTGCCGTAATCCAGCCGTTGCCGCGCACAACGTGAAGTCAGCACACGCTCCAGACCTTCCGGACCAAAAGCATCTTTCACCGAGTCGATCAACGCAACACTCAATTCAGCGTAGGCTTCCGGGAACAGCCGATCCGCCTCGCGTGTCAACCGCCAGAACTTCGCCGGACGCCCAATCGGCACCGGCCTTTCCTCAGCCGCCACCAGGCCCTCGCGCTGCAAGGCATAAAGGTGTTGTCGGATAGCCATCGCCGTCAGCCCCAACCGCTCGGCAAGCTGCGCCGAGTCGCTCGGACCCTCAGTTTTCAGGAGTTTTGTAATGGCGCGACGTGTCTTCCGCTCGCCCGGCGCTTCTGTTTTCCCGCTCACGCAGATATTTCTAAAGAATTCTCTTTACAAAGTCAATAGGCAGTGTTAGGCTTCCGACTTACTAAAGGTAGTTCTTTAGAAAGTAGGGTAAGGCAATGGCGAATTCTTTCTCAGGTTTACGAGTCGCGATTACGGGCGGGACTTCCGGACTCGGTCTCGCGCTCGTTCGCGAACTATCCAGCAGAGGCGCACGGGTCGCTTTCGTCGCCCGTACCGCTGAGCGCGTCAAACAAGTCGCGCAGGAGAATCCGGGCACACACGGCATCGTCGGCGACGTGTCACTGAAAGACGATATCTATCCGATCGCAATTCAGATCACCGGCGAACTCGGCGGTCTCGATGTGCTCATCAACAACGCCTCCGATCTCGGACCAACGCCACTCGCGATGCTGTCGGACACGGAGTGTGAAGATCTCGAGCGCGTTTTCGCGACGAACGTCTTCGGTCCATTTCGCTTAACTAAGGCTCTCATGGGCGCGCTCGCTGCATCAGCTCGCGAAGGACGCGGCGCAGTCGTGCTGAACATCTCAAGCGACGCTGCGATCAATGCCTATCCGGCGTGGGGTGCGTATGGTTCCAGCAAAGCGGCGCTCCATCATTTGAGTCGCATCTGGAATGAAGAGCACGCTGGTGAAAACGTGCACTTCCTTTCCCTCGATCCCGGCGACATGGACACACCGATGCACGCCGCCGCCATACCTGACGCAGATCCAGGGACGCTTAAACGTCCTGAGCAATCAGCGAACGAGTTGTTAGACGCAATCGCCGCAGTTCTACCGAGGGTAGATTTGATTCCCGCGAATAGTACAAGTCAGGAAGAGGGGCTTGCCCCCGCCCTGACTTGTACTTTTGCGAAGTATTGAGGTCTAAGGAGTCAGTGAAATGATTGCCGCCGTTGCAGCCGTGCAGCGTCCGCCGGACGCAAAACTTCTCGTGGTGAATTGCGAGGACGAGTTGATCCACGTTCCGCGCACAGCGTTTGTTGATTTTCTACGGCCGAACGATCTGGTCATCGCCAACGATGCCGCTACCCTGCCCGCGAGTTTGACCGGCGTTCATCAACGAACCGGGGAACGGATCGAAGTTCGATTGGCCGGGCGTCCATCTTTGGACAGCCAGGATGTTAGTCGCTTCAGCGCAGTGGTTTTTGGCGACGGCGACTTTCGCATGCGTACGGAAGATCGACCTCTACCGCCGGCGTTGCAGAGTGGCGACGTTTTGGTGCTTGGTCCCCTGCGCGCAACCGTCGAGCGAACTTTAGGACATCGGCGCCTGGTGTCGCTGCGTTTCGACGGCACAGCCGATGAAGTTTGGGCGGGACTCGCGCGGCACGGCCGTCCGATTCAGTATTCGCACCTTCAGGACGGCTTGGAAATGTGGGACGTGTGGACCAGGATCGCCGGCGCGCCGGTAGCCTTCGAACCGCCGTCAGCCGGTTTCGTGCTCGACTGGCACGTGCTTGCAGCAATTCGTGAACACGAGGCCGGCTTTGCCACGATCACGCACGCTGCCGGTATCTCTTCGACCGGCGACGAAGATCTCGATCGACTACTGCCGTTCGATGAGCCATACAACCTTCCCGAAGCGACGGCGAGGGCAATCGCCCGCGCACGACAGGAGGGCGGCCGCATCATCGCCGTCGGTACCACGGTCGTTCGCGCACTTGAAGACGCGGCGGCGAAAAACGATCAACTGCGCCCCGGCTCAGGTCTCGCAAAAGGCAGGATCGGTCCAGCGACACGATTGCGCGTCGTTGACGCGATTCTTTCAGGCACCCATGAACCGGGCACAAGTCATTACGAACTGCTGCGCGCGTTCCTTACCGACACCATACTCGAACGCGCAACAATTGAACTGAGCACAAATGACTACAGGACGCACGAATTCGGCGACTCAGTTCTAATTCAATCCTGCAAATCTTGTTAATACTGTCTAGACAGGATTACAGGATTAAACGGGATACACCTCACCGAATTCGGCGACTCGGTTCTAATTCAACCCTGCAAATTCTGTTAATCCTGTCTAGACAGGATTACAGGATTAAACGGGA
>JBIOVO010000082.1:0-21117 GCA_044867735.1 Pyrinomonadaceae bacterium | reverse complement strand
GCCCACGACCACAACCACAACTGCTCCGGCAACCACCGCGCCTGAACCCAAGAACACGGTGAAGCGCGTGTTGATGCCGCTCGAGAAGAAACCGGTTGAAGCGCAGAAGAGTGCGACTAAGCCAACGACGACTTCGGCTCCCGCGAACACCGCGCCGGCCGAGCAGCAGCGACCGCGCCGCATTCAGCCGAATTAATCATCGAACACTGTAAAAATAAGCAGCAGAAGCCACAGATGACACGGATCAGTTCTTCTAATCCGTGTCATCTGTGTTTCTGACCTTGACACATTTGATCGAGTTGCAGGACTATTGCGGGCGTTCTTTTGACCCAGGTTTCTAAAAGCAACTCGTGCTTCCCCTTGTATGCGGATCCGGCAACCGGTATCTGTATCCATCGCATCGTAAATTTTCCCCGTGGCGACCTTGATTGGGCTGGAGCCCTTGGTGCGCGACTGCAGAAATGATTTTTGGAGGTTCGGAAACAAACTAATGAAAAAGCTGATCACGTTTTTTAGTATTTGCATTACAGTCGCGATACTCGCTCTGCCCGCAGCAGCGCGCAACTCAATCGCGCAACCTGACATTGCGGCTCAAGATCCATGCAGCCAGGAGGGTAAGGATGCTCTCTATCAGTCGTTCTTGAAGAATCGCACAGCCGACGCGCCTAAGGCGTATGAAGACGCAAAGAAGTACCTGGGGTGCCCTGCGCCTGCGGAGATTACCGAAGGACAACAGAAGATCATCGACTACTTGAAGAAGTGGGCGACGGCTTATGAGAAGGCCGATCGACTGGTGCGCTTTCGGAAACTTCTTTATGTTGAAAAGAAGTATCCCGAAGCCTACGCGCTTGGTAAAGAGATTCTTGCCGATGAGCCGGACAATCTGAAAGTTCTGGTCGATCTCGGCGCCAACGGATATCTCGTGGCTCCCCTCAAGAACGCAACGTTGGCCGCTGAAGCAGTTGGGCACGCAAGAAAAGCGCTGCAACTCCTCGATGCCGGACAGACGATTCAGGATTGGCAACCACTCACCGGGAAAGAAGTGGCGCTTGCTTACATCAACTACACCATTGGGTCGTTGACGCTCGAATCCGATCCTGCCGGCGCGTTGAAAAACCTGCTCAAGGCAGCGCAGTTTGAAACGCCTCTGAAGAAGTCGCCTTATACGTACGCCTACATTGCGGGCGCTTATGAAACTGGCCCCTATCTCAAACAGTCAGAAGAGTACAAAAAAGTCCATCTCAACAAGGACGAAACGCCGGAAAGTAAACTCGCGCTCGCGAATATCAATCAGATTGTTGACCGCATGATTGATGGCTACGCTCGCGCCGTCGCTCTCGCCGGTACCGACAGCAATTTCAGCTCACAGAAGCCCGTGTGGAACGAGAGTCTGACCACCTGGTACAAGTATCTCAATAAGAAAGAAACGACAGACGGCTTGGACCAGCTGGTAGCAGGCATTTTGACGAAGCCGTTGCCACCTGAGCCGACTCCGTTAACGTCGTTGCCAACTCCGGCTGCTACGCCCGCGGCCACTACTTCGGGAGCTCCGGGAACCAACGGTACAGCATCGGCAACAACGCCACCGGCCGGCGCTCCTGCTACCAAGCCGGCGACAACTCCAGCATCCACCACCGGTACCAAACCGGCGACGGCGAAGCCGGAGAAACCACGTAACCGTCGCTAACGCAGGTCTGATCCAGTCCGGTTTTTCAACGCCGGAAGCGCGTCGAGTTTTTCGACAAGCTTCCGGCGTTTGCTATAATTCCCCGCGTTTTGAAAAATCCCGAAACGATTCCTGACCTCGACCTCCTCGAAACGGTTCTCGCGTATAACTTCAGAGATCGAGCTTTGCTTGAACGGGCGATCACGCACCGGTCGTGGGCGCATGAAAAAGTTGCGCCGGGAGACGAACGGCAGGCGCGTAAGTTACACAATGAATCGCTCGAGTTTCTCGGTGATTCAGTTTTGGGGCTGGTAGTTTCGAATTATCTTTGCCAGTCGTATCCGGGCGGCACGGAAGGCGAACTCTCACGGATGAAGCATCGCCTCGTCAGTGCCCCGACACTCGCCAAGGCCTCGACGATTCTGAATCTCGGCGAGTTCCTGCGCTTCGGGCGTGGTGAAGAAAAGAGTGGTGGCCGGCAAAAGAACGCGTTGCTGGCGGACGTCTTCGAAGCGATCACCGGAGCCATCTTCTTAGACGGCGGTTTGTCAGCGGCAACCAGTTTCGTTTGTCACGCGCTGCGGGAAGAGTTGGAAGGCGCCGATCCGCTCTCGGCTGCAAAAGCTGATTACAAGACAATGTTACAGGAGCGGCTCCAGGCGGAGCGCAGGCCTGCGCCACGTTACACAGTGATCGAAACTCTCGGTCCGCCGCATCAACGTATCTTCCATGTTGAGGTTTCGTGGGATGGTGGCAGCATTCAAGGGGAAGGTCATTCAATCAAAACGGCCGAGGCCGCCGCGGCGCGGGCCGCGCTGGAAGGTATGAAACTCGACGAAGCGGAAGCGGCATTGGAATCCGCGGCAGAGCCAGCCTGCGCCCCTCAGAGTGACATCCAGGACTCCGGACTGCTTAGTCAATCATAAAAAATCCTGTAATCTTGTAACTTGACCACCGCTATCAACGTATCTAGGATGTTTTTCGATGGCCAGTAACCAAACAACCGAAAAGAAAACCACGACCGAAACGAAATCTTTCTCGTTCGCGAAACTGTTCAATCGCAACGGTCATGAAAAGAAAGCGCCGCCTGCCGTAAAGGAGCAGGGGCCGCAGAAGACCGTCTGGCGCGAATACTTCGAATCGGCAGTGGTCACCGTCATCATGGCTTTGTTTGGTATGACCTTCATCGTGCAGGCGGTGAAGGTGCCGACGGGTTCGATGCAGAACACGATCACCATCGGCGATCACCTGCTGGTCAACAAGTTCATTTTTGCTCCCGGCGAATCGTTGCCGTTCCTGCCGCAGAGAGAGATAAGGCGCGGCGACATCATCGTCTTCAAGTATCCGGGTAATCCTTACAACCCTGGCTCGGATAACCGTCCTGACAACCAGCCAATTCTTACTAACTACGTGAAGCGTGTAATCGGACTACCGGGTGACCGAGTTCGCATAGAAGGGAACAGCGTCATCGTCAACGACGAAGTGATCCCCGAACATCACATTGAAGTGATGCCCAAGCAGGGCGTGTCGAATGACGATCCGGAGAGCAAGAAGCCGCTCACGATCGTGAACTCGCCAACACGAAAGCCAGAGGAGCTGTACGACGTTTACTACAAGACCGGCACGCCGGATCGGAAGGATGGTTACACCGCGTTTGAAGGCCGCGATGAACTGGTGGTGCCGACGGCGAGTTACTTCGTGATGGGCGACAATCGCAACGACAGCGAAGACAGTCGTTACTGGGGCTTCGTGCCGCGCGATTACGTGATTGGCCGCGCGATGTTTGTGTACTGGTCCTACGACGAGAGCGCGCCTCCGAGTGGCATGGGAATCGTCGGCGACTTCTTCGTGAACACTCGCTGGAAGCGCACTGGCACACTCGTCAAGTAACGCCCACAAAGAAGCACAAGAAGCACAAAGGTTTTTTTAAGAGGTTCAGCTTTTTCTTTTTTATTGTGTGCTTTTGTGCTTCTTTGTGGCTGAGACAATTCTTTGCGGCGACTCAAACATCTAGCGGCGCGAATACGTGACGATGAGATCTTTGGCCGCGCGGCGCAGCTCTCTTACTACTTTCTCCTCGCACTCTTCCCGTTACTCCTTTTTCTAATCAACGTTCTCGGCTACCTCGCGCAGGAAGGCACTGTCTTTCGCGACAAGTTGCTCACTTACTTCGCGGCGGTGATGCCGTCGAGTGCCGTGACGCTTGTGCGTACGACGCTCGACGAGATCACTATCTCAAAGGGCACTGGAAAACTGTCCTTCGGATTGCTCGCCGCGTTGTGGGCGGCGTCGAATGGCATGGGCGCGATCAGTCAAACTCTGAACACTGCTTACAACGTCAGGGAGACGCGTCCGTGGTGGAGAGTGCGGTTAACTTCAGTTTGCCTGACCATAGCGCTCGCGATCCTGATCCTCTCGGCACTCGCGATCATCTTCTATGGCGGCTCGATCGGCGAGGCACTAGCAGCACGTTACGGTTTCGGTAACTTCTTCACGAGTCTCTGGAAGATCGTGCAGTGGCCGATCGCGCTCATCTTTGTTCTTACCACCTTCAATTTGATCTACAATTTTGCTCCTAACATAAAGCGGAGCAGGCGCAGGTGGTTTACGCCGGGAGCATTTGTCGGTGTCGGTCTGTGGCTGGCGGTCTCTTTTGGTTTCCGGATCTATCTTAGCTACTTCGATTCTTACAGTGTGACCTACGGCTCGCTGGGCGCCTTGATCGTGCTGATGCTTTGGTTCTATCTGACGGGTGTTGCTATCCTGATTGGCGGCGAAGTTAATTGCGAGTTCCAGCAGGACTGTGACGGACCCGTAAAGCCCGATGATAAGTAGAATTCGAATTTTCCTGTTTGCCTTCATGATGCTGCTTCCAGTGCTTTCGCTGGACGTCTCAGCGCAGCGCAAGAACAAGAAGCCGGCGCCTCCTGCGCCACAGAATGAACTCGCGAAGTTGCGCGAAGAGTTCGTCAATGCAACGAAGGAGTACAAGTCGAGTCTCGAAAAGCTGCTGGCGATTTACGAAGGCAACGTAACGAAGGCGGAAGAGAAGCTGGAGTTGTCGAGAAAGCTGCTCGCAGAGGGACTCATCGCGAAAACACAGTTTGAAGAAAACGAGCGTGGAGTTGCTGCTGCGAAAGGAAAAGTATCGGAAGTGCGGCAGCAGATGAACAACGCCGACGCTCAGATTGCTTCCGTCCTCGTGGAAACGGCCGCGGACGAGCAGATCGCCAAAGATCTTCGCCTCGCTCGACAGCGTCTCGTAAGAACGTCGTCCTTTACACGTTTCACCGGTTCCGGCGGTTGGAACCTCGGCGAGGCTTACAAGATCCAGCGGTTCTTTTCAGACACATTCAAAAAGGAACTTCCGATCGCTGTGTTTGGACAGGGCGCGATTCACGATCGCTGGCATCTGGACCATCGCAACGCAATGGACATCTCGCTTCATCCGGATACCGCCGAGGGCCAGGCGTTGTTGAACTATCTACAAAAGAACGGAATCCCTTATCTGGCGTTTCGCTCCGCGATCCCGGGCACTGCGACTGGGCCACACATTCACATCGGCAGACCATCACACCGCTATTGAGTGGATCGACACACACCTATGAACATCAAATCGCTCCTCGTCTGCGGCGCAATTCTGTTGTGCGCCGGCAATACAAACGGTTCACAAATGAATACGAAGTTGAATGAGAAACAGGCTTCACACTTTGCCTCACTGGCTTTGAAGTGTGTGGCGCGTGAGTTTCCGAACAAACCGGAACACGTAATCAACAACGCCAGCGAAGTCCAAAGTCCGAAGGCGTTACATCCGGCCTTCTACGGTTGTTACGACTGGCATTCATCCGTGCACGCCCACTGGATGCTGATTCGCTTGTTGAAGACTTTTCCGAACCTGCATGAAGCTCAGCGAGTCAGAAGTGCGCTGGACGCAAACCTCACTGCTGAAAATATTCAAGCTGAAGTTGTCTACATGAAGCAGCCAAACCGGCAGTCGTTTGAACGCACTTACGGTTGGGCGTGGGCACTGAAGCTTGCGGAGGAGTTACACGGCTGGAACGACGCAGATGGGAAGCGGTGGTCAGCGAATCTGCAACCGCTATCAGAGTTGATTGGCAAGTCGTATCAAAATTTTCTTCCGAAGCAAACCTATCCAATCAGGACCGGCGTGCATCCTAATACCGCATTTGGTTTGGCGTTCGCGTTGGATTACGCGAAAGCAGTTGGCGATCGCGAACTGGAAGCCTTACTGAATGAACGAAGCCGGAATTACTTTGCGAAAGACACCAATTACCCGGGCGCATGGGAGCCGGGCGGCGAGGATTTTTTCTCTGCCGCGTTAATGGAAGCCGACTTGATGCGACGGGTGATGACCGGGCGTGAGTTTGCAGTCTGGTTTCATAAGTTTCTTCCGGAAGTTGCCAGGGGTGGGCCAAAGTCGCTGGTGCAACCGGCGATAGTCACCGATCGTTCCGACCCAAAGCTGGTCCATCTTGATGGCTTAAATCTCAGTCGTGCGTGGTGCATGCGAAGCATCGCGGCGGCGTTGCCTGCGAACGATCCGGCGCGTGCTGTTTTGTCGGAGTCTGCGGACAGGCATGCCTCGGCGGCTCTCGCACATGTCGCCAGCGGCGACTACGCGGGCGAGCACTGGCTCGCTTCGTTTGCGGTCTTTCTGCTCTCGGTTACCAATTAGGTCTTCTCACGCAAAGGCGCAAAGGCGCAAAGGAAGACCTCCGGCAGCCGAAGGTCCTAACTTTGCGCCTTTGCGCCTTTGCGTGAGGAAATCCAATTTGATCCCGCAAGTCCCAACAACCTTGCTCGTTCCATCAACGCCATGAAAACCATTGTCCTTTCCCTTTCGTTAATCTCCCTACTGCTCTTCAACGCCTTTGCCCAACAACCTGACTACGCGCAACTGAGGGGTGATGCAGAGGCGCAGTACGTCCAGGGCTCTTACGCTCGCGCGAAAGAACTCTACGAGAAAGTCGACAAGACCAAACTCAGCCCCTCCGATTTACGCTGGGTTGAGTTTCGATTGGCAGACACGTCCTGGCGCGCACAGGCAGCGACCCAGAACGCCGACACAACCATTCTCGAACAGGCCAAAAAGCAACTCGAAGATCTGATACGCGTAGTCGACAAGGATGACGATCGCGACCTCGTTTGGGCCGAAGCCTTCGAATCACTCGGCGATCTCTTCTGGACTCGCACCGGCGAGATGAACTGGGGTTCAGCCTGGCCGTGCTATCAGCGTGCCCTCGACTGGTGGGCCGGTCAGCGTGACCTCGAACGCGCCCGCGATCGTTACCTGAAAATTGTTTTCAAGGCAGCCCATCCTCCGCGAGCCGAAGAGCATTACGTCTACACTTATAACGGCTATACCATTCCGATTGATGTTCTCGAGAACGCACTCAAGATCAGCCGCTCTGCAAACGAGACTGCACATATCAGTTTCCTGATCGCAATGTCGATGCGCCATGCGGGCGGAGACCTGGAGTCACGGCAGCGTGTGCCCGATCAGTTTGAAGACGCGCTCAAGGCCGGTAAACAAACTGGCTGGTACGACGATGCGCTCTTCTACTATGCCGATTGGATGAACAGTTACGGCTCGGTGCGGGATCTTGGCGACGGCAACTGGCAGCAGCAGCCCGATTACGTCAAGGCTCTCGAACTCTACCGCCGCGTTGTCAGCGAGTTCGCGAAAGGTGAAACGCGTTACTACGATCTGGCTCTACAGCAAATCAAAAGCATCACCGAGGCTTCGGTCTCGATTGCTGTCTCAAACATTTTTCTGCCCGATTCAGAACTCCAGTTTCAGTTCGCTGCACGCAACGTAAAGCGAGTTGATTTTGCGCTCTACAAGGTCGACATCACTCGCGACGTAGGCTTCCTGTCCGATTCGGAAGAAGCGGAAGGCAACATGAGTCGTTGGGTTCAGAGGATCCAGACCGCGGGTAAAACGCCAGTCAAAGTCTGGTCCAGGGACCTCAAGGATAGTGAAGCTCACAAGGCTTACAACGAAACGAATCGCATCGAAGGAAAGCTGCCGGTTGGCGCTTACCTGCTGGAAGCGAAGGGCGGTGCGCTTACTGCACGCGATGTTGTGCTCGTGTCTGACGCGACGCTGGTGGTCAAGTCGTCAACGAACCAGGCGCTGGTATTCTTTGCGAACGCGCTGACTGGCGCGCCGATCCCGAACGCAAGCGTGGCGCTGTGGGAAAGTTCTTTCGGCGAGGTAGACCGCAAGTGGCACTGGCGGATTCAGCGACAAACAACAGACTCCGATGGACTCGCTCGGTTTGAGCTCAGCACTACGGCATGGTCACGCAACCTGTTTGCGACAGCGGCCATGAACGAGCGACAAGCATTTTCTGCGGGCACTTTGAGCGGCAAACCAAACACCGCAGGTTGGCTCATTTATGCGTTTACGGATCGACCAGCCTATCGTCCGGGGGAAACGATGCAGTGGAAGTTCATCGCGCGTCGTGAAAAAAATCGTGTCTACACGACGCCAGCAAGCGAAACGGTCTATTACGAGATCACGGATCCGAAAGGCACAAAGGTCAGTGCAAGCCAGGCCACTCTCAATTCGTTCGGCAGCGCGTGGGGATCCCTCGAACTGAGTCAGGATCTTCCGCTGGGTGAGTACAAGGTTGAATTCAGGGACAAGGAGAATGGCAGCCAGATCGGCAGAGCGAATCTCTTTCGACTTGAAGAATACAAACTGCCCGAATTCAAGGTTCAGGTAAAAACTCCCGAGCAGGACGGCAAAAAGAAAGCGTTCAGGCTTGGCGAAAAAGTAGAGATCGAAGTGCAGGCGGATTATTACTTTGGTGGTCCGGTCAGTAACGGATCAGTTGAAGTCATCGTTTACCAGAATTACTTTCAACATTACTGGCGTCCGCGCCGCGAGTATGCCTGGTATTACTCAGGTATCGATCCGTCTTACAACTATCAGGGTGGTCAGGGGACAGTTATCAAGCGTGAAAGCGTCAGGACCGACGCCTCCGGCAAGGCAAAATTTACTTTTGACACGCCGCGTGAAAACTACAATCAGGACTTCGAATACTACATCGAAGCGCGCGTCGTTGATTCCTCGCGCCGCGAGATTGTTGCCAGCGATCGAGTTCGCGTGACGCGCAACCGCTACTACGTCTATCCGCGTCCGGCGCAAAACATTTACCGTCCCAAAGACAAAGTCACGATCGACATCAAAGCGCTGGACGCCAACGAACAGCCGGTGCAAACCGAAGGAACCGTGAAAGTCACGCGGGATTACTGGTGGGAGATCTGGATCGATCCGAGCGGGCGTGAGGTGCAGGGCGAGGAACTTCGTCGATTACGCGAGCGTGCTGCCCAATCTCCTTCACCTTTGGATCGTGGACAACGTGGCTGGCGGCTCAAGTTTCGCGGTTATCAACACCAGGACATACTCACGCAGACTGTTAAGACTGACCGTGAAGGTGTGGCCCAGTTCAATTTCACTGCCGACAGGGAAGGGTATTACCGCGTCGCCTGGCAGAGCAGCCAGGGCGCTGACGCGAGGCGCGATCGCTTTCTGCCGCCGATCAAAGCAGAGACCTATGTCTTTGTTGCCAACAATGCGACTACGGACCTCGGCTATCGTCACAGCGGACTGCAAATCATAGTAGACAACGATACGTTCCGCGCGGGACAAACAGCGCCCGTGATGATCGCAACTGATGCGAGCGATCGTTATGTGCTGTTCAGCGTCGAAGCTGACGATCTGTTCAGTTACAAACTGGTCCATGTAACAGGGAACGCCAAACTCCTCGAGGTGCCGATTGAGCAGCAACACGTGCCGAACGTCTTTCTCAGTGCACTTATGATCAGTAATACAGGGATGACTGTCGATACCAAGCAGGTAGTCGTTCCGCCAGTCGAGCAGTTTCTGGCGGTCGCAGTAAAAGCAGATCGAGAGCAATATCAACCACGCGAAGACGGAACGCTGACGGTTACGACGAAAGACGCGAAGGGCCGCCCGGTTTCTGCCGAGGTTGCGTTAGGGCTGGTCGATGAATCGATCCGTTACATTCAAGAGGACTACGCAGGTGATCCGCGACAGTTTTATTACGGCAGCCGGCGTAACCACACGGTCCAGACTCAAAGCACGTTGAATCAGAAGAGTTATGCGCGGCTGGTAGAAGTTGAGGAAGGACAGCTACGAGATCAAAAGCTTGTTGGAGCAAAGGACGATGACCGGCTCGGTCCTATCTATACGGTTTCGGAAGCAAGTGCGATAAACAGTTCTGAAGCTGTCTACGGCCTTGCAAGCAAGCAGATGCGAGAGCTTCCGCTTCAGGGCAGGAGCTACTCTAATTTAGTGGCCCTGACGCCAGGCGTGGCATCAGACCCTCCGCCACCGGCTCCCCCCGGCCAGGCATCCGCGGTGCAAGTGCGCAGCGACTTCCGCTCAACAATTCTGTGGTTACCGGATGTGAAGACAGACGCCGACGGAACCGCGACAGTCAAAGTTAAGTATCCGGATTCGTTAACGACGTGGTCCGCAACCGCGCGCGTTGCTTCCACGGGTAATGAATTCGGAATCGGTAATTCGTCGACGAGAACCAAACAGCCTTTAATCGTTCGCTTGCAAGCGCCGCGCTTCTTCGTCGTCGGGGATCAGGTAACAGTTTCGGCCGTGATCAATAACAACACTGACGAGCCGATGAGTGTTGCGCCGGCGTTGGATGCACAAGGGCTGACGGTGACCGGATCGATTGTTGATGGTAAGACTGTCGCCGGCGCAGCGTCTCCGGTCGAAGTGAAGGGCAACAGCGAGACGAGAGTCGATTGGCTCGTGGCGGTCAACCATGCAAGCGAGGCCAAACTCAAGGTTGAGGCGCGCGGGGCGAAATACGCCGACGCGATGGAAAGGACCTTCACGATCTTCGAGCACGGCATTGAGAAGTTTATTTCGAAGTCAGGAAAGATGCGCGGCGATAGCGTCTCGCTAAAGCTCGACATTCCCAAAGAACGACGCACGGATTCAACCACGCTCACTGTTCAGATAGCGCCCAGCATGGCAACGACGATGCTCGATGCGCTGCCGTACTTGATCAACTACCCATACGGCTGCACCGAACAGACGATGAGCCGCTTCTTGCCGGCGGTGATTACCGCGAAGACTCTGCGCGACCTCGGCATGAAACCGGAGACCGCGATGTACAAGATCTTCGGCGGTATCGAAACGTCGAGTGCGTCCGCTACTCACCCCGGTGGTCGCAAGGATTTGAAAGAACTCGACAAGATGACGAAACAGGGTCTCGAGCGTCTCTACGACTTCCAACACGAAGATGGTGGTTGGGGCTGGTGGAAGCAGGGCGAGAGTGACCATTTCATGACGGCGTATGTTGTTTGGGGTCTGACTCTCGCGCGCGAAGCGGACATCGAGGTTGAGTCAGACGTGATCGAGAAGGCCGTCGAGTTTCTCGATAAGGAGTTAGTCGAAGAGGAGTCCAGTCGCGACGCACAGGCATGGATGCTCCACGCGCTATCTGCTTACCATGCCCTGGAGCAGGAGCAGGAGGCAGAGGAGTCAGAGGAGTCGAAGAAGTCGGAGTCAGAGAAGTCGAAGTCCGAGGTCAGCAAGTTTCAGAAGACGGCTTTCGATAATCTCTGGACCAAGCGCGATCAACTAAACGCTTACACACGCGCGTTGCTGGCGCTCTCTGCCCACAACTATGGCTATCACGATCGCGCCAAGACACTCGTCGCCAATCTCGAAAACGGCGTCAAGATCGACAACAAACCCGACACTTCGATCGTGCAGCAGGGCGCAAACGTTTCCGATCCTTCGGTAATCGGCACTGCTCACTGGGGCGAGGATGGAATTTACTGGCGCTGGTCTGATGGTGGCGTTGAAGCCACGTCGTTCGCGCTGCGTGCGTTGCTTGCGATCGATCCGAAGCACAAGCTGGTAGAGCCGGTGACTAACTGGCTCGTGAAGAATCGACGCGGTGCGCAGTGGAGCAACACGCGCGATACGGCGATTGTGGTGCTAACGCTCAACGACTATCTGCGCGTCAGTGGTGAAGTGCAGCCTTCGGTCGGTTATCAACTGGTTGTTAACGGCAATCCGATCACCACGAAACAGCTCACCGCTGACGACGCTCTCAGCGCGCCAAGCAGGTTTGAGATTTCACGCGAACTGCTCCGCGATGGTCAGAATGAGATCAGCATCGTGCGGAAGAGTGGCAGCGGTCCACTTTATTTCTCGGCTGCGGCAGAGTTCTTCAGTCTGGAAGAGCCTCTGAAGCCGGCGGGCAATGAGATCTTCGTGCGGCGCCAGTACTTCAAGCTCGTCAAACATCCGACGCTGTTGAAAGGCCTGGTGTCTGAGAAGGTGCCGCTGAAAGATGGCGAAACGATCAAGAGCGGCGACCGCATTGAAGTCGTGTTGACGGTTGAAGCGAAGAACAACTATGAGTACCTGCTTTTTGAAGATCTAAAACCGGCGGGTCTGGAAGCCGTGCAACTGCGCAGCGGCCAGGAGGTTTTTGTGCGCGAGTTGAAGTCAGGCGGTGGTTTCACCGGCCGGGCGCGCTGGGTTTATCAGGAACTGCGCGATCGGAAAATCGCTCTTTTCATCGATCAGCTTCCCGAAGGCGTCTGGCAGCTCAGCTACGAGATGAGAGCTGAGGCGCCCGGAGAGTTTCACGCGCTGCCCGTGCTGGGCCATGCGATGTACGTTCCTGAGATTCGCACCAACGGCGCCGAAGCTCGTGTGCGGGTGGTTGATTAAACACGGATCACACGGATGTTTACGGATTAAGTCTTGATCAGTAAACATCCGTGTAAATCCGTGTTACCGGATTTCATCCAGCCGCGCCTTTGCCTCCTGGATCATCGCTTTTACTTTCGCGAGGTCGTCCAACGATAGGGCTTGAGTGACTCGATCTTGATCGCAAATACCCGTTGTGATGCTCGCGGCGGTTCCTCTGGCAGTTTGCCGGAAGACTGCGAGCTCCAGGTCGCCAAGCGTCTTGTACCTGGCTTCGAACCCGACAAGCTTGGTCGAGTTTTCATCCACGCGCGAGATGACGTCGATGGCGTTCAATAGCGGATCGATCTCTTCGTAATCCACGAACGCCCTGTCTGATCTTGGTTTCTCACCGCCTTCGCGCAACGCGATCACGAGTCCTTTGGCGCGTGACACGTTTCCCAATTCGCGCATTTCCACGGCATCGATGCGCATGCCGCGTATTTCGATAGTTGTGATCCGCGTAAAGCCCTTAATGACGACCGTGCTGTGCCGGTCTTCGATCGCTTCGAGCTTTGTACGCGGTTCGAATGGTTCGCAAGTCGCCCGCCGCCAGAATTCCGGTCCGGGTCGTTGGGCCATTGCCGGCAGAGCGCAGAACAACATCAGTGTAGAGAAAAGAATGATTCGCAGAGACATGGGGAAACTCTCCCTCAAGTGGGTTTGGTAAAGCTCAGAGTTGTTTGACAGTAAGCCCGGTGAAATTCGGGAGAGCAGGTTTACTGTGCAGTGTCACTTACCAGACCGTCCGGAGTTCCAAAAAATATCACGGAATTGGTCCCAAACCGGTAAAAGTTCGGGAAAAATCCGTATTATCCGTGGCAATGAGCGAAGACTTCTATTGCGATGAGGTTCTGAGTGGACGAACGAAGGTAAACGTCGTCCGCGAAACTGATAACGTTCTCGCATATCACCACACACGCCCGTTCTGGCCTGTGCACATCGTGGTGATTCCCAAACGTCATATCTCATCGTTACTGACGTTGGAAGACGACTCGCTGCTTTTGGAATTGCAGGCGGTGGTTCGTGAAGTTGCGACGCAAGTTCTTGCCGAGCACGCCGCGTGTCGCGTGTTGACCAACCTCGGAAGGTATCAGGATTCAAAACATCTGCACTGGCATGTCTGCTCGGGCGAGAGCATTAAGCAAACCTAAAGCACAAAAAGCACACTGGACCTCTCCTTTGTGCTTCTTGTGCCTCGTTGTGGCTCGACCCGCCGACAATCTACGCCATCTTCGAACGCGCCTTTTCCGCCCGCGCGGCGCCGATGGCAGTCTCAACCTGCTTTACCTCTTCCGGTGGCGGCAGCACCGCCTTCATGCCTAGTGATTCAATCCAGAGTTCGCGCGCCCAACCCTTCGTGTGGTAAAGGTGCTCGTCTTCTTCGTGCTCGACCTGATCGTGCGCCTCCTTGAGAATCCTGGCGAGTTCGCCTTTGGCTTTCTTTATGACTTCGCCGATTAAGTGCCAGTTCTGATGATCTTTTGTTTCCGCTAAAACAACTGCTTCAGCGGCGACTAACTGCGCCGCGCCGGGCTTGCCTTCGGCCAACGCCATCTCCATCGACTCGACCAATCTTTCACCGATGCCACGGACAACCTTGCGGCCTGGTGTTTCCTCGTTCACATCTAGATCGAGTTTGGTGAGAACCTCCTCCATGATTCGGACGTGGTTCTGTGTTTGTTCTAAATACTCTTCCCACTCTTCTTTGAGATCTTCGTTCTCGACGCAACGAAGCGCCGTAGTGTAAACCTGAACGCCTCCGAGTTCCGTCTCGAGTCCTTGATACAAGAGTTCGCGAACTTGCTCGTCTTTCATGATTCCCCTCCTTGGTTTGAGGAGAGCGTGTGCAAGCGGCAGGCCAGAATGAAATCGTGGGAACGGAGTGGTGAATTGATTGCAGCGACGTATTTTTATGGAACACGAACTATGCGAGTAGTACGTGGAACGAGCACAAAAAGCAATCTCGCGCAAAGACGCAAAGGCGCAAAGTTATGACCTTGCGGCAGCCGGAGGTCAGAACTTTGCGCCTTTGCGCCTTTGCGCGAGTAATTCTTCTTTGTGGCAGTTGTATAACTGTCAACTTGTATCGAGGCGCAAGGCTAATGCACGATTAATACTGTCGTATGAAGCTTATCTCTGTACTTCTCCTCCTCCTCTTCCTATTCACCCCGGCAGCGGGCCAGGCTCCGCCTCAACCTCAACTCGAGACACTGCGCAGCGAAGGTTACGAAGCGCTTTACAATCTCGACTACGAAGCCGCCCGCAAACATTTTCAGAAGATGATCGACATCGCGCCGGACCACCCGGCCGGCGCGCAATGCTACGCCTCGAGTCTGTGGCTGGAACAGTTGAACGAAGCCTCAGAACTCAAAGCTACTCTCTACAGCAGCGACTCCTACGCAACTGCCAAAGTGCACGCCGATCGCCGCCAGGTTAACGAATTTCGCAAGTGGATTCGCCAGGCAAAGCAGCTCGCTGAAGCGAGGCTTCGCAAAGATCCGAAAGACGTTGACGCACTCTATTACCTCGGCGCAGCCGAAGGGCTCGAAGCCGCATTCGCTGGCGCGGTCGAACGGCGATTCATGGCAGCGTTGCGGTCGGGATCGAAGTCTGTGGACCATCATAAGGAAGTGTTGAAGCTCTCGCCGGAGTATCGCGACGCGGAACTGACGATCGGGTTACAAAATTACATCATCGGCGCCCTGCCGCTGCCGTTGAAGATGATGGTGGGGACGATGGGAGTGCGCGGCTCGAAAAAGCGTGGTTTGGAGACGATCGAGAAGGTTGCGGTCGAAGGCCAGTACGCGCGCGATCTGGCACGGGTGCTGCTGGTCGATCTCTACAAGCGTGAGAAGCGTTGGGCGGAGGCGGCTAAGGTCGCGCGGGAGTTGTCTGAGAAATACCCGCGCAACTACCTGTTCAAACTGCAAATGGCGGACGCGCTCGGATCTCAGATTCTGACGCTGCGAAAGACGAAAACGGCGAGCACCGCAGAAGAAACGGAGCTGGCGAATCTGTTTGCGACGCTGTTTCGAGATAAGGCTTTGGATTCATCGACGATCGATCTCGTTCACTTTCGTTATGGTGAGACGTTGCTGACGTTGGGGCAACCGGACGCCGCATCGAAACAGTTTACCGCCGTGACGAACCGCACCACCGCCGAGGGCGAACTCAAGGATCTCGCACGCCAGCGACTCCTGGAAATCCGCAAGCGGTAGACTTATTCACCACAAAGACACAAAGGCACTAAGCTCTATTTAATAACTTTGTGTCTTTGTGTCTTTGTGGTTAAAGTACAAAATTCAAATGACCGATCACTACAACGAGGAACTTCTCGGACTGCTCGACCGAATCAAGGAATTCCTGCGCACTCAAGTCTATCCACTCGAGTCCGACTTCCTGCGACGCCCGTTCCGCGAGTTGACTCCACAACTGGCCACGAAACGTGAAGCAGTGAAAGCGATGGGATTATGGGCACCACACCTGCCGAAAGAATACGGTGGCCTGGGACTCACGCTTTCAGAGTTTGGCCTCGTGAGCGAAGAACTCGGCCGCACACCCATCGGACACTATCTCTTCAACTGCCAGGCGCCCGACATCGGCAACATGGAGATTCTGATGGACCACGGCACCGACGTGCAGAAGGAGAAATACTTTCTGCCGCTCGCCCGTGGCGAGGTGCGTAGCTGTTTCTCGATGACTGAGCCCGAGCACCCGGGTTCAAATCCGACCTGGATGAGCACCGCCGCAGTAAAAGACGGCGACGACTACGTCATCAACGGCCACAAGTGGTTTACGTCCTCCGCGGAAGGCGCGAGCTTTGCGATCGTGATGGCGATCACTAACCCGGATGCGCCGAGCCGTTACAAACGCGCGAGCCAGATCATCGTTTCGATACCGGCGCCGGGGTTTCAGATCGTGCGCAACATCAACGTGATGGGCGACGAGGGAAGCGATTACGCGAGTCATGCGGAAGTCAGATACGAGAATTGCCGTGTGCCGCAGAGCAACTTGTTGGGCAACGAAGGGGAGGGCTTCGCGATCGCGCAGGAGCGCCTTGGACCGGGAAGAATTCATCATTGCATGCGTTGGATCGGGATCTGCGAGCGTGCGTTTGATCTGATGTGCAGTTACGCAGCGCGTCGAGAGTTGTCACCAGGCGTGTTGCTGGGTAGCCGGCAGAACGTTCAGGAGTGGATCGCAGAAAGTCGCGCAGAGATCAACGCCGCGCGCTTGCTGGTATTGAAAACTGCGCGCGCCATCGATCGTCAGGGTGCTGCTTCAGTGCGCGAGGATATCTCGCTGATCAAATTCTTCGTGGCGGGAATTCTACAGAAGGTTCTGGACCGCGCGATTCAGACGCACGGAGCACTCGGCCTCACTGATGCGACGCTTTTGTCTTACTGGTATCGCCACGAGCGTGCGGCGAGGATCTACGATGGACCGGACGAAGTTCACAAGACCGTGGTCGCTCGAAGTGTGCTGCGGAAGTATGGTGTCGAACTGTGAACAATGAGTCGTTACTCGATCGATCTCGTTCAGTCCGCGCGGGCGAGGAGCTTCCTGAGGAACGGCTGCGCGAGTATCTCACGGCGCACTTGTCTGACGTTGCCGGTCCATTGACCGTCGAGCAGTTTCCTTCCGGCTTTTCAAATCTTACTTACCTGCTGCGGGTCGGAGGTCGTGAGCTGGTTCTGCGTCGTCCTCCGGTTGGCGCGAAGATCAAGACTGCACACGACATGGGACGCGAGTACCGCATCCTTTCGCATCTCCACCCGGTGTACAGCAAGGTTCCGCGTCCGTTGTTGTTTTGTGAGGAGGAGGGAGTTCTCGGAGCGCCGTTCTACGTTATGGAACGGGTGAAGGGAATCATTCTGCGAGCCCAGGCTCCAAAAGGTGTTGAGCTCTCGAGCGAGACGATGCGCGGGCTATCGGAGACGTTCATCGAGAACCTTACGGAGATACACGGCGTCGATTACGTAGCTGCGGGGCTCGGCGATCTCGGATCGCCACAGGGTTACGTGAAGCGACAGGTTGAAGGTTGGACGAAACGGTATCAGAACGCGCGCACTGATGGCGTTCCAGCGATCGAGCAGTTATCGGAATGGTTGCTGCAACATCTTCCTTCCGATTCAGAGCAGCCTGCGCTGATTCACAATGATTACAAGTTCGACAATCTCGTGCTCGCGCCGGAAGATCTTGGTCGAGTGGTGGCGGTGCTCGATTGGGAGATGGCGACGATCGGAGATCCGTTGATGGATTTCGGGACGAGTCTTGGTTACTGGGTTGAAGCGACGGATCCGGAGGAGTGGCAACGATACGGGTTTGGATTAACAAACCGCCCCGGAAGCTTTACGCGCAACGAATTGCTGGAGCATTACGAGACGCGGACGGAACGTCGCATCGATCAGCCGGTTTTCTACTTTGCTTATGGGCTATTGAAGATCGCGGTGATCGTGCAGCAGATCTACTTTCGCTATCAGAAAGGCCTGACGCGCGATCCGAGGTTCGCGGACCTCGGCGGCCTCGTGAAGGCGTGCGGCCTGCTCGCTCAGAAAGCGATCGAATACAAGCGCATCGATCGACTCGGCTGATTTATTTGAACCACAAAGACACAAAGACACAAAGACACAAATTTTATTATTCAGCTTTGTGTCTTAGTGTCTTTGTGGTTAACTGTCACCGCACAATCTCCTGACTTCCGGGCTTAAAGCGGTACAACGCCACCGAAACGGCCAAACTTCCTTCATTCACAAAATGCATGAACGCCGGCACGACTCGCCCCTGATACGCTGAGATCCCGCCATAGTCTCCGAAGAACACACGCGAGTTCGCCCCGAACAGCGGCACGTCGATCTTGTGATTGACAAACGTCTTTCCGCCATCGACGCTGCGCGCCAGCGTCAACCCTGTCTCCGTTCCTTTGCCATCACGCCGATCGTAAAAAATGATATTGATCGATCCGTCCGCCGGATCCACCGCCATCCACGTAAAGAACTGCACCTTCCCATTCTTGATCGGATCGTCATTCACACGCACCGGACTCGACCACGTATCGCCACCATCTCTCGACGACATCACAAACACGTCCGGATCGCCGTTGCGCGCGTCGATCCAGTTAACGTAGAGCGTCCCCTTGTTGGCTCCATTACTGAGATCCACACCCGTTACCGGCATGCCGTTCGCCCGGCTCAATCCCTCGACTTCAAAATCCCAGCCGCCCGGCATGTTGCCGATCACTTTGTCTTTTCCAAACGTCAATCCACCATCCATCGACTTGTCCATCACCAATCCCAGCGGTCCGGCCCAGACAAGATAGACCTCGCCATTCGGACCAACTGCCGGCACTGCGCCTTCGACAGTGTTGTCGCCGTCGAGACAGTCACCGACGGTATCCGAAACACGAAACGGCATCGAAAACGTTTGCCCTTGATCCGTTGAACGCGTGAAGTAGATCTGCGATTTGTGCTCAGGATTAGAACTGCCGTAAACGTCGAATCGCGTCCACGCAATATAGACGTTTCCTTTCGAGCGCGACGACGGTGCATTGTCCACAACCATTCCCGGCTTATCTTCAAACGGCGTTACTGTGTTGACGTGATTGATCGCTGCCGTTCCGTCGGTCCACGTGTTACCTCCATCTTTCGATACATTCACGATCATTCCATTCTCGGCGCGTGCTGGTCTTGCCTGGCGAATGCCCACGAATGACAGGTGCACGTGATAAGCAATTCCATCACTGCTGAACACGACAATATCGTCCCCCTGCACGAGGTTCGTGGGATTGGGCGTCGGCACCGTCTTCCATGTTTTGCCGCCATCGAAGGTGACGTACTGGTAACTCGACGCGCGTGGTCTCGGTGCGACTCCGACTTGCAACGACGCGGCGATCATGTTGTCAGGATTCTTCGGATTGATCGCGATTGAGATTTCAGCAGGATTGATCGCGGAAGGTTCGTTGATGCGAACGATTTGCTGCGCCGCAACTGAAGACAAACCAAAAACAAGAAGAGCGATGGTGGTCCAGATTTTCATGATCGACAATTTCTCATCTGTGAAAATCTGTGGCAAGAAGATTTAATCGCGTTGACACAAAGAACGGACAGAGATCGGAGACCATGTGATTTCCGTTCGCAGTGTCTTCCCAGGCAGTTCCCTCCGGGTCGCCCCACGATAAGGCTAACCTCAGTACCAAAGTGACCTGTTTGCTGGTGGTGCACGATCGATTCTACAAGGCGGACGCCTGTTCGATTTTCAATCTGACGGGGAACGGCGAAAGATCAGCGTCGACGGGCTTCGAGATCTTTCGTCACGCTCGGACATAGCACAGATCACATAGATCCCTTCTTAATCTGTGTCATCTGCGATTGCTGCCTGAGTTGGAACAAGAGTTGTCTCCAAAACCCAACTCAGGAGGTGTTTTTCAAATGGTCACGAGATTTAAGTTGGGTCTGATGATCGCAATGCTCTTTCTGGCAGCCGCATGCTCCAGTGAGCCGAAGCAAACTCAGCCGGTAACGAGCACCAGCGGTAGTGGCACTTCAACGGCGCCGCCGGCGAAGGAAGCCGCAGAGCGCAACAACGCGTTAGTCAGAGTCATCAACGCAGTTCCGGGAAATATGTCATTCGACGTTTTTGTCGATGACCAAAAAATGTTTGAGTCGGTAGCTTTCAAGAGCGTTACGCCGTACAGAGAAATGTCTGACACCAGTCACGCATTCCGCATACGTCACGCAGGTCAGGATAGTGAGCAGCCAGTCGCCGAGAATAGTGAAAACCTGGCCGGTGGCAGGCACTACACAGTCGTTGTCATGCCCGACACAAACGATAAACATTCAATTCATATCGTTAACGACAACATAACTTCTCCGCCGGCCGATAAGGCGCAGGTAAGAGTGATCAATGCTTCGCCTGACGTCGGCGAGATTGATGTAATCGAGAAGCAGGGAAACAAGACGCTTGTGTCCGGCGTGAATTTCGCGGGCCAAACAAGCTACACGAACGTCGATCCGATGAGGACCACGTTGGATGTGAAACAAGAGGGTCAGGAACAGGCGGTCGTAAGTTTGCCTAATGCGAACTTTGAAAAGGGCAAGTTCTACACGATCGTCGTCACTGGTCTGGCTAAGGGGACGCCTAAACTTCAGACGTTGATGGTCGAGGATCAGCTCGGCAGTGCGCCTACCGCTTCTGCTCCAGCGCCGGCTGAGAAGATGCAAAAGGCGAAGGCGACAAAATACTGAGGAGGAAAATTATGGCGAAAGAAGCGGCTGAAGCAAGAACTACGACCGATCACGACGAGATTCGTCGTTGGGTAGAGGAACGCGGCGGTCATCCTGCGAGAGTGAGGGATACGGAACGGAAGGGAAGTCCGGGATTGCTTCGCATCGATTACCCTGGGTATTCAGGCGGGGAGACGTTAGAGGCAATTAGCTGGGACGAGTTCTTCGTCGGGTTTGATGAGAACAATCTGGCGTTTCTGTATCAGGAACGATTGAAGGATGGTTCGAAGAGCCGGTTCTCGAAACTGATCGATCGCAGTTCCGCGGAGGGGGACCGCGGTCACTAACCAAAGAAGTCTTCTCGCGCAAAGATGCAAAGGCGCAAAGCTAAGACCTCCGGAGCCGGAGGTCTTGACTTTGCGCCTTTGCGTCTTTGCGCG
>JBIOVO010000081.1:0-18555 GCA_044867735.1 Pyrinomonadaceae bacterium | reverse complement strand
TGCTCGAGAACCATCGCGCGAACCTGATGTTCCAACCTGGAGTTATCGGTGCGGGAATCGGCGCATCCGACAGGGCTGATGGCGAAGCGGCGATCGTGATCTATGTGAACAAGAACGCGGCTAACAGACCGATCCTGCCCGACTCACTCGAGGGCATTCCGTTGACCGTGATTCTGACAGACGAGTTTGTCGCCCGCTAAGTAAAAAACAGGTGCAGAAGCAGAAAACAGGAGCAGGTTACTCTGCTCCTGTCGCCTGCTTCCGTACCACTGGGCCAGCGCGGGAGCGCACAACCTCTTCTCTGCTCCTGCAACCTTTTCCTGGGTCCGTGGGCCAGCAATGCTCTCAACTGCGCGGCTTTCTGCCCCACTGAACTCACTTATCTAAACTTTTCTATTTACGATTTGTGCCCTGACGATTTACGATGCAGTCGTCTTTGACAATTAAGCAACGGCAATATGCGCGGCTCAACATCCTACACTAACGAGTGATGAGCATCGCCGTTGAGCATGAAAGGTTCATACTCACGGCGA
This sequence comes from Pyrinomonadaceae bacterium, assembly GCA_044867735.1. GTDB lineage: Bacteria > Acidobacteriota > Blastocatellia > Pyrinomonadales > Pyrinomonadaceae > PSRF01. Next base: position 18,022 of record JBIOVO010000081.1, on the reverse strand, counting down.
AAAACAACAGTAACTGCATATTACTCCCAACTGCGAGTGGATGCAACGAAGAGTTTCAGCTAGCCAAACCAAGCAGCGTCCGCAACTGGACCACTCGGCGGAAGCGACCGACATCAGGAGGAAACTCCTGATGGGTAATCCGCGTCCGCGGCCGGATCGACTGGCTGAAAAGCTGCTGCAAATCCGCATCGGCCTCGGTCTGTCTCAAACGCAGATGCTGGAGCGCCTCGGCTTTGCGGACAGCATGCACTACGGGCGCATCTCGGAGTATGAACAGGACAAACGCGAACCGACGCTCATGACCCTCCTCGCCTATGCACGCGCCGCCAGTGTTCACCTCGAAGACATCGTTGATGACAACTTCGAACTGCCACGAAAGCTTCCCGGCAACGTCAACTACCGCGGCATCAGCCGCAAGTCGCAACGCAAGTAAGATTTTCACCACAAAGACACGAAGACACAAAGACATTCTATTAGCTTTCTTTGTGTCTTCGTGTCTTTGTGGTTAACTCTGTTTCTCGATTTGCGCGCCTCGCGTTAATATCGACGCCGTCACTGGCATGCAAGTCTTTTACACACCACGCTATTACGCTGACATCGGCGACGGCCACGTTTTTCCCATCCGCAAATTTGAACTCGTTCGCGATCGGCTGTTAACAGAAGGCACTCTCAACCCAACCGAGCTTGTCGAACCAGCGCCCGCAGCACTTGAAGACGTCCTTCTGGTCCATACCGAAGACTACGTTTCACGTCTGTGCAACGGTACCTTGACTCCGAAAGAGATAAGACGCCTCGGCCTGCCCTGGTCCGAATCGCTCGTCCGTAGATCTTTCTACGCCACCGGTGGCACGCTGGCAGCAACAAAAGTAGCACTCGCGGAAGGATACAGCTCGAACCTGGCCGGTGGTACGCATCACTCCTTTGCGGAACGCGGCGAGGGCTTCTGCGTACTCAACGACGTAGCGATAGCGATCCGTGCAATGCGTGCGAGAAAGGGCTTACGTCGTGCGGCAATCGTCGATTGCGACGTTCACCAGGGCAACGGCACCGCCACGATCTTCGCGGGAGACGAAGACACCTACACATTCTCGATTCACGGAGCCAACAATTACCCACTCTTCAAAGCACAGTCCACACTCGATGTTGAGTTGCCCGACGGAACTTCGGACAACGACTATCTCGAAACCCTCGCAACGCATCTTCCGCTGGTATTTGCGCACGAACCGGAGATCATTTTCTATCTCGCCGGAGCAGATCCTTATGTTGGTGATAAACTCGGACGTCTCGCGGTTTCGATCGATGGTCTATGCGAGCGCGATGCTTATGTGCTGCGAGAGTGTTACGAGCGCGAAGTCCCGATCGTCACAATGATGTCCGGCGGCTACGGCAAAGACATTAACGACACGATCGAGATTCACTGCAACACTATTCGAATGGTCAAAGAGGTTTTCGAGTCGCGAGTAGCAACTCGCCGGCTCGCCTGATAATCCGAAACGTATGCGCAAAGTTTTCCGATTGCTGTTTCTCGTGGTCCTGGGAGTCGTAGTCGGAACTATCGCCTACGAAGGCATCATGTTCGTGCGCGTGTTCATGCTGCGCAGCCGCAATCCCGCTTCTACTTCACTCATCGACATACGCGCTAAAGAAGCACTAGCCAGGGGCCAGCAACCGAAGCGCGAGCAGGTCTGGGTGCCGCTCGATCAGATTTCTCCGAATCTGCAACGCGCCGTGCTCGCCGGTGAAGACACAAACTTCATGGCGCATCGAGGCTTCGATTACGAAGCAATTCAGAAAGCGTGGGAACAGGCGCAACGACAATCAGCGAAGGAAGCGAAGGAAGAAGGCGAAGATGACGATTGGCTGCCGAGTCTTCCGGAGTTCAAACGTGGTGGTTCAACTATCAGCCAGCAGTTGGCCAAGAACCTCTATCTTTCTTCGCAGCGCACATTATTGAGAAAGGGTCAGGAAGCAGCGCTAACCGTGATGCTGGAACGCACGCTCACCAAGCGTCGGATCCTCGAGATCTATCTGAACGTCATCGAGTGGGGCGATGGGATTTACGGCGCCGAGGCTGCTTCGCGGCGTTATTTTCGCAAACCTGCATCCGCACTAAACGTAAGTGAAGCTGCTTATCTGTCTGCGATGATTCCAAACCCTCGCACAGTGTTCAATCCGCAAACCAACCCGCGCCGGGTCGCGCGCCGGCAGCGCATCATCATGCGCGGCATGGCTTACGTCAAGCTGCCCTAGCGCCTGGCGCGCTTCGTTAGACCATCGACGGTGAATGATTCCAGGAACTTATTTATGTTCGGTTCTTCCCTGGAGTAAGCGACGGCGCCGAAGTACAAGTATCTACGGTTGCCATTCAACCTGGTGAACGCCCGAGCCTTGAGCGGAAGCGGACAGCTCGACATGTCAAACTCTGTTCCCGTGTAACCATTCCGCGAAATATTTCTTTCAGCCGTGGCCTGGCACTGAGGTGGAGGCGTCGTCCCGGCGTTGACCGATCCCTGTCGAAGCGCACTCAGGAATCCTTCGAGGATTGATGACATCGCCATGTCGTGAGTTTCACCAACTGCCGATCCGTCGATCCAAAGGATCCAATAGAGAGCCCAGCCATCACGCGCATGGAATGACTTAAAGTTCATATTGAGTTCGCCAAACTCAAGGCGAAACTCTCCGATCTTGCCGTCTTCAGGAACAAGCGCGGAAAACTGCTCGCCCTCAGGACGTAAGACGCGCCAGTTCTTGTGTTCAGTCGGACTCAATGACTCTGAACGCGAATCCAGGCCGCGGGTCATCAGCGTCAGGTTTGTTAGTTCGGAATTCGTCGTCGTTCTCGGTTTTGATTCGGGAAAGATCGACTTCAAACTGGCGTACGGATTGTTCCTCAACGCTTCGGCCTTCACGAACTCCCAGGGCGAGGTTGGGTTTTCGAATTGCCACAAGCCCCGGCGTTCACTGCGCGCAGCCAGTTCCGATTGTCGATAGACTTCGCGATCTGTTGTGCTTAAACGGTCCTGATTGTTGGCATCGACCCACGCTGCGCCATCGCGAACCATTTGCGCGCCGATGTCGGCGTTGTTCAGCAACACGCGCCCGGTCAGACTTCGGTCGGCGGCGATGCCGGAGTATTCAACTAACACAGACTTGTCATAGACGAGATCCGAAAGGTGCTTCGTGGCGACGTCGCCGAACTGCTGATTAAGCTCCGGCGCATCGACGCCGAGAAGCCTGACGCGAACCGGTCGATTTAAGTTGAAGATAGTGATCGTGTCACCACTGTTTACTTCAATGACTCGTCCGAAGATCGTCGCGGCTTGAGCTTCGTGTGGCACTAACAGGAGAAGAAACAGGAGGAAATAACGCTTCATAAGGTTAACCCAGTGACTCGCGTGGTGATCAAAATATTTTTCTCACGCAAAGGCGCAAAGGCGCAAAGTTAAGACCTTGCGGCTGCCGGAGGTCTTGCTCTGCGCCTTTGCGCCTTTGCGCCTTTGCGTGAAAAACGATCTCAGACAGCGAACTCTTTCGAAAGCTTCAACTCAGCCTTTCGCAGCTCGAAACGCGCTCGGCCCAGGTTGCCATGGGCGTTCAGCGCAAGCACGACAAAGTAATCACGACTCAGCAGCCGCATCACCATCACCGCGCCTTCGAGCGAAACTACCAGTTCACGCAATCCACCAAGACCCGTGTCGGAACCCGCGCGCTGAGCGCTTCGCACTAAGGAAGTAAACTCAGCCGCAGCAACGTCGAGATTCGCTTCCATGCCGGCCTCGCCCAAAACTTTCTCAACAGCGATGCCATCTGTTCCCATTATGAGGGCACCGAGGCTGCCCTCGGTGCGTTCAATAATGGACTCAAGCATTTCCTTGAACATGTTGGCCCTCCAATTACGGACGTTGACCGCCAAGCGTTCCCGGCCGCGCCGTCGTCGTACCGGCTGGATTACTCGGCAATGGAGCGCTCATTAACTGCGGCTGTGTTGAAGGAGTTGACGTCGGTTGCGACTGCGGTTGCTGCTGCAACTGTGTCGGCGTCGGCGTGTTGCTCGGCGGATTTCCAAGCGGTACCGGCTGAGGAATCGTGATCGAACGTTGACCGTTGGTCACGGTTCCCGCGGTAGGACGTCCATTGTAGTCAGGACGATAGATGTGCGGCGTGATGAAGAACAGGATTTCGCTGTTCTGTCGCGTCGTCAGTTTTCGCTTGAAGAGGTTACCGACGATCGGTATCGAAGCGAGTCCGGGTGTGCGCTGTTGCGCTTCGCCTTCGGTATCGGCGAGCACGCCACCCATGACGGTCGTGCCGCCATCTGGAACCAGCACTTCCGACTGCATGCGCTGTGTGTCAATACCAGGAACCCCGGCGACGGCGATACCAGTGTTGAGAGTGTTGTTTTCGATCGTGACGCGCAGCACAACCGTGCCAGCATCCGTAATCTGCGGAGTGATCGATAAGCGCAACGGCACCGAGACGAACGTGGTCGTCACGATAGCCGTGCCGGTTGCGGCCTGCGTTGTTTGCACGGGGATCTGCGTGCCACTTTCAATCTGTGCGGGACGATTGTTCAATGCGGTCACGCGCGGAGTCGCGACTGTCTTCGCCTGTCCTCGTGATTCAGCCAACGTGATGAGCGCGCTGATCTGGGCCGAACCGAATAGTCCAGTCGTCAGACCGATAACGGTGCTGGCAGCGGCCGCCGCCATCGAGTTGGTTGGCACTGGAGTACCGGCCAAACCACCGAACACGCCAAACGGATTTGGACCAGAAGTCGGACCACTACTGCCGGTTCCCGAACCAGATCCTGAACCTGAGCCCGAGCCGGAACCGCTTCCGCTTCCACTGCCTTGCTGCGGGCTGCTGGAAGGAAGTGTCGATACGTTAGCCAAACCACCGCGGCCAAAGTTCACGATACCCGCGGAAATCTGTGCACCGAGATCGCGGCTGAAGTTACGTTGCGCGATCACGATGCGGGTTTCGATCTCAACTTGCGGTTCGGGCTGGTCCAGGATCGCAACCAACTGGCGAATCGCATCGATGTTCTCTTTCACATCCGTGATGATCAGCGTATTGCTGCGGCCATCTACTTCGATCGAACCGCGTCGCGAAAGGCGACGGGAAATGATCGGCAGCAAACCTTGATCGCCGCCGCCGCCCGTAGCATCGCCACCAGCGCCACCGCTAAAACTCAGGTTCGTCGCACCACCGGAGAACGCACCGGTCGAACCGGCTGCCTGTGCGAGCGTGCCGGAAGCACGAGCGTAGTTTAGTCTGATGAACTCGGTCACGAGTGGTGAAGCATCCAGACGCGAATCGTTGATCACCTTCTGAGTCTCAGCTTCCTTGGCGAGCACGTCAGTAGTCGCAACGCGCAGAATGTTGCCATTCACCTCGATGCCGAGCCGGTTGGCTTTCAAAACCGCATCGAGTGCAATGTTCCACGGCACATCCTGAACATTCACTGTCACCGGAATGACGCCCACTGAAGAGTCGATCACGAAGTTCACGCCGTACTGTTCGGTGATGTAGTTGAGAATGTCGCGGACGTCTGCGTTCACAACGTTCAGGTTTATCGGTTCACCGACAAATCCCGGTTGTCCATACTGGCGTCCCTGTTCCGACTGCTTATCGTTGGCACGCGACATTCCCACAGGAGGTGTGGGCATCGGTGTCGCCGAAGCAGTTTGCGGCGCAGGGTTCTGGTCGTCGCCAGTTGCGACAACATCTGAATGTTTCGGGGCAGCCAAAACGCCTGTTGCCGCAAAGCAAACAAGCGACAGGACGAGCGTGGTCCTTTTAATGGCTGATCTAACTCGAGGCTGAAAAGACATCGTTCCCTCCTTAGGGGGATTTCCAGTACTTGCCGTCACGCACTACGCTCGATTGCCGGGGCAACTAAAGCGCGCGCCGCACTGACACGGCAACGTCCTGGGATTGTCAAAAGTGCGCTGGAGTTTCGGAGTTAAAACACCAGCGCGGGTCAACGGTCTGGTTAACGTGCACCAAACCAGCATTACTGGTTGGCAGTCGCAACTGCTGCGGGCGTGGTCATCGCATTCACCGGGCTCGGTTGGCGCAATGGTTTGTATTCAACTGCGCGTTCGCGGCGTCCATCGGCGAATACTGTCTCGCGACGAAACACCAGGCGATTGTCTTCGATTGCCACTAACTGGCCATCGTAGAAGGGCTCGCCTGGATAGATGACGTAGGTAAGCTTGATGGGCGTGGCTTCAACGATCGCGGCGTAACCTCTCGGTGAGCGAGAAATGCCGATCACTTGAATCTCGCTTAAAAGCAGAGCGGTGGTGGGCTTCGGCGCCGTCATGCGCGCCGCCATCGCGGCGGCTTTTTGCGCCTTGTAGTGGGCAATACGTTCCTGGATCGTCGGGATGGGCGATTGCTCTGCCGTTCGCTTGAGCACCGCACGCGGCGCCTCGTATTTGCGGAACGGATCGCGCCCTCCGCTAACGGACTTTTTGGTAACAACAACCGGCTTCTCCGGTTGGGTTTCCTGGGCCATAACACCGATCGCAAAACCACTGGCGACGATTACCGCCGCGACAGCCAGGAATCGAATCGCGCGCCCTGTTGCCGGGTTGTGTGTTTCTTTGACGTGCATCATCATCTTCGCTTTCTTGAGTGAGTTTGCTTGCCGGAGTTACTTACCGGGTTGCGGGGCGGGAACAGCCGGAGCCGGAACGGCGCCGCCGGATGCGGGCTTCGCATTGGCAGGCTGTGCCTGATTTTGCAGACGCTCCGAAGAAACGTAGTAAGCCGTCAGATCAAAGCGAGCATCGACGGTCTTGTTCAGTGACTGTTTGTCCAGTTGCTTCAGTTCAAAATTGGTGATCGAAACGATGCGCTGATAGTGGGCCAACTGCTCAAAGAAAGCTCGCAATCCGGCAAAGCCACTCACCACGCTCACCTCGATCTTCTTGCCGCTGTAGTTGTCCTGTTGCATATCTTCCTTCGGATTGAAGCGGGTAAGAACGAGACCATTGCTACGCGCACGGTCCTGAATTCCCTGTAGGACCATCGTCAGCTCGCGTTGTTCGGGCAGCAGGGCTTTCAACTCAGCAAACTCTTCTTCACGCGCCTTGTACGCGGCTTTGAAGTTGTTGAGGTTCTGCTGCACGATTGCGGCTTGCGCGTTACGTGGCTTCAGTTGGGCGATCTCATCGTCCATTTCCTTGGTTGCCTTGCGGGTACCGCTGGTCACGAAGTACCAGAAGCCGGCGTACAGCACGCCACCGATCGCCAGGAACACGACCAGTCGCATGTACCATGGAAGAGCTGGGAGCTTGCCGAGTTTCATCTCTTTAATCCTCTAGTTTCGTCAGGTCAGTGGTCCAGGTGGCTTAACTCTTTTTTGCAACCTGATTCGCCGGGGCAGGCGCCGGTTGTTGCGATTGCTGTTGCTGCTTCGGCACGTCAAAGTTTGCCTTAACTGTGAAAACAACAACCTCAGGCTTGATCACGTCGGCGTCAGCGACCGCTGCTGTTCCGGCTGGCGTCGCCGACTTGGCGAATTCACGCTGCGTCTCGATGTTGAGGTTGCTGAACAAACCGTTCGAGAATTCGAGACTCTGGCCAAACTTCGTTACCGAATACTCGTTTGGCGATTCGCCTCTGATCGTCACTTCTCCGTCCTTCTGTTCAATTCCCGTCAGGTAAAGACCCGGCACGGCGTCGAAACGCGTTTTGATCTCCAGCAACACTGCGCTGGGACCTTGTTGTGATTCACGCAACTTCTTGATGGCGTCGATGCGAGCCTGAATCTCTTTCGATTTCTTCTCCAGCTCCATCTGTTCCTTTTGAATCGCCAACATCTGCTGGTTGATGCGCTTTTGATTGTCGAGTTCTTTCTGCGCCGCGGTATGGGCCATGTTTGAACTCACGTAGTCGTAGCCCATCCCAAGTACCATCAAACCAAACACTGTCAACGCGAGCAGTAACGTCTGCATGCGCGGGCTGGAGACTTTGTCTTCAACCAGCGCTACGCCCTGGGGTCGATCTGTGACTGACTCGAGCAGATTTATCTTAATCATGCCTCTACTCCTCTCAGGGCGAGACCAACTGCAACTGCCATCTCCGGCACTATCTCTCGCATGTAGTCCGGATCAAACTTTCGTGAGTCCACTTCGATCTGCCGGAACGGATTAAACACCTCTACTGGAATCTCAAATCGGCGCCCGAGGAAGTCGGGCAGGCCGGGCAGCTTCGAGCCGCCGCCGGCGAGAAGTATCTTCTGAATCGACGCGTCGCTCTCCTGCGCGGTCGCACGATAAAAGTCGAAGGTCTTCTTAACTTCGAGCGCGAGCGTGTCAGAGACAGTCTCGAGGATCGGCTGAATCGGTCTTGGTTCGACGCCATCAGGCAAAGCCATTCCGCGCTTCACCGATTCCGCCTGTTCGAAACTCAGGCCAAGTTCTTTCTGTATCAAGCTGGTGTATTGGCTACCACCGACTGAAGCGTCTCTGGCGAAGATTGAACGCGTGCCGTTCAGAATGTTGATATTCATCGTGGCCGCGCCTATGTTCAGCAACGCCACGATCTCGCCCGACTTCGGCTGGTAGTTCACTTCGTAACAGTTCTGAAGCGCGAAGGCGTCCACATCGATGATCACCGGGTGCTTGCCGGCGAGCTGGATCGCTTGTTTGACGTTCGCGATCTTGTCGCTCTTGCACGCGGCCATCAGGACGTGCAGCGTCTCAGAGGATTTGCCGGTGAGTTCGTAATCGAGATTCACGTCGCCGATATCGAAAGGAATGTGCTCTTCCGCATGCCAACTGAACGACTCCTGCAACTCTTCCTGGCTCATTTGCGGCAGCACGATGTTTTTGACGATAACTGAGTGACCGCTGACACCTGCGGCAACGCGAGTGGTGCGAATCTGATGTTCGCTGAAGATGTGTGAGATCACGTTGGAGACGTTGTTGAGCTCCATGATCTGTCCATCGACGATCGTGTCTGACTGAAGGCTCTCGAAACCGAGATTGAGAAGCTGTAGAGCAGCTCCTTTGCGGCCGAGTTCAACTGCCTTGACGGCGCTGGAGCCGATGTCGAGACCGACGAGGTTCTTCTTTCCCGAGCTTTTTTTGAACATGATTAGTTGGTCCTCACCACAGCAGTTCGCAATCTGTTCTGCTGACGAAGCCGGGCGCGCGCTTTTCGCGCTCGTGGCAGTTGCCGTTTGGAAATTTTGGAGGTCAGGGCGTCAGGTGTGTGTTTCAAGGTCGTAGTCCGTTGAAAAGTAGGGTTGTCGGGCCTGACACCAGCGGGCAAAGGAAGGGGCCTGGCGGGTGTCAACAGAATACTGCTGGAGAAATCTGGTGCGGCGGGAATGAAGCTCATTCGGAAACCCAGCCAAGTTGGTTAGTCCAACTTCTGTAGGCTTTGCGACCTCCGCTCACGCGAAGTGTGCCTTTGTCGTGCTCAAGATTCGCGGGATATTCCGCTTGTTGCTAACCGAGCGGGCACTCGGCCACGGCAGGATAGCCGTCAACCTGTGTGAGAGTACATTAACGCGCTAAACAATGTCAACCGCTATTTTTCTTCGTTTAACTCTAAGCCCTGCTTAGATTAACAAAGGAAAAGCAGTTGGACCAGAGGAGGATTCTGGAACAAGTCGCCTTTGCTTCCAGATTCTCCAAGTCTATGCAGGCTTGCCGGTTGGGTCTTTCACTTTGGCTGTTTTCGCCGGTATCCCGACGACGATGTGATGCGGCTCGACGTCGCGGGTGACGACTGCGCCGGTGCCGATCATCGCCTTGTCGCCGATGGTGGTTCCGGCCAGGACGGTGGCGTGATAGGTGATCCGGACTCCGTTGCCGATGCGGGTGGGCGGCGAGATGACTTTGTGAATGTCGTAGATGTCGTGGCTGTGGGAGTAGATGTTGACGTAGTCTGAAATCGATACGTCGTTGCCGATGTCGATCCCACCGCGGTCGTCGAGCAGCACGTGACGATGCACGACGACGTTGTCGCCAAAGGAGAGGTTGTAACCAAACGACCACTCCACATACTGCCAGCACTTAAAATTCTCGCCGACCTTGCGAAAAATGAGCGGCGCGAGGCGCCGGCGGAAACGGTGTGCCAGCAGCGAGTTCTGGCCGAGTGCTGAGCGATCGAACATCTGCCACAGCCAGATCATCGGCTTTCGCTCGGCGTAAAGTTTGGCGTCGATGTCGGAATAATATTCGGGCTCAGTGGTGATGTTCCTCGGATCGAGGTTGTGAACGGCCACGCGCGCAGCGGACGTCAGGTTTGCCCTGTCTGGTTGCGAGGCGCCGAAATAGATCTCAGACAGCGTGTCGCGAACGACGTCATTCGGATCTTTTCTTCCGTCTGTCAGCGACTTTTCGAGTTCGTTTAGAAATGCGTCGTAGTCCTGTTCTGCCAGGGCTTGTGCAGACAAATCGCGATAGGTCATAGGTTGGTTCCGGGGGCGGAAGCGCAAAATTAACATAAGGCTTAGAGCGCTTCAATCGTAGATAGGAATTTCTCACGCAAAGGCGCAAAGACGCAAAGTTCTGACCTCCGGCCAGCGGAGGTTCAGAGTTCAAGCTTTAGCTTGCTGCTTCGTAGGAGCAACCCAAAGATTGAACTCTGAACTTCGAGTCGCAGATTTCCTTTGCGTCTCCTTTGCGCCTTTGCGGCTTTGCGTGAGAAACCCTCTCACGCTACGATTCGCCTCAATGAAGTTTATCCGCCCCCTTCTTGCCGCGCTGATATTTGCAATCTTGCTCGCAGGCGCCTGGTTTTGGTGGGCTACTCCCACTCCGGTCGACATGGCCAACTACGCTCCGGCCGATTCCCTCGTCTACGTCGAGTTCAACAACCTCTCCGAAGTTGCACAAGCAATTCAGCGCACGGACGTGTGGCAAGCCGCGGTTCCGATCACACACAGCCAGGCAAGCAACTCGAGTCGCGTTATGACCACGGCCGCGCGTGCCGGTATTGGACCACTCGAAGCGGTTCTGTTCGCGCGAGCTCAAGTCGCACTCGCGGTCGTCGGCTTGAACACCTCCGAAGAGAACAACACGCTGAAAGTCAGACCCGAGATCGCTCTCATCGCCGAGACTCACACGTCGAGCTGGCGCACAAAACCAGCCGCCATCGAAGCCGTGAAGAAGCTAGCCGGTCTCGCGTATGGCGCGTCAGCGTGTAGCGAACGCGGCAGTGACAACGTCGATTACGTCGAATGTTCAGTTGCGGGCGCGGAAAGAAAACTGATCGGCGCGGTGGACGGCACACTCGTTGTGATCGGTAATTCTGACAATGCAATCAAGAGCGTTCTCGACGTTCGGCGCGGCAATCGGCCGAGCATTCGCACGGATCCCGAGTTGTTGAAGGTGCGAGAGAGTGTTAAGGCTGAAAAGTCGCTCGCCTTCGGTTACGTCTCTCCAGCCAATTCCGCCAAACTCTTTTCCTGGGCTGCGCCGCTGCTCATGGGCCAGGCGCCTGGTGATCGGCAGTTGGAACAGTTGCTCGCCGCGAGCGCTGGGAAAATCTTGCGTGGCGTTGCATGGACCGCGAGTTCTGTCGAAGGCAAGATCGAGGATCGTTTTCTGTTTTCACTCGAACCCGGCGTTGTCTCACGCTTGGAACCCGCGTTTGAAACTGCGGGGAGCGATGAGAACTTTTGGAAAGTCGTGCCCGAGAGTTTTCAATCGCTGACGATCTATCGAAACAAGGCGCCAGGAACTGCGTGGGGTTCGTTCGTCTCTGCGTTCGCATTCAAACTCGATGCGGTGCCGGCTGTGATTTTCGGCTCACTCTTGCAGTCGAGTTTGTCTGTTTATGGTATTAGCAATCCGCGAGAGGCGCTGGCGGCCTTGAGTCCGCCGTTGTTGACGTTGAAACCGTCCGCAGGCGCAGAAGGATCGATTCTCGTGGCGCGCGTCGTCGATGAAGCGCGGCTGCGGCAATCGCTCGCACAGGAAATTTTTAAGGACGGCCGTGGCGAGATTCTCGAAGGACTGCAATCGTCGCCGAGTTCGGACAAGGAGTTCTCGGCAGTGTTTGCGGATGGTTATATGCTGGTGGGCAAGTCTGAAAACATGAGATCAGCTTTGCTTGCTTTGCGCAGCAACGAAACTTCCGTCGCTGACAAAAGAAAGGACTTGCAAGAGAGTTCAGCAACGATTGTTACCTACGCGAATGACGAAGCGCGGCTGAGTAACTTCATCACAGCCTTGCTCACGTTGCAAGGGAGACAGTTGTCAGCCGAGGAACGTGCTGGTCTTCAGGAAATATCTCGGCAGGCCGGTTTCTCCACCACCGAGACTCGTTTGAAGGCACAGGGAATTGAGCGCACGACGCGATCGGCGTTTGGGCAGTTTGGCGCCTTTGTTTCCCTTCTCCAATCGGATAACGCCACTCGTTAACTATGCCTTGCAATTCCCGAATCCTTCTACTGGGCACTTACAATCAGGGGAAAGTTCGAGAGATCGTGAGTATCCTCGCTAGTTGCGGCTGGGCATTCGCTTCACTAAAGGAGTTTCCCAACATCGAGGCAGCAGAAGAGAGTGGCGACACTTATTCTGCAAACGCTATTGCCAAAGCTCGCGTGTATGCGTCTGCCACTGGTCTTCTGGCTCTGGCCGATGATTCCGGACTCGAAGTCGCGGCACTCAATGGCGCTCCCGGTGTTTTATCAGCGCGCTACGCCGGCGAAAATGCTTCAGACGCAGATCGCCGGCAGTTGCTGCTAACTGAATTGGATAAGACTCGTGACACAGCTCGGCGCGCGCGTTTCGTTTCGTCAGTCGCGATCGCGGCTAAAGATGGTTACGTATTGAATGTAGCGGAAGGCATTTGTGAGGGAACGATAACCTTCGCCCCGCGCGGAACTGGTGGCTTCGGATACGATCCGCTATTCGTGCCCGACGGTTACGATCAAACCTTCGCGGAGTTGTCCGAAGAGATCAAAAACCGCATCAGCCACCGCGCGAAAGCTTTGCTTCAGACACGGCAGTTTCTGGCATCACTCTCGTAGAATCCTGTAATCCTGTCTAACCGCTAAATCTCCGTCGCTTGACCAGCCTGTACGCGACTCTTAGAATGCCTCAACCTTCGGGGCGTAGCACAGCCTGGTAGTGCGCTCGGTTTGGGACCGAGAGGTCGGAGGTTCGAATCCTCTCGCCCCGACCATGCAGATCAATAGTTTAGGGCCGCCACATTGGCGGCCGTTTTCATTTGTGGCCAAATTTGTGGGCAGTTGAAATATTACCTCCTTGGTCAATCGGTTGGCCCGAATCTACTGCTCCGTGGTTTTCATATCTCGGGTGGCCGACACGAAACGCGAGCGCTCAGACATCTCGGCCCACGCTTTGAAATGAAGTTCTAGGCGGCTTGTGGCTTATAACTTATAATCGGCGACACCGCTTGTCTTCTCTCATGCTGCGAACGTGTCTACATGAGACGAGGCATTTGTTTTCTCACACTGAACAGGAGCCAATATGTCCCACAATCGCATCCCTATTGTCTGCCTCGTATTGTTAGCACTAACGGCCTCTGCATTCATCGCGACGCAGCTAAGCACCGGTCAAGCGCCTCAAAAAGAGAAACCGCTGACGATGAAAGTCTTACGCGGAAAGGATCACATCAAGAAGTCGCCCGGGCCGTGGGAACTTGCAGCCTTCAAGAAGACCTCACCGCAGAAAGAGGAAAGGCAACTGGAAGATGAGATACCGAAGCATGTTCCAATAAAGATCAAGATCAAGAAGGAGAAGGAAGCCGGATTTAAGGACTTGAGTAACGAACGATGGGCCAGAGAGTTCGAAGTGGAGTTAACTAATACTGGCACCAAGCCGATCTATTTTCTGTATCTGTACGTAGTCACTGACGTGAAAGCCGCGACGGGCTTTCGCATAGTGTTTCCGCTTACCCATGGACGGAGTGAGTTGGGTGACATAAAAACGAAGCCCGAGCCAACCGACGTTCCTATCCAACCTGGTGAAACCGTTTCATTGAAAATCCATTCCGGACAACTTGACGCCTGGGATGTTGCTCGCCAAAAGGAGAACAGGCCATTTCCAAAGCGCCTTCAGGTAACGTTTCAGATCTTGAGTTTCGGAGATGCAACTGGCTACTTCGGCACTGGTGCGACACCAATTCCTAGCACACCGCCGGAGGAGGAATTAGGAGTGTGTTTGCCAGCATCACAACGGGACGCATTCGGTTGGCAGAGGGCGCCTCCTGGTTCGCAATTATCCAAGCAAGTAGCTTTCAACTTACCGGCCGCACTGGAGCCGGTAAAGTTTTTAGGAGGCGAAGATTCCGACGTTCCTGCTTCTAATTTGTTCCCGATCCAGACCTGTTGTAGTGGCTCCAACTGCGCAATACTTAAACCGTCGACAGGGAACGTCTGCGTTAATTGTCCGATTCAGAATAGACCTGGTATCACTACCTGTGACGATCCCGCCAAAGTCTGCGGAACAACGGTTTCCGATTACATTGAATGCTTTTTGCCAAAAGGCCAAACTTACGAATGTCAAACAATACAAGTGCTTTCTTGTGGAGCGTCGCCTACGCCATCGCCAAGTCCGAGTCCTAGTTCAAGCCCGAGTCCTAGTCCAAGTCCGACACCAACTCCGTGTCCGCTTGCGCTTCCGTCGCAATGTCCCGGCGGCGTTCCGAGAGATCCTTGCACCAATCCAGATCCCCCGCCCCCGCCGGGTGGAACCCCAAACTCCAACCCCGACGGTTGTCCGTTCGGTTATCAACTTAGCAACGCCACGTGTTGCGTTCCCACTGCCTGCCCACAACCCACTCCGACTCCACCGAACTGTCCTGAGAATGAGACGGCATTATTCAGCGGACCGCCCGCTTGTCAGTGGGGCGAGTGCTTCAATCCTTTACCTGATCCAGGTCCAGCATCTAGTCCGGCACCCGCAGAGTATACGAGGGAGTGCATAGACCATTACTGGGTATGGTTTGTGTCCTACGATGGTGGTAGAACCTGGAATCCGACCGGCCAAGTTGAGTACGCGGGCTGTTACTATGCGTATTAGGTAACCGCATTGCCGCTCATGTAATGCAGCAGTGGACTGAAGCGCCGCGGTGCAGGTGCGGCGCTTCAGCCCTTCCCAATAAATCCCGTCAACAAACGCTACTTCCGCCGAATCTGTACGTTGCCTCCACGTAGCACCTGCTGCCGCGAGTCATAGTCGTCCGTGAGTAATTGGTACGTATCATGACTCTTGCCTGATCCGCCCAGTCCTGCACGTCGACTCTGTAATTGACCACACCTAGACCATCGACCGTCGCCTGCCCAAAGATGCTGGCCCGAGTCGAGCCGTCGCAAACAATTGCCAGCACATTGATCGAGTTCACGTTCAGACGTTGCACTGGTCCATGGTCCTGATACTGCTGCTGTCCCTGCCAAGAATGCGTTTCATCTGTTTCTCCGTTTTGTCGACAGGCAATGATTCAAAGGGGAAAAGTCGCGCCTAACGCCGGCGCTATTTTCCAGGAAGTAAGCTCAGCGGGGAGAAGGGATGACGGGAGCAAGGCCGAATAGCACTTTTCGGTGCCCTTAATTGCCGTCTTCAAGACACGTTTGCTGAAGATGTTCGCGAAGGCGTCCGGGCCGCGCGTTCGCGTTTCCGAGATGGTCTTCTTTCGTGACTAACGGGAGTCAGTTTAGTTGATAGGTCACGCCAAAATTGTGGCCAATTTGTGTACAGAATTTGCGGCCCATCGTTTCGAATGCCAAGAGTCATGGTCCGCTGGTCCACTATCTCGGCATTCATGAGAGATGGTAATGTTCACCGAGCTGAGTCACTCTTCGCGCATCTCGACTCCATAACGTTGGATAACGACCCGCAACATCTCCCAATACTTCGGCCGTGGATAGTCCTTCTCTTTTCATTCCTGGGAGCGGCGCTGGTTGGACTTTACTTGCTTCGTTATCCATCTGTCCGAGCAACTGCCTTGGATCCTGCAGCCACTTTCCAGTACTTCGTACCGCTCATGGTTCCCATGATCGCCTTCATGTTCGAGCGAGTGGAACATGTTCGCGAAGCAAACTTCTTTCAGCATGGCGTTGATTGTTTAGTCTTCGGACTGGCCGTAGGGCGGGTGGTAGGAGATGTTCCGTATATATCAGGCCACACGCTTCTTCTTAGTTATGTGTTGTTGATGTCGAAATCCAAGCTCGTTCGCATCACCGCGATAATCGTGCTAGGCCAAACGTTGTTCCTGAAGTACTTGGTTTGGGGCGATTTCGTGACTTCCAATGTCGGAATGGCGTTAGGTTGCACCCTGGCTTTCGTCGTTTCTCGTGTTTCGAGGAAAAATGCAGGTTCAGCCGCTGTTTCGGAATCCTGACCGATCTTGCCTGTGACTTGTACGATTAGGCGACGGTGCCCGGCCGTCGGCGGGACGCGGCAGGTTGATCGGCGCAGCCTGTCGTGGTCTTTTGACCGCGTGATCCTCAAAAAACCTCAAAAAATGCCCGTTTTGTTGAAGACTTTGCCGCTTGAGTGTGATATATGAGTGTGCGATTGCTTTTCAAATCTAGTTCTCGTTGGAGGTATTACACCAGACTATGGCGACCAAAGCCGCAGCAGGCAAGAAGCGCATGACCCAATCGGAAGTCATCAACCACTTCTCTGAATCCACAGGAATGAAGCGGGCACAAGTTAAGGAGTTCTTTGAAGAACTGTCGACTCTCGCAGCGCGCGAAGTGAAGTCAAATGGCGAGTTTGTTCTCCCAGGATTCGGAAAACTCGTGAAATCCGAACGAAAAGCTCGAGAAGGCCGGAACCCGGCAACCGGCGAAACCATCCAGATTCCTGCCAAGACGACGTTGAAGTTTCGCGTTGGCAAATCAATGAAAGATACCGTGCTTCCAAAAAAGTAGACCGTCCAGCACTATTATTTTTCAGCATTGGCGCCGCCCCAAACCCGTTTGAGGTACTTGGGCGGCGCCTCTGTCCATTGTGAGAAAACCCCCATTTTTACTGGTCTATAATGCCGTTTTAAAAAAGTCTGGACGAGCGGACTTCCGTTCAGTATAATTCCACGTTTCGCTGAACACCCCTGCGGCAATGCTTACACGCGAACCTTTGTTTTTTGGGGTTTTACCCTGAATCCAAGGCTTTGTCTGGGGGTTGAAGCGCGCATCCAAGGGGGTTGTTAGAGCATCTATAGTTCATACATTTGAATCGCGAGATTCGTAGGAGGAGTAAAGGCAATCGTGACTTTTGATACACACCTGCCGCTGAATGAGCGGATTATGAGGATCGATCATATTCAGGCACGACGCTATTCGAAACTGAACGGCGTCGCACTCGAGATCGCCACAGAAGGTATCGTCAGACATCTCAAAGCATGTGACCGAATGGACGTTAATCCGGAAACTTCGGCAGTGCGCGAGATCATCGATGATGCGCTGAACGGCCGTCGCGTGTTTGCGGAAACCAAAGAACACACACGGGCCGCGTAAGGCCAAATCTCTACCATTTCACAAACGGAGATCGCCCGCGTGGGCGATCTCTTTTTTGTTGCCACCGCGAGGGGGGATAGTGCCCTAGTTTCGCTTCTCTATCCACAGATTACGCAGACAGATTAGACTGATTAATAAATCTGTGTAATCTGTGGATGAAGAACCTCAATTTGGGGCACCATTCAACGTGGCGTTATGTTGACATCGGTTTTCGACGTGCTAACATGCGAAAGCCATTGAAATCGTGCCCCTGTAGCTCAGCGGATAGAGCATCTGCCTTGTTGGAGCCTTGATGGGGAAATGCGTCAGGGAACCCATTAAGTGGACGACCCTGTATGCGGGGACGCCCTGAGAGCCTCTGGTACTTGACCGAAGCCTGGTCAACGTAAAAATCCTTGAGGATTGGGTAATCCGCAGGAAACCTGATACATGTGATCGGGGATCCTCAGAGACTATACGGGTCGGGACTGTGATGTCCAAGATATAGTCCAGCCAGCAACCCCAGCTTTGACGGGCGGTCAGGGAAAGCCTGATGCTGGAAGCTAAGCAGAGGGCCGCAGGTTC
>JBIOVO010000080.1:0-11443 GCA_044867735.1 Pyrinomonadaceae bacterium | reverse complement strand
CGAACCAGATGGGGTGGCCACGGAGGGCCACCCCTACAATCAGTTCGGCAATTTATAGAACTCGCGCCCTGGTTTCAACGGACGCAGCATCCAGTAGGGCCTGCGCGTGCCGTCAGGCGAATGTTTGTCCGCCGGGCGCGTCATCGCCAGCCACTTCTTATAAACCTCGCGCGACTTATTCGTATCGACAAGAATATCGCCCGGCTCGTCGTTTGGGTCAGCCGGACGCACGCGCACCGCCTGGTGCCAGCAGTGCATTCCTGAGATCGGATCGGGATGGACAGGAAAAGTCATGTTCTGATGAACGCCCGCATCCTTCCACCAGATCCGAAGCGTGTCAGGGTCGTCCGACTCGTAAGGCTCAATTCCTTTTTCCCGTTTCAAGCCCCACTCTGTTCCGTTGCGGTCCAGCTTAACTGTCGCCATCAACTGCCGTTGTCCTTCGTCAGTCAACTTCCAACGGCCCATGTGATGGCTGCACGCAACGATGCCTGGGCGAATTCCCTCCGTGACCCACGCAGGCACTACGTAGTAGCCAATCTCAGTTTCAACGCGCAGCAGATCGCCGGTGCGTACGCCGAGCTTGTTTGCATGCGACGGATGGATCCAAAGCGGGTTTGTGTGCGCGATCTCGTCGAGCCACTTTGCGTTCGCGCTGCGCGTGTGGATCTGCACCGCCAAACGAAAAGTTGAAATCAAAATCGTCTGGCCTTCTTCGAGATTGTCTTTGTGGACGTGGCTCTTGAAATAGGTCGGAATTGACATCTCAGGCCATCCCCAACTGTTCATAGTCGAGGAATAGAATTCGAGCTTGCCGCTCGGCGTCGGAAAGCCGCGCTTGATCTCGTCGTTGACGTTAATGCCGGCGAGGCGGCGTCCGTCTGCGTCGCCATCCGGCAGCGGCAGCGGCACGATGTTTGGACCAGCAGGTTTTGCAGCGCGCGTGAAGACGCGTCCAAACTGATCCTCTTTCGTGTCTTCGAGCTCTTCCGCTGGGACGGTCTCTTCGTAAACCTTCCCGATCTTTTGTTTGACCTCAAACGCGCCGTAGCGACGCATGAATGCGAGTGGCGTCAGGTTTTCAGCGGCGGCTCGCTCCGGCAATCCGGGAACTGAGTTCTCGAAGATCCATTCATAGTATTCATCGATGCCGAGTCTTGTGCCGGGGTTCTTTTTCGACTCGGCGTACTGTCGAATACCGAGCGCGCCGTCAGGATCGATACGCCACGTCAACTCCAGCCAGAACTCATTCTCTTCCCAAACCTCGCCGGGATTAACGTCACGCGTGTCAGCGATCGTTTCGCCGTTGCGCTGGCGAAGCGCTTTCATCACCGGCTGACGAAAACCGAGCCACTGCGAATCGTGTGTTTCGTATGAATGAAGATCGTGACGTTCCGAGCCCACGCCCATCGGCAAAACGTAATCAGCGTAGTAAGACGTCTCGTTCCACGTCGGCGTCAGTGCGACATAACAGCCGACCAGATCGGGATCGGTCAACATCTCGATCCACGAGAAGCCGTCAGGATTCGTCCAGACAGGGTTGTAGACGCGCGTGAAATAGACGTCGAGTTTCGCGCGGCCGTCCTTCACCAAGTGTGGCAGCAGAAACGACATCTCGTTCATCGACAGCGGATACTCGCGCGGCCACGTGGTTTCATTCCACATCTTCGGATGAGGCGGTGTGTAAATCGGGCGCGGCACAAACTTGTTCCACGCGTTTGGATAAACACCGCCTTCGGTCGCGATCGCGCCGAGCAGTGCATTCAACATAAACAGGCAACGCGCGACGGCCCAACCACCGCTCACGCCTGAAGCGACGCTGCGCCAGTTGTGCGTTGAGAAACGCGTGCCTGCCGTAGCGACTAGCTTCGCGATCTCCTCGATCACGTGAGCATCGACACCTGATTCATTCGCCGCAAATTCGAAGGTGTAGTCTCTGTAGATCTGTTTCAACCGCGCTTCAAAATCCGTGAAGTCGGCGGCGGCTCCTTCCGACGAAAGAAACTCTTTCCAGTTCCACCAGCGCTCGACGAACTCGCGATTGTAGAGATCGTTCTTGATCAGATAATTCGCGATCGCGAGCAGAATCGCTGCTTCGGAACCCGGATACGGCGAGACCCAGTAGTCTGCGTGAGTTGCGGTATTCGAGAGACGCGTGTCAAACACGATCAGCTTCGCGCCGTTTGCTTTGCCGTCGATAACGCGTTGTGCGTGTGGATTGAAGTAATGACCCGACTCGAGATGAGCGCTGATCAGCAGGATGACTTTTGCGTTTGCGTGATCGGGGCTTGGGCGATCGAGTCCCATCCAGAGTTGATAACCTTCGCGGCTGCCGGACGAGCAGATGTTTGTGTGTGAGTTGTGTCCGTCGATCCCCCAGGCGGCGAGGATGCGTTCAGTGAAGCCGTCTTCGCCGGGACGGCCGACGTGATACATGATCTCTTGGCGTCTGTTTTCGATTATCGCGTTGCGAATGCGCGAGGCGATTGTGTCGAGGGCCTCGTCCCAGGTAGTGCGTTCCCATTTTCCTTCGCCGCGTTTGCCGGCGCGTTTGAGTGGATAAAGAATGCGATCGGGATCCGTTACCTGGTTCAGCGTCGCTGGACCTTTGGCGCAGTTGCGGCCACGCGAGCCGGGATGTTCCGGATTACCTTCAAACTTCTGGACCTCGCCAGTGACCTTGTCGATGTAAGCGAGCAAGCCACACGCCGATTCACAATTGAAGCAGGTAGTCGGAACGATGGAGTAGTGCCGCTCTTTCCGTTGCGGCCATGCACGCGAGTCCAGTTCGGTCCAATCATCCCAACGTTCCTTCGGCGGAAACGCCGCGAGATGGCTCCGACTCGGTCCAGGGTAAAAGGTTTCTTTCGTTTGGTCTTTAGCCACGGATTTTACGGATATTAAGCCAGTGGCACGGATTGGCCGGCCTGGACGTAAGCGTTCTCGAAGAGCATCAGGCCGATCAATGCGAGTGGCGCACCGGCGATGCCTACAGAGTTTGTAAGAACATCGAGCAGCGCCAACAACGGCAGCAGCGCGCCGAGTGCTGAAAGCGCAGTGCCCAACCAAAACTCATATCGGTAACGCCCGTTCACCATCTCCCAGATCGCGAGTCGCGAGTGGGCGGTTGGGTGCGTTAAAGAGACTTCACCCCAAACCATCAAAAGATGAATCACGCTCGAGATGCCGAGAATCCAGAGCAGCCAGTATGTGTCCGGTTGCACGTAGCCCAGAAAGCGTTCCACAGCGCCCGTCGATCTCATAAAGATTGACGCCGGCAACAGGACCGCGGCGCCCAGGAGCACTGCCTGGAAAAACAGGTGCGGCGGCAGCAAAGGGTTTTGCCACATGTCGCGCGCCTTCGCCTGCGCGAAAAGATATGCGGTGTAAACTGCGGTCAGAATCGATAACGGAATTCCCGCAATCATCAACCACTGCTGCTGCGACGTCGATCCCAGCCAGCTCGCGATGAAGTGGAGCAACAGCACGAGCGTGTACCCGGCGATGATGAATGCCCCTTTAACCAGCCAGCTACGCCACTGCGGCCGCGTAAAGATCATGTAAAAGCGCGAGGGATGTTCGAGATCCCAGAGCAGCAGTCCGCCAGTGATGGCGAGAAATCCGCCCGAGATGACGGGAGTGGTCCACAACCAGATCGAACTGGTGACATCGAGAAGACCGAGCAACACCAGTAAAGCAGCAACCAGATAAACACCCGACGCGATTCCCTTGGTCCAGGTGTAAAGACTGACGCGCCAATCCCACGGAATCGAATGCGCAACGTCGTACGACAACAGCGCCGCGGCCGAAGAGTTGTTGTAGTGTGGATTTCCGGAAATTACAAACTCGGCCCCTTCCTGTTGCTCGCTCCACATGAACAGACCGCCTTCCGGTCGCTTCGCTGCGAGCGGATCGAGCGTCGCCTGATGCGCGCCCTTGTAAAAAAGTTTGGGCAGCGTCTCCTTCTCCGGACGGCGCACGGCCACAGTGTCGCGATTGATGATCTGCGACACATAAGAATCCGCATCGTTCATGTCGCCGACCAGAATCGCCTGCGTTGGACAAACGACCACACATGCCGGTTCGAGTTGCATGTCGATGCGATGCGCGCAGAAATTACATTTCTCAGCGGAGTGATCCTCAGGATTGATGAAGATCGCATCGTAAGGACACGCGGCCATGCACGCTTTGCAGCCGATACAGATCGACTTGTCGAAGTCGACAATCCCATCGGCGCGTTTGAACATCGCCGCCGTCGGACATGCGGTAACGCAAGGAGCGTGAACGCACTGGTTACAGCGCGTCACCTGGTGCGCGCGGCGCGCCTGTGGAAACACACCGATATCGACGTGTTTGACGTAAGTGCGGGTGACCGAGAGTGGAACGAGATTTTCAGACTTGCAAGCAGTCGTACACGCGTGACAACCAATGCAACGGGTGTGGTCAATTACCTTGGCCCACTGAATCCGTTCAGAGGGTTCCATCATAAGCAGGCTCCTGGTTCGGGAGCAAAACTATAACACTTCCAAGCCCGCGATATTGACAAATCTTCCACAGAGGCACACATTTAACGTCCCGCATGTTTGCGTGCGAGATTTGGAGGTTTTATGCGTCTTAGATTTTTGTACGCAGTAATGATACTGGCGGCAGTGAGCATGCTTGCTTCCTGCAACGCCTCGGATGACGCAGTCGCTAGTCATCAAAAAGCAGAAAGCGCTCCGGAAGTAACTTATCCAGACGGCGTTCGTCGTGTTACCCCGGCGGAGCTTGAAAAACTTATCAACCAGGGCAAGGCGTTTGTCGTTGACGTTCGCAACCAGGATTCTTACGACCTGGGCCACATTCCCGGTTCGCATCTCATTCCCGCCGGCGAGGTAACTAATCATTTGAGCGAGCTGCCGCGTGACAAGACGATTGTCACGTACTGTTCTTGACACGCCGAACATACGTCCGCCGGTGCGGTGGTCTCACTCAAAAATAAAGGAATTCATAACGCGGTCGCGTTGCTCGGTGGTTTTCAGGCGTGGAAGAACGAAGGAAAACCCGTGGATAAGAAGGAAACGAAGAAGAATTAACCACAAAGACACTAAGACACAAAGTGATCTAAATAAAAATTTAGTGTCTTTGTGTCTTTGTGGTTAGATCTTTCTACATTTGCGGGACAACCTGCGTCACAAGCGCCGGTAGCGGCGTGACCACTCTCGCGGCGGGAACGCAAAGCACCGGGCAAGGCGAGTTTCTGATCACTCTCTCAATCTCCGATCCCAGCACCTGACTGCTCCCAAACAGCGAGCCGTGCACTGCCGTTCCGAGCACGATGAGATCCGCGTCGATCGTCGCGGCAAGCTTGACGATCTCCTGGTAAGGTCTGCCTTCAGCGATGTGCGTCGTAGTCGCGCCGCTCGTTCGCGAAAGGTGGCCCATCCGTTCTTGCACGTAACTCCGCAACCGCGTCAACGCAGCAAGGCCTCCCTCGGGAAACATCGCTGAGATCTGTTCAAAGTAATCACCAATCACGTAGACCGCATGAAGCTCGGCGCCCTCATGATTCGAGATCTGAGTAGCGAGTTGAGTTGCGGCGACTGACGAAGGACGAAAGTTTGTAGCGAGCAGCACGCGATTCAAACGGATCACCGTGTGTCCACTTCGATGTTCGACGAAATCGCGCTGCGGAGGTCGGATAGCGAGCACGGCGCAAGGCGACTCGGCGACAATTCCCTCGGCCATCGATCCGCCAAACGCGCGCGACAGTCGATTGCGATCGCGAGTAACAACCGTGATCAGGTCCGCTTCATGTTCGAAAGCCGCGTGAGCAATCTCCGTGGCGGGCTCGCCGTCGAGCAGTATCGGATCGACTTCGATACCCTCGAGCAGTGGATCAGAAAGCAACTCCTTCACCTGGCGGTGCAGTTGCAGCAGCCACTGATTATCCTGCTCGGCGAAAACGCGTTCCGGCAGTGTCAAAAAGTTTCCCGGGACCTTCGCATCCTGGACGCTCAACAGCAACACGCGCCCATTGCCATCGCGCGCAAATCCCGCCGCATACTTCAGTGCCGCATGCGCGTGCGCGGAAAAGTCAGTGGGAAACAGAATGTTTCTGAAGGGAAACATTTTAACAGCCGGGCTTTGGTCTTTGTTGCCCCGAGCAACAAGCTAGATCAGCTACCGGGAAGTTTCAAGGCCAAAGGACAAAGTCCAAAGACCATCAGGCGCACTTTTCTCTTTCCATTTTCCCGGCATCCATGCCAAACTCCGCAAGCTCTCCAAACAGCAAGTAAAAAAAGTAATCAAATCCACTCCCGGAGGCGACATCTTGCTTCAAGGAATATTTCGTACCAAGAGTCTTGACGAAATTCTGGCCAGTGTCGGCGGCCCACAGTTTTCATTGAAGCGCACGCTGACGGCTTTCAGCGTAACTCTCATCGGGATTGGAGCAATCATAGGCGCCGGAATCTTTGCCACTATCGGCACTGCCGCTTCGGGCACTGCTGAGCGCTCCGGAGCTGGTCCGTCGCTGATGTTGTCGTTTGTAATCACAGCGATCGTCTGCGGCTTCACCGCGCTCTGCTATGCCGAACTCGCCTCGATGGTCCCAATCTCAGGTTCGGCTTACACCTACTCTTACGCGACGCTCGGCGAGCTCGTCGCGTGGATCATTGGTTGGGATTTGATCATCGAATACGCGATCGGCAACGTCGCCGTTGCGATTAGCTGGGCGGAGTTTTTTAACCGGCTGTTGCGCAACCTCGGCATTCATATTCCCGATTGGTTAACGTCAAACTATCGCACCGCAAGTCCGGAAACACTTGCCGCGGCGCCTGACATCTTTGGGATACCGATAGTCTTCAATATTCTTGCGTTCGGAATCGTGGCGCTCATCACGATCGTGCTGGTTTGGGGTATCAAAGAGTCGTCGATGTTCAATGCAGTCATGGTTCTGATCAAGATCATCGTGCTGCTGTTCTTTATCGGCCTGGCTCTTTACTACGTCTCGCCGGCCAAGATGACCGAGAATTGGCAGCCTTTCCAACCGCAGGGATGGTTTGGAACACTCACGGGCGCGGGATTGGTATTCTTTGCATATATCGGTTTTGACGCCGTCAGCACGGTCGCTGAAGAAACGAAGAATCCCGCTAGAGATCTGCCCATCGGCATCATTGCTTCACTGATCATCTGCACGATTCTTTACGTGCTTGTGGCGGCGGTCTTTACCGGAATGGTGCCCTGGGAAACAGTTCGCAGTTGGACTGCCGCTCAGAGAGGCGAGTCGTTAACGATGGCTCTTGAGACGGTCGCGCCGCAGGCATTGTGGCAAAACACAGTGATCGCGTTTGGATCGGTGATCGCCCACACTGCTGTGCTACTCGTATTTCAACTCGGTCAGCCACGCATCTTCTTCTCGATGGCGCGCGATGGACTACTTCCATCAGTTTTTGCCAGCGTTCATCCCCGGTTCAAGACACCTCATGTCACTACGATTCTTACGGGTGTTGTCGTTGGTGGTATCGCTGCGTTTGCGACTGTCGATGAGATGGTGAGTTTGACCAACATCGGCACTCTGTTCGCGTTCATACTCGTTTGCGTCGGCGTAATGGTGCTGCGTCACAGAGATCCCTTGCGCCCGAGGCCGTTCAAAGTTCCATTTGGACCATATCTCCTGCCGGGTTTGGGCGCCCTTTCGTGTGCGCTCTTAATCTATTTTCTCCCCGAAGGATCTTACTGGCGCTTCGTCGGTTGGTTGGCGCTGGGTCTGGGAGTCTATTTTGCTTACGGATACACGCGCAGTGGCGTTGGTCAAAAAATGGGACGCCCATCGCTGACGCCGGCCGGGTTGAAGCTTGCTGCCGTTTGCTGCGTGCTGGTGGCGGTCGGACTCTTCGTCATACCTCACGATGTCGCCCCACGCGAACTCTTTGCAGAGGCGTTTGACTCGAGCGCCGGGAAGCACAATCAAACTCTGTATGGTTTGATAATCATCGTCGTCGGCATAGTCGGTGCCGCTCTCGGAATAGCAATCGGAACTTCGCAAAGACAAACATCTGAGTGAGTAATAGGTCATGAATTTCAGAAGTTTAAGGCTGCTGAGTGTCGCGGTTGTTGTGCTGATTCTATGCGTGGCAGCTCAAGGGCAATCACATGAGACGAATGTTTTCTCGGTCAAACTTGGAGATAAGGTAATCGTTCTTCCCGCGGAAAAAGGGTTCGAGGAAGCGACTTCACAGTTTGAAGCTATCAAGGCGCGCTTCACCACGACCGAGGCAGCAGAAAACGATATGCTCGCCGGGTTCTTGTCTTCCAGTGATTGTGAACTAGTGCGGCGTGGCGAGAAACCTTTAATGGTTCAGTACGCCAAAATCTCTGTGCTCCGCCAGGCACGTGAGCAGGCAATGTCCAAACCCACCATGGATGCAATCGTTCAGGAGTTTCGAAAAAACGGTGCAACACTAATGGACCCGGACGGACCCAGGATGAAGGCACTGCTTAAGAAAATAGATGAGGGCCTGACGAGACTAGACTCTAAAGAAACCAAAGTAGAGATGACTCAGCCTCAGAACCTGGGAGAGTTTGACATCAGACCGAACGTTTACGGGGTGATGCTCCTAATAAACCTCCAGTACCAACAGGAAGGAAACGCGACGACAATCCCCGTACTGGCTGCCATGACGTACATGTTGGTCAAAGAAAGAGTCATATTTGTTTATGCCTATAGAAGGTATAGTTCGAGTGCCGACGTGGTGACGCTAAAAGACTTCAGTATCAAATGGAATACCAGTATTCTCGCCGCAAATTAAGAGAACAAACACTTTGACGAAATGAACGCGCTTCCAATCATCATCGGTGCACTCTGCGTCATCGCGATCTTTTATCGGTACTACTCCGCGTTTATCGCGGCGAAAGTGCTCGCACTCGACGATACGCGCCCGGTGCCGTCGCAGACGATGTACGACGGTCATAACTACTATCCAACGAACAAGTGGGTTTTGTTTGGCCATCACTTCGCCGCCATCTCAGGCGCAGGTCCGTTAATCGGTCCGGTGCTGGCAGCGCAGTTTGGCTACCTGCCGGGTCTGTTGTGGCTGGTGATCGGTGTTTGTATCGGTGGCGCGGTGCACGACTTCATGATCCTGGTCGGCAGCGTGCGCCGCAATGGTAAATCACTCGCCGAGATGGCCCGCACGGAGATCAGTCCGCTGTCGGGTCTGGTCGCCGGCATCGCGATTCTTTTCATCGTTGTGATCGCACTCGCAGGCCTCGGTCTGGTTGTCGTCAATGCTTTAGCCGAGTCGCCGTGGGGAACGTTCACTGTCGGCTTCACGATCCCGCTGGCGCTTTTCATGGGCTTGTACATGTATCGCTTCCGCAAAGGAAAAATAGCGGAAGCGAGCATCATCGGCATTGTCGGGTTGCTGTTTGCGGTTTACCTCGGCGGCAAAATCGCTGAGTCGTCGTTTGCAGAAACATTCACGCTCTCACGCAACAGCCTGATCGTGATCATGGCCGCTTACGGTTTTATCGCGTCTGTATTGCCGGTGTGGATGTTGCTGTGCCCGCGCGACTATCTGTCGTCGTATTTGAAGATCGGAACGATCGCATTCCTGATCATCGGTGTGATTCTGGTTCATCCGAACCTCAACATGCCGGCGTTCACGCCTTTCACCGCCGGCGGCGGACCGGTTATTCCGGGCAAGCTCTACCCGTTTGTCTTCATCACGATCGCGTGCGGCGCGATTTCAGGTTTTCACGCGCTGATCTCTTCGGGCACAACGCCGAAGATGATCGCCAAAGAATCTGACACGCGCATGATCGGCTACGGAAGCATGTTGATGGAGGGCATCGTCGGCATCGTTGCGCTCATCGCCGCCGCATCTCTTTTCCCGGGCGACTACTTCGCCATTAACACCGCGCAAAAGACGGACGCACAAAAGGCCGCTTACGTCCAAATGATCGATACTCACTCCGCCGAAGGTTTCAATCTCCAACCGCAGGAGATCGATCGACTCGAACAGGAGTCAGGCGAGAAGAACTTGCGCGGACGCACCGGAGGCGCCGTCACGCTCGCGCTCGGTATCGCCAAGATCTTCGCGGGCATTCCGGGGCTCGGCGGTCTGATGAAGTACTGGTATCACTTCGCGATCATGTTTGAGGCGCTCTTCATTCTCACCACGATCGATACCGGCACACGTGTCGCGAGATTTTTGGTCGGTGAGTTTGGCGGGCGGTTTTACAAGAAACTCGAGGAGCCGACGTGGCTGCCGGGCTCGATTATCACTTCGCTACTGGTCGTTTCTGCCTGGGCGGCCTTCATCTGGTCAGGTTCGATTTCGACGATCTGGCCAATGTTTGGCATCGCCAATCAACTGCTGGCCGCCGTGGCTTTGTGTGTTGCGACCACGATTTTGATCAACTCCGGGAAGGCGAAATACGCCTGGGTAACGCTTGTTCCGCTAGCATTTGTCAGTTCTACGACGCTCGTGGCCGGTTTTAAGTCGATTACCGACATTTTCTGGCCGCTCGCCCAAAAGCCGGAAACTTCCATTCAAGGCCTAATCAACACCAGCCTCACGGCAATCATCATGTTTGCAGCGGCTGTCATCATGCTCGACTCGATTCGCCGCTGGCTCGGCAGTCGAAACCGGCCCGGAATCCCCTAAGCGCCGCACTCAAAAGACGGCGTCCCTCTTTGTAAAATCCGTGTAATCTGTGGATAATACGCGTTTTCGTAAGCTTAACTCGCCATTATCTAGACAATCGAAAGGAATTTTCTCCACGTGCAACTATCGCTGAAACTGCGCCGTGCAGCATTTACAATTGCGGCCACCATTACGACTTTAGCTCTCTCCGCGCCAACTTTTGCGCAGACTCACCACGGCGGTGAAGCGAGTTTGGAGCTTCCGGACCTGTCCCAGGTCACCTTCCTGAACGGCATTAGCGGTCACAACCTTTTACTCGGCGGCATCGTCATCAGCGTTCTCGGCCTCGTTTTTGGTTTGGCGATGTACATGAACTTGCAGCGACTGCCGGTGCACCGCGCGATGCGCGAGATCTCGGAGTTGATCTACGCAACCTGCAAGACTTACCTGACGACCCAGGGCAAGTTCATTCTGATTCTTGAAGCGTTTATTGCCGTCGTTATCGTGCTCTACTTCGGTGTCCTCTCGGGGATGGAACCGTTCCGCGTCGTTATCATCCTGCTGTTTAGTTTGATTGGTATTGCGGGAAGTTACGGTGTCGCATGGTTCGGCATCCGCGTTAACACGTTTGCGAATTCACGTACGGCTTTCGCTAGTCTTGCAGGCAAACCATTTCCACTCTACGCAATTCCGTTAAAAGCGGGCATGAGCATCGGCATGATGCTGATCAGCGTCGAGCTGCTGATCATGTTGTGCATCCTGTTGTTCATTCCCGGCAGTTATGCCGGAGCGTGCTTCATCGGTTTTGCGAT
>JBIOVO010000079.1:0-4536 GCA_044867735.1 Pyrinomonadaceae bacterium | reverse complement strand
TTTGCGCACGCTCTTTTGAAGGACTGCCGTGGAAATCTCTCGGCCTGACCCTGCATCAGGGCTGGTTTCGAGATCTTCTGATCGGATGCGCGATCGGCTTTGGCACGCTTGCGGTCGCAGTAGCGATCGCCACGATGGCTGGCGGCCTCCACTTTTCCTTTGCTGAGGGTATAACCACGGGACTCGTCAGATCGATGGTTGGTTCCGCGGGAGCACTGTTCGTCGCCGCACTTGCCGAAGAGGCGATGTTCCGCGGTTATGGTCTGCAAACGTTGACCCGAGCCAGACTCGCCTGGCTCGCCGTTCTGTTAACGTCTCTACATTTTGGTCTAGCTCATCTCACGAATCCGAATGTCGTACGCGGAGTTACTTTCATAAACACCGCTTTAGCAGGTGTCTGGTTTGCGGCCGGTTATTTGCGTACGCGGAGTCTCTGGTTGCCATTGGGTCTTCATTGGGCTTGGAACTGGGCGCTCGGTTGGTTCTTCGGGTTGCCGGTCAGTGGGCTCACTGTGGTTTCACATCCGCTGCTGAAAGCGACTGACGACGGTCCCGCCTGGCTGACCGGCGCAAGCTACGGCATCGAGGGCGGTGTTGCCTGCACCATCGCAATGACGCTATTCACACTCTTTCTGTCGCGCACGTCATGGCTTAAAGCTACACCCGAGTTGAAACAACTGACCTCGGAAGAGAACCCAGTCATGCAGACTCCCGTACTAAGCATTCGACCAGTTGACGATCAAGCGTAACCATCCACAGATTACGCAGATTTCAAACAATCCAGTCTGCGTAATCTGTGGATTGTTAACACTTTCCTTCTCTCTCCCGTCTTAATCGACGTTATTGGACTTAGGTCTTTGGTCTTTGGCCTTAACGTCGTAGGTTTTTAGCTCGCGATGTCACCGCTCTCTCAAGACCGAAGGCCAAAGATCAAAGACCTAAGGACAAGTGACTCAACGCGAGAAAGTGAAATGTCTGCCACCCTCGACATGCTGCTAATGAGCTCTCAGGCACCAGCCGCGCAAAACAGAACCGAGCGCGGTAGCGCCGGATCAACCGTTGAGGTCGAGTTGGTCACAGCGGTGCTCGACGGCAACCGCGACGCTTTCAACCGCTTGTACAGTCTCTACGCGCCTCTCGTACACGGCATTCTGCTCGCCCGCGTGCCGCGCGTAGAAGTTGACGACCTTGTCCAGGACATCTTTCTGCACGCGTTTCGGAAGTTGCACACGCTGCGCGAGGCGTCAGCTTTCGGAGCGTGGATCGCGATGATCGCGCGCAATCGCGCGGTGGATTTTCACCGCCGCTCGAGAGAGACGGTTGAGATCAACGACGAACTGCGCGGGAGCGATACGCACGAGTCGCGCGCAGCAGAGATTCTCGAACTCATACGTAGTCTGCCGGAGGCTTATCGAGAAACATTGGTGCTGCGTCTGGTTGAAGGTATGACGGGACCAGAAATAGCAGCGCGCACCGGACTGACGGCCGCATCAGTCAGAGTCAACCTGCACCGGGGCATGAAACTATTGCGCGAGCAACTCGGATTTGGGGAGGGCCTATGAAAGACGATTACCTGTGGGACAAGAGTGGCGAGCCTGATCCGGAGATTCAAAAGCTCGAAGAGATTCTCGGCACGTTGCGTTACCAGCCGCAGCCGCTTGAACTTCCCCAAGACGTGCGAGCACCGCGACGACGAAACTATTTTGCCTGGGTCGCAATAGCGGCGACGGTAGTGATAGCGCTGCTCGCAGGAATCATCTGGCTGCGCGTTGGAACGAAGAGCGTGTCTCCGGAGCAACAAGCATACGTGCCGGAAGCTCCCGCGCCACGTAAAGAAAAGGCAATCGTGCAGACCGAGCCGAAGGAGGACGCTGCCAAGGCTAAGCCTGTGGAGCACGTGGCGGTTGTTCGCAAACCACGAAACAGACCTTCGATGACGGCGGCAAGAAATCGCGAACGCGAAGAAGCAATTCACGCGAAAGAACAATTGATGGTGGCGTTGCGGTTGGCAAGTGAAAAGTTAAACCTGGCCCATCGAAAGACTCAGACCTTGCCGCCGGCAAACCAGATTAAGAATCAACATCGGATCGGATAATGGAGTCATTATGAAATTACTCTTAACACCTAATCTCAGAATTCCTCTCTTCGCAGTGCTGCTGCTCTTAACGACGACACTTGTAGCCCAGGCACAAGACTCGAGAATCCAGTTAGGCGGCCTCGATCACCTGGCCGCGAAAGCAAGTCAAACCGTTGACGTCACCGTCGATGAACGCTTGATGCGTCTGGCAGGCAAGTTCTTGTCGGATAATAAAGGTGACGAGAAAGAGATAAAGAAAATCATCACCGGACTGAAAGGCATTTACGTCAAGAGTTTTGAGTTTGAAGCTGAGGGCCAATACACGCCTGGGGATCTTGAAGTTATCAAAACGCAACTTCGCGGACCTGGCTGGACGCGCATGGTGAACGTTATCAGCAAGAAGGAAGGAAATCTCGACGTCTATTTGAACTTTGCCGGCGACCAAATCAACGGACTGCTAGTGCTTCATTCTGATACTAAGGAACTAACGGTCGTGAACATCGTCGGCCCAGTGGATCTCGCAAAGCTAGCCGAACTCGAAGGGAACCTGGGCATTCCCGACCTCGGCATCGAACCAGAAAAACCGAAGACGAAGAATAAGGAGCAGTGAGGTCTTCCGATGAGAACTAAATTCTTCATCGCGATCATCCTTGCAGCGATCTTTGTGTCGCACACGGCTAGCAGTGCTAAAGGTGACGACTTCAAGTCCGTAGTGAAGATGATCGAGCAGTTTTACAGCGTCAAGCACCAGGGAATTCCCTTCCTGGCGAAGGCCGGAATGAAGGTGGCCACGACCGCCGCTCGGATCAAGGGTGGCGCCGCCAGACGGATCGCCGAAGCCGGCAGCATTAAGCTGGCGGTGTTTGAAAATCAGGAATTTGCGGGCGATTTGACCAAGTTTCGAGCCACGCTGAATGGGGCCTTGAACGAAACCTGGATGCCGTTGA
This sequence comes from Pyrinomonadaceae bacterium, assembly GCA_044867735.1. Classification (GTDB taxonomy): domain Bacteria; phylum Acidobacteriota; class Blastocatellia; order Pyrinomonadales; family Pyrinomonadaceae; genus PSRF01. The sequence continues at coordinate 1,512 of JBIOVO010000079.1, read as the reverse complement.
TTCAAACGCTCTCTGCTACCACACAGGACCAGAACTATATCTTTTTGCGCGAAGCCGGTGACAAATCACATGTCCTTGTCATCACGATCACGCAACGCGACGCCACCGTGGTCCAGGTAACAGTTTCGAAATCGAACCTCGCACGCCTGCTGCGGGACCCTGAAGGCACCGGCAAGGAGATCACAGAAGAAGCAACGATTGTCGATCAGGAGTAGGTTATGAAAAAACTTTTGCTACTTGTCATTCTCGCGTTGGCTTCTTTCCCCATCAACGCTCAGGAAGTTGCAGACACGATCAAGATCAAGACGCGCGTGGTGTTTCTCGACGCGCTGGTGAAAGACAAGAAGACAAACCTGCCGATATCGAATCTGACCACTGAGAATTTCGAAGTGCTCGACGATGGCAAGCCGCGAAACATCTCTTACTTCACGCGAGAAGGCCAGGCCCGGAAGCCTCTGGCGCTCATCCTGATTATGGATCTTCGTGAAGACGGCGCCGGCCGGTTTCTCAAGCGACCTGAAATCCTGAAGGCGATGGAGGACGAACTCGCCAAGCTACCACCGGGAGATGAAGTGGCGATCATGGCGATGGACATAGCTGAGAATGAAGAGCGGTATTGGTTGACCGACTTCACCAACGATCGCGTGAAGATCGCGGCTGCACTTGCTCACGTGCCGCGGTTGTCCGGGCCAAATGATGGGCCGCCGCCGGAGGGAGTGGAGCGAATGGTTGCGATCAAGCAGGCGACCGCCGATGCTGAAGGCGACCCGAATGACGTTATTGAAACGGAAACGATTCGCGGCAAGAACGGCGCCATCGTGACGCGCGAAACCCACCGTGATGGTTCGGTTAACCTAAAACGCGTTAACAAAGACGGCTCAGTAACGATCGAGATGGGTGATCTCTACGACATGTCTTCGGCCGTGAGGGATGCTAAACGCAAGGCTGCTCAGCTTCGGCCGAATTCACAGACGTCGATCGTCTGGGTGTCGGATGGCATCGCGCCGATCTTTTTCGAGGATCGTGATGCAACCGAACAGATACTGATTCGCGACAATGTCATCTTTAATTCGTTAACCGTCGAGATGCGAACTTTGTTCAAGTTTCTCATGCCGATAGGTAAACCGATCGCAGGCTGGTTGGGAGTGAGTTTGTACGGCAGCGCCAAACACCTTGCGCAGAGATCCGGCGGGGAGGCAGTCAAGGTAGGGCGCGTCAAAGATTACGGTTCGGGTCTCCAACGGATCATCGGCAACCTGACCGCGCGCTACAGCCTTGGCTTTGCGTTGGCCGAAGACGAGAGCGACGATGGCCGCATGCATGCGTTGGAAGTTCGTGTTAAGGCAAAAGACGAGAAGGGCAAGAGTCGCAAGCTCCAGGTGAGTTCACGTCAGGGTTACTACATGTCGTCGACCGTGCCGAAGGAAGCGGCGGCGAAAGCGCAGTAAGAAGATTACTCGCGCAAAGACGCAAAGGCGCAAAGTTCTGACCTCTGGCGTCGAGGTTCAGAGT
>JBIOVO010000078.1:0-24995 GCA_044867735.1 Pyrinomonadaceae bacterium | reverse complement strand
GGAGGGTCAGAACTTTGCGCCTTTGCGCCTTTGCGTGAGAATGCCTTAAGTAACAAATAGTGTTACCAGGGAATACCAGTTTGCGGCACTTACGCTTCTTCATTCCCTCCCGAATACGGAAAATCGTCAGCCAGCACAGCCCTCATCTTCACGTGCCCATAAAGCACTTCCAGATAGCAAATAAAGCGATGCAACAGAGGCTTCGGGTCGAGATTGTTCTCGACTGCCGTGATGACCTCGAGCGCCAGGCTCTCGTAACCACGCCAGTCTTTGTACATCAGATACTGCATGCTGCCGTCTCTGAATTCGAGGATTCGTGCGGTCGTGGAGCGCAGCACGTCGGGGTCGGTATTAGCCTGCGCCAGACGCACGAACCGCATCAACGACGAGAGGTCCTTACAAAGAATCAGCGACTGTTGCAGTCGTAATTCTACGTCGTTGAAAAGCGTGGAAGCATCGAGGGTTGGCTTAAAAACCTGCAAGAGAGTAATGGTGGATTGCTGGAAGCAGTTGGTCAATAAACCGTGCGCATGGAGGATCTTACCGTAAACGATGGGGATGGATTGTTCCGTGACTCCGCGGACCAGCTCGCGCTCGAAAACCCGCCGCAAGTCGTGAGTAATGCCGTATCGGATGCCGTCCAGGACGTCGTTCAACCGTTCGTTTCCGGCAGCCACTTTGAGGGCTCTTGTTTCGACATAGTCGATCAAAGAACGGGCTTCGAATTCGAGGACTTCGAGGAGCGAAAGGCTTTCAAGCAAGGTGTCGAGCTTATGCAGGTTGTTCTCGATTCGCGTCAGCCAATCGAAGAATCTCAACATCTCGCCCAGGATGGTTTGTGAGATTTCTCGCAGCTCCGGATTAGCGATCTGGCTGGTAACTGACTCGACTTCCTGTTGCAGATTGGCCTGTACCTGCTGTTGGACCTCACTCTTCGGGTCAACCGCGAGTTCATCGGTCAGCAGGGGCAGCTGAGGTTCGATTTCTGGAGTTATATATGCGAGGGACGTGGACATGGGAACCTTTCTTGAGGTCGGCGCGAGGCATTTAGCCAACCTCTGATGGGCAAGGCCCGTGCCAAAAAGCCATCCGCAGATTACACAGATTGTCCAAAACTGATCTGCGTAATCTGCGGATGGCTCTTTTTTTCTGCGTCTACTTCACCTTCATCGTGCAAGATCTTCGCGAACCTTACGAAACGCCTCCTCGGCGTCGATGCCTGTAACCTGCCCGCTGTGAAGTTCCTCAAGCCTGCGCTTGGCCTCCGAAAACCAGAGTTGTTCAACCTCGGCTTCCGATTGGTCATCAATCGTTTCCACTAACTGCTGAGCCAGCCTAACGCGATCTCGTATGGGAAGCTTCATCGCGTCGGCAACAACCTGATCAAATTGAGTGTTCATATCACTACCTCTCAACCGACAAAATAACACGACGGCTCAGCCTCAAAGAAGAACACCGCGTCCTTTGTGCTTTTTGTGCTTTATTGTGGCTATAGATTCTTCTCGATGAACTCCGTCATCATCTGCCGCATGTGTTTCAACAACAGCGGATCGGTCACTCCATGCCGCGACTTCGGATACAGCATCAACTCAAACTGCTTCCCTGCCTTCTGCAGCTCGTAGACAAACTGCATCGTGTTCTGCATGTGCACGTTGTCGTCGATCGCGCCGTGGATTAGGAGTAACTTCCCGTGCAAGTTCTTCGCCGAGTGGACCGGAGAACTTTTCTTGTACCCTTCCGGATTATTCTGCGGCGTCTGCATGTAGCGCTCGGTGTAGATGCTGTCGTAATCGCGCCAGTCAGTGACACTGCCGCCGGCGATCCCGATCTTGAACGACTGGCTGTGCGTCAAAGCATAGCTCGTCATGAACCCGCCATAGCTCCAACCCCAGATACCGACTCGCGAACCGTCGACGTAAGGCTGGGTCTTCAACCAGCTCAACCCGTCTTCGATGTCACGCAGCTCCAGTTCGCCAAAATTCTTGTATACCGGCCACGTTGATTCGAGGCCTTTGCCGCTCGCAGTGCGATTGTCGCAAACCCAGATGATGTAACCCTTCTGCGCCAGCATCTGATGCCACATGTAGGTCGTCGAGCCCCACGCATTGCGCACCTGCGGTGCGTGTGGACCGGCATAAGTAAAACTCATCACCGGATACTTCTTGCGGGCGTCGAAATCGGGCGGCTTGATCATCATCGCTTCCATGACAAAGCCGTCTTTGGTCTTCACTTGCAGCAGTTCCGTCGTGCCGAGCTTGTACTGTTTAAGCGCCTCGACTTTATTCTCGGCAATCACACGCACGAGTTTTCCTGTTGTATCGAACAAGCGAACTTGCGACGGCGTGTTTACGTCGCTCCAAACGTTGATGAAGTAGTTGTGCGCAGGACTGACATCGAAACGATGCGTGCCTTCCGTCATGGTGAGACGTGTTAGACCACTACCATCGAGCTTGATGCGATAACCATGGGGCGCGATATGGCTGTGCTCGGTTGCCGTGATGTAAATGAATCCGTTTGCCTCATCGACGCCTTCGATCGTCCGCACTTCCCACTTGCCGTCAGTCACCTGTCGCAGGAGTTTTCCATCTGCGGAATAGTGATAGAGATGCTCCCAACCAGTGCGCTCACTGGCCCATAGAAATGAACCATCCTTGAGCCAGATCGGTTCTTCGTTGATTGCGACCCAGGCTTTGGAACTCTCGTGAATGATGTTGGTCGATTTGCCGTCGCGTGCGTCGGCAAAGTTGACGTCCAGAAACGTCTGTTCGCGGTTCTGCGCCTGGTAGACCACTTTCTTGCTATCTGGTGTCCACGAGACACGCGAGATCAACATATCCGCAGGTTGATACTTGAACGTATCGATCCAGCGAATATCGCCACCGGCGGCGTTCACCACACCCAGCTTAACGATCGGATTCGGCGCACCAGCCTTCGGATATGGCGTGACCTCAACGTTCTGGTAATACGGAATGTGATCGACAACCGTGAACTCAGGAACCGGCGACTCATCAAATCGCAGAAAGGCGATAGTGGTTGAATCCGGACTCCACCAGTAGGCGCCGAAGTTGCCGCGGCCGTAGAGTTCTTCCTGGTAGACCCAATCCAAACGTCCGTTAAGAATCTTTTCACTGCCGTCACGCGTCAGCGCGCGTTCGCGACGCTGCATGCTGAGGTCTTCGACATACAGATTATTTCCACGAACAAAACTGACCATCTGTCCGTCAGGACTGAAACCTTCGCCAACTTCCTCATCAGGATTACTCGTCAGACGAAACGCGCGCTCGCTGCCAAACTCGTAATAAAAGAGATCGTTGGCCCAGTTAATTAGAACGGCTGTCTCAGCAGGATTGAGATTGTAGTTACCGCGGTTAGCCAGTTGCCGCGCGTTCTCGTCGCTGATCCCCGGCAAAGCTGCAAACGCCGCCTGCATCCTGGCCGCATCAAAGAACGGCACCGCGTCGCCTGTGGCAGCATTGACCTTCTGCAAGCGCGGCGCGTCGCGCCGTGAGGCGTCGTTGGTGATCAGGTAGTGATTGCCATCCTTGAGCCAGCGAACAGTGGGCGTCGAGCCGTTGAAGTTGACGCGTTTGACGGGATCGAATATGTCGTCGATCGTTAGGAGCTTGTTTTGGGCGTTTGCGAAAGTTCCGGCAAGTAAGAAGAGGCAGATGAACAGCGATTTCGATCGAATCATGTGTTCGTTTCTCAGTTCCTTTCGATGCTCTACGATGCTTTTGGAGTGAGTCTCTTAATGAAAGGCGTCAGTATCGCCAGGATGACCGCTGCTACCAGGGTAACTCCAGCAAAGGCTCCGAAGGCCCGCGTCAAAACGGTTGGATCGTTTCCTTCAAACAATCTGGCTGCTAGTCCGGCAATGTAACTCCCTATGGAGATTGAAAGAAACCAAACACCCAGCATCAGTCCAACCATTCTTCCTGGCGAGAGTTTTGTTACCGTGCTCAGACCGACTGGGCTTAAACACAGTTCGCCAATCGTCTGTAGGAAATAGACGATTACCAGCCACATCGGGCTGACTCGGCCACTACCGGTAAGAGTTGAAGCGAATGCGATCACCGCGAAGGCTATTCCGGCGAAGAAAAGTCCAATCGTGAACTTTCCCGGACTGGAAGGTTGGCGGCTACGAAGCTGTTGCCAAACAGCACCGATGATGGGCGCCAGAATGATGACAAAAATCGCTGGAACAGACTGGAACCAACTGGAAGGAAATGCCCAGCCGAAAATCGATGAGTTGGTCAAACGATCGGCGAAGAGGGTTAAGCTCGAACCTGCTTGTTCGTATGTCATCCAGAACAGGGTCGAGAACACAAACAAAATGAAGATTACAATGACTCGCTTGAATTCTTCTCCGTTCAGCAGGCGTGTCGTACCGATCAGATACCCGGCAAAGAAACCTACAACACAGGGAAAGAGCGCCGACAGTACACCTGCCTCACCAAAGTACATTCCCAACCCGAATCCGAGAACGCCACCGACGACCGCAAGGCCAAGCGTGATCACATCGAGCCGGCCGTCACCCTCGACGGCTGCAACCGCAACTTTGTCGGGCTTGTCTCCCACGTGAGCAAGCTTCTTTCCGCCAAGCAGATATTGCACCAGACCAAAAGTCATACCGACACCAGCAGCAGCGAAGCCCCAGTGCCAGGCGGTATTTGGGTTAAAGCCCATTGAGGTAATGAAGTTTCTGAACGTCTCGCCCTGGGCCAGAAAGCCAACCACCAACGGCGCTAAGAACGCACCGAGATTGATTCCCATGTAGAAAATTGAAAAGCCCGCATCTCGTCGCTTGTCTTCCTCCGAGTACAACTGCCCCACCATCGCGCTGATGTTCGGTTTCAATAGACCGGTCCCGCACGCGATCAGAATAAGTCCTGCAAAGAAGGTCAGCTTAGAGTTGATCGCCATCGAGAAGTGGCCTGATGCGATGATGATTCCGCCGAGCAGTACCGCGCGACGCGCCCCGAAGATCTTGTCAGCCAGCCAACCACCGAGAAGCGGCAAGTACCAAACGGAAGAAACGTAAGTGGCATAAATCAGGCTGGCGTATTTTTCGTCGAATGCCAGACCGCCCTCCGCGAACGTCTTCGTCATGTACAACAACAAGATTGCGCGCATGCCGTAGTAGGAAAACCGCTCCCACATTTCGGTGAAGAAAAGTGTTGAGAGGCCGCTCGGATGTCCAAAAAAGCTTCGGTCTGCGGCGGGCGAAACGCCAGCGACTCCATCTCGCGATGTGCTCATAGATGACTTCCTTTGTTCGGTATGCGGAGAGCCAGGGAAAGACCGCGTGCATTCAGCCAAAAAGGAGGAAGGCTGTCAAGCCACGGATTAACACGGAAGCCACGGATCAGACGGCCTGATCCGTGGCTTCCGTGTTAATCCGTGGCTAAATAATTAGTTCGTTGCCGTTCCCTGTAAATGAAACTCTTGCGCTGCTTCGGAAGGCGACAAAATCGGGTGATACATCTTCCCGTAGCGCTTCGAAATGATCTTCACGTAGTTGCGGGTTTCATTGTACGGCGGTATGCCGTCGTACTTATCAACCGAACCTTCACCAGCATTGTATCCAGCCAGCGCCAGCTCGACGTTGCCTGCAAATCTCTTCATCAGCCAGCTCAGGTACTTTGTTCCTGCACTGATGTTCTCAACCGGATCATCCGGATCATCACAACCAAAGCGCTTGGCCGTTGCCGGCATCAACTGCATGAGGCCTTGTGCACCTGCATGTGAACGCGCTTGCTTCTGGTACTTCGATTCCTGCCAAATCACCGCGTGAATTAATCGCGGATCCACGCCCTGTGCAGCGCCGGTTTCAAAGATGATGCGGTCCAACTCTGCATTTCCTGACGTGGGTATGTCAGCCGGAATCCGAAACGCAACACGCTCCGAGTTAGCAATCGCATCCGGAGCGAGCACACGGCTGAACAACAAACCAGTGAGATTAGTAAAAAGAAAAAGCGAAATGATGGCGAACGGCGCAAACTTCAACGAACGGAAATGGGGTAACCGACGGGGAAACTTCATTCAGTAAAATCTCCAAATGGGCGATGCGCATAAGGGCACCTGGGCTTCTAAATTGCACAGAACTTAACAGGGACTGCACGAACAACCAGTCAAGACTTCCTACAGCGAAGACTGTAAGCAGGACCAGAAATCTGATGGACCAATTACGGCATCGGTTGCCCTTTTGTTCAATATTTTATGGCCGTAAGTTCTTGGAAATGCTGTACTTGTTTGTTTCACTCCGATCGGTCGTTCTGAAACTGGCGGTCACGCTGACACACAAAACCGAACACATCTTTGGGCTCCAATCCCACTTTCGATAAAGGATCAGTTGACAGCCGCCAGCAGCGAGGCGTATAAGCAGCGATGAAAAACGTGGTGAGTTAAGGCGACTTGCGGCCACGTAAAATAACCAGCTAAACAGCTCGGGCGGCCCAAGAGACACACCCGAAAAACTTCAAACGATTTTGAAGTCCCGCGTTGTTTAGCGCGGGACTTTTTATTGCCAATTGCCAACTGCCGATTGCCAATTGGCCCTGGTCCATACTCTTTCAAACTGGCAATCGGCAATCGGAAATTGGCAATGGATTCATTCCGCGAACTTCTCTCGACTGACCGGATTCTCGTTGTCGATGGCGCAATGGGCACGATGCTCTACGCCAAGGGCGTCTACATCAACCGTTGTTACGACGAGCTGAATTTAAGTAATCCCGATCTCGTACGCGAGATCCACACCGAATACATTCGCGCCGGCGCCGACATCATCGAGACCAACACCTTCGGCGCAACTGCTCATAAGCTTCAGCAATACGGACTTGAAGGCAATCTTCACGAGATCAACGCGATCGCGGCGAAGGTAGCGCGTGAAGCTGCGGGTGACCGTGCTTACGTCGCAGGCGCGATTGGTCCACTTGGATTGCGCATCGAGCCGTATGGCCCAACGTCGTTTGACGAAGCGCGCGACCTGTTCAAAGCACAGGCAGTCGCTTTGCTGGAAGGTGGGGTCGATCTGTTTTGTCTGGAGACTTTCTCCGACGTCTCGGAAATCCGCCAGGCGATTGCCGCTGTCCGTGAGGTTTGTGACCTGCCGATCATCGCGCAAATGACCATCATGACCGATGGCAACACGATGTTTGGCACGACGCCGGAACTGTTTACCGAACGTCTCGATGAGTGGGGCGCGGATGTTATCGGACTGAACTGCGGCGTTGGACCAGCAATCATTCTCAACGCGCTCGAGAACATGCGCGTCGTGACGAAGAAGAAGCTGTCGGCCCAGCCAAACGCAGGACTGCCGCGCGACGTGCAGGGACGGCAGTTTTACATGTGCTCGCCGGAGTACATGTCGAAGTTTGCGAAGCGATTTATTCAAGCCGGCGCGAAGTTTATCGGCGGCTGCTGCGGCACGACGCCGTCGCATATCAAACTGATTTCGGATTCGGTTCGCGCCGCATCGCCACGCGCACAGCGAACTGCTTTCACCTCAGGCGGGACGGCAACTGTCGAGGTTACGGCGCCGGATATTCAGGTGGTGCCGCCTGAAGAGCGCTCGGCCTGGGGCCGGAAGATCGCGCTTGGTGAGTTTGTAACGTCGGTCGAGGTGTTGCCGCCGAAAGGCGTTGACGCCAAAAAGACACTCGATTCAATTCGTCTACTTAAAGAAGCCGGTGTCGATGGGGTGAACATCCCGGACGGAGCGCGGGCGCAGTCGCGCATGAGCGCACTCGCGACCGCGGTTCTCGTCGAGCAGCAGATCGGGATCGAGTCGGTGCTGCATTACTGTTGTCGCGATCGGAACCTGCTCGGAATGATGTCGGACCTGTTGGGCGCCGCGGCGCTCGGCTTGCGCAATATCTTAGTGATCACCGGCGACCCGCCGAAGATGGGACCTTATCCGGATGCCACGGCCGTGTTTGATATCGACTCGATCGGTCTGACGAACATGGTCAACAAACTGAACCACGGTCTCGATCTCGGGAACAATCCGATCGGTGAGCCGACGGCTTTCTGTATCGGTGTCGGCGTTAACCCGGGTGCGATAAACCTTGACGAAGAGATCAAGCGTTTCGAGTGGAAAGTTGAAGCGGGTGCGCAGTACGCGATCACACAGCCGGTGTTTGACACCGAGCAGTTAACGGATTTTCTGAGACGGATCGAGCATGTGCGAATCCCGGTGATTGCGGGTATCTGGCCGTTGGTGTCGTACCGGAACGCGGAGTTTTTGCATAACGAAGTTCCGGGTGTGAGAGTGACGCCGGCGATCATGGATCGTATGCGCGAGGCTTCGAATATCAGTAAAGAAGCCGGACGTGACGAGGGTTTGAGGATTGCACAGGAGTCGTTGCTGGAAGTCAGGGATGAAATTCAGGGAGTGCAGGTGTCGGCGCCGTTCGGGAATGTGAAATATGCGCTCGAGGTTTTTGAAGCGCTGCCTGAGTTTGAACACAGATTACACAGATAAAAATCCGGATTTAGATCTGTGTAATCTGTGTATAAACAATCTTCCCGCCGACGATCGTGTAAAGGACCTGGGTGTTGAGGATTTCCTTCGGGTCAACCTTCAGCAAGTTCTTCGACAAGACAGTAAGATCCGCCAGCTTCCCGATCTCGATCGATCCTTTTGTCTTCTCCTCGAAGTTCGCATACGCAGTGTTGTAAGTGTATGCGCGGATCGCTTCTGCGATCGTGATGCGTTCGTCAGGAAACCATCCCGCCGCCGGTTGACCAGTGACGGTCTGCCTCGTAACCGCCGCATACAGCCCAAGCATCGGATTGATCGGATACTCCGACGCCGACGTGCCAGGCCAGTCGGTCCCAAAACTCAAGACTGCGCCACTCGCCTGGATACTCTTAAACGCATAAGCCCCTTTCGTCCGCTCCGCTCCGATTCGCTCTTCCATCCAACGCATATCGTCGCTCAAGTGAAACGGCTGTACTTCAGCGACCACGCCGAGTTCACCGAGACGCTTGAAGTCTGCCGGCGCGAGCACCTGCGCATGGACCAGACGAAAGCGCCGATCGCGTTTGCCGTTTTTCTTATTGAGCTCTTCGAGATAGTTGAGCAGCACGTTGTTCGCTTCGTCACCGATCGCGTGCACGGTGAGTTGCAAGCCGGCGCGATCGGCGTCGAGCATGTAGCCGAGAAACTTCCCTTCGACAAACTCGCCCTTCTCGTTGACCATCAACGGACGCCAACGGCCGCGGTTCTTCACGTCATTTGAATAGGGCTCAAAGAATCGTGCGCTGCTGGTTCCCATGATGCCGTCGATGTGTCCTTTGAGTGCGCCAAGCCGAATCCACTCGTCACCGGAGCCCACACGAATTCCCTTGTCCGCCAACTCCTTCCAACGATCGAGGCCCGGACGAAAGTGAACGCGCACGGTCAATTCACCTGTGCGTAGCAACTCTCGGTAAAGATCGAGTTGCAGATCGTCGGACATGTCGCTGACGTTCGTGACGCCAAACTTGCGTATCTCGGCCAGCGCATTCCTTGTTTGCTGCAAGCGACGCTCGCGCGAGAAGCTGCGCGGAATCACGGTATTGAAAAGACGCGTCGCACCTCTGCCGCGCATGTGACCATTGAGGCGGCCCTGACTGTCGCGCAAAAACTCGACATCGGGTGCCTGCGGATTGCCGGCATCGATCTTCAACAGGCGAAAAGCGGCCTGGTTGGCAGCGAACTGGCTGTCGTCAAACTTTCGAATGAACATCGGATAGTCGGCCGTGATCTCATTCACCAGGCTCATGTCGGGAGCAAACGGCTCTTTCCGTTGACTACCCGCACTGCCGGCGGCCCACTCGTCATAAGCGCCCCAGAACCCGCCAACGATCCATTCGCCCTTCGGCAGTCGTGTAGTCACCTCTTTCACGCGTGCGACAAACTCCTCCTGCCTGGAAGCGCGCATGATGTTGAATTCGAGAAACTGCGCCGCCGAAGCGAAGTGCACGTGGTTGTCGTTGAACCCGGGTGTGACGAAGCTTCCCTTCAGATCGATCACTTTCGTGTTTGGACCACGAAGTTTCAGCGCCGCACTGTTTGAGCCGACCACCGCAAACTTCCCGTCTCTGATCGCAACCGCCTGCACCGTCGGATTCTTCTCATCGACCGTCCAGATAACGCCGTTGTGAAGGATCAGGTCGGAAACTTCGTTCTGCGGGCGCGGCTGCGGGACCGAGAGGAACGTGAGCAGTAACAGTAGCGTGAGCAGAAGTTTCATGGTGTTAACCTTTGGCAAGAATGTGTTTCAACGCTGCCTCGAGCGTGGGCCAGTTGAATAAGAATTCGTTGTCTTCAAGCACGCACGGATCGACTCTCTGACTCGAGAGTAAAAGCGCGTCGGCCATTTCGCCGAAAACGAGGCGTGCACCAAAAGCCGGCATCGGAAAGATAGTAGGGCGCGAAAGTACTCGTCCCAGCACTCGTGTGAACTCTGCGTTGGTCGCCGGATTCGGTGAGACGATGTTTGCTGGTCCACGTATTGAATTGTTAGTCAGCAGGAATTTCAACGCCGCGATTACATCGTCGAGCGCAACCCAGCTCGTCCACTGCGTGCCATCGCCAACCTTGCCGCCAATACCCATGCGAAAGGGCGTCAACATCTTTGATAACGCGCCGCCGTTTTCGTCGAGAATGACGCCGAAGCGCGTGTGGACGGTTCTGATTCCCTTCTCGACCGCAGACTTCGTGGCTGCTTCCCACTCGACGCACACATCTGCCAGGAAGTCATCTCCGGGAGCGCTCTCTTCATTTAACTTTTCATCACCGCGATTTCCGTAATAACCGATCGCCGACGCGCTGAGAAAGACGGACGGTGGTCGAGTTAGTCCGGCCAGTGATTCGCTTAAGAGTGACGTGCCTTTGGTTCGGCTTTCACGGATGGCGCGTTTTCGCTCTTCAGTCCAGCGTCCCCCGGCGATGCTTTCGCCGGCGAGGTGGACCACGCCGTCGAGTCCTTCGAGATGTTGTGCGTCGATGGTTCCCTGGTTTGGATGCCACTCGATGTCGAGTGCGCCGAGATGATGTTCATGCCGCACGAGCCGGATGACTTCGTGCCCGTCGTCCGTCAACGACTTGATCAGGGCCTTACCGACGAGTCCATGTGAGCCACTGACGAGGATTTTCATATGTAGTATCTCTTTTGCGGAGTTTTACCACAAAGACACTAAGACACTAAGCTGATTTTTCAACTTTGTGTCTTTGTGGTTAATGCTCTTGCGCCTTGGCGTAGAGAGATTCTGCTTGAGTTTTTTCAAACGAGGTGTAGAATGCGCTCCAAAATTATTACGTAAGGAGCAACCTCACTATGCTTCGTCTCACAGTCTCGATCCTCATCGTCGTTCTCGTTTTCACCGTCAATTGTGTTTTTGGTCCACCAGCGGCTGAGTCGAACTCTGTTTTGACACGGCTGACGAACACACCTGAGCACGCGCTGAGCTTGAATCCAACGCTCAGCGACGATGGACGAGTGGTTGTGTTCGAGTCGTCGGCGGATTTGCGCAGCGGCGGTCTGGGCGGTTCGTTTCACACTTTCCGTGCGGATCTCGGCGCAGAAGCACCGGTTTTTACTGCAATCGGAAACACACGGGCGGTTGCGCCCGCGTTATCCAGCGACGGAAGAACGATCGTTTTCGCCTCAACCGAGGACCTCGCCGGACAGAATCCTGACAGAAATTCAGAGATCTTCCTGTTCGATGGCTCAAAGATCCGGCAGCTAACAGTGACGGAGCCAAATTCCGATCTGACACGGCTCGGGGAAGGAAACTTTCAGCCGTCCGTGACTTCCGAAGGGCGGATGATTGCCTTTTCATCGAATCGAAACCTGGCTGGTGAAAACTCGGATCAGAGTTACGAGATTGTTCTTTACGACACCGTCAAGCAGGCGTTTAAGCAATTAACAAATGACACGCCGGAGCTATCGGCTCGCAGTCCGAAGATCAGTGGCGACGGTTCGCGAGTCTTTTACAAGAGAGAAAAACTTCAGGCTGGCGACCTCGTCCTGATCGAAACACAAACGCTGGTGAGTCGCGTTGTGGCTGCGAACGTCGACGACCTATCGCTGACCGAGGGCCGCGCTGTTAGCAATGATGGAATGCGTCTGGTCTATTCCGCTCTGACCGCGCCAAACCAGAGCCAGGTCTTTCTCTATGAAGGTCGCGATGATGCGGTTCGTCAACTGACAGAGCTGGGCTCGAGAGCGACCGACGTAAAGCTTCAGCCAACGATCAGCGGCGATGGGAAGCGCGTGGCTTTTGCAACTCGACGCAGAGTGGTTGAAACGAGCGACGGCGGTGTCGAACTCTACCTGCTCGATCTTCCGACTGGTGAGTTGCAGCAAATCACTAATGCGCCGTCAACCGCGACCGTGGAAGTAGTTAGCTCGTTGAATCTTGATGGGACGGTTGCGGCTTTTAACTTTCCGCGCGTCCTGTCGGGGACGGTTAGTGATGACGATCTCAGAAACAACAGCGAGATCTACCTGGCGTCGATCGCTGCTCGTCCGGAGTTTGGCGCCGCGACAGTCCTCAATGCCGCTTCGCTAGGAAGAGAACCGGCGGCGGACACATTCATCGCGCCCGGAAGTATCGCGACGATTCGCGGCAGTGCGCTCGCGTTCAAGGCCGAAGCAGCGGCGTTTGCCGGTGAGGAGCCGCCGTTTACAGTTGCGGGAACGAGTGTGCGGGTAAACGGTCAGTCCGCGCGTGTCTTTTTCGCGGCTCCTGATGAAGTTGTCTTCGTGGTACCGCCGGGGTCGGCTAGCGAAGCGGGTGAATTTGTCGTGACCAACGCCGACGGGTTTTCGTCGAAAGCGCTGGCGAAGATTTCGGCTGCGGCGCCCGGAGTGTTCACGGTGCGCGGCGATGGCCGTGGCGACGCGATCGTTTTGAATTCAGATAGTCTGGCGCCTGGTCCTTTCGATCCGTCGAGTGGACAGCTCCGGCTTTCGATCTTTGCTACGGGCGTGACGGGAGCTGAGAGCGTTTCGGTGACAATCCGAGGAAGAGCCGCGACTGTTGAGACGGTTGCGCCAGGGCGACTCGTGGGTATCGATGAGATCCATGTTTTGGCGCCGGTTGAGTTGAGCGGAACCGGAACATCGACCGTGGTTGTGACCGCTGATGGAGTGAGGAGTAATTCGACTTCGGTGGTTCTTGTGGGCACTGCGCCGACGCCGACACCTACACCAACACCCACTGCAACTCCCACGCCCACGGCTACTCCTACTCCGTCGCCAACACCGACACCGACGCCGAGTCCAACTCCAAGTCCGACGCCGAGTCCAACGCCGAGTCCGTCGCCGATTGCCTCACCAAGCATCGTCATTAGCCAGATCTACGGAGGTGGTGGAAATTCAGGCGCACCTTTTCGAAATGACTTTATTGAAATATTCAACAGTGGCGCCGCGCCAGTCGAGTTAACCGGATGGTCCGTACAGTACGCGAGCGCCACCGCTTCTTCGTGGTCAGTTACGCCGCTTACGTCGGTAGTGCTGTTGCCGGGTCAGTACTATTTGGTCCAGGAGGGTTCGGGCGGGAGTAATGGAGTGTTCCTACCTACGCCAGATGCGACAGGCGCGATCGCGATGGCCGCTGGATCGGGGAAAGTCGCGATTGTGAAGACCTCGACAGCGCTCAGTGGCGCGTGTCCGAACGATGCGAACATCGTTGACCTCGTTGGGTACGGAAACACGGCCACTTGCTTCAAGGGTTCAACGGCTCCTGCGGCAAGTAATGCGAACGCGATTCGGCGGGCTGGGAATGGTTGCGTGAACACGAATAACAACGGAGCTGATTTCGCCACAGGCGCGCCGAGTCCGAGAAATACGAAATCACCGGCGGGCGTCTGTTCAGTGGCGCAACAAAAGAATTTCCCGCGCCAAGGCGCAAAGGCGCAAAGGTCTGACCCTCCGGGCAGCCGGAGGTCTGAACTTTGCGCCTTTTCGCCTTGGCGGGGAAACATCCTTCGCGGTGGTTGAAGAACATAGTTGCTCCACACAATCAAAAACTCTTAGACTCGCTCATGCACTCGCTCACAGATGCAGTCTCGTCTCTGCGAAAGCACTTCGGCTTCGAAGACTTTCGCGAAGGCCAACGCGACGTGATTGGATCGATCCTGGAAGGCAAAGACGCCGTCGTCGTCATGCCGACCGGCAGCGGCAAGTCTCTCTGTTACCAACTCCCCGCGATGATTCTCGACGGTGTCACACTCGTCGTCTCTCCGCTCATCGCGCTGATGAAAGACCAGGTGGACGCACTACACGCTCGCGGACTCCCCGCGACCTTCATCAACAGCTCGATCCCCGAATCCGAACAACGCGCCCGCATCGAGGCACTGCGACGACGCGAACACAAACTCGTTTACATCGCGCCCGAACGCTTTCGCAGCGGTCGCTTCAACTCCGCACTGCAATCAATCCCGATCTCACTCTTCGCCGTCGATGAAGCTCACTGCATCTCCACCTGGGGACACGACTTTCGCCCTGATTACCTTCGGCTCCGCAACGTCATAAAGTCGTTGGGCAAAGTACAGACCCTCGCCCTCACGGCCACCGCCACGCCCTACGTGCGCTCCGACATCATTCAACAGCTCGGCCTGGATCAACCGCAGACCTTTGTGAGCGGATTCGATCGTCCTAACCTCACGATCGAAGTGGTCCACACACAAAGAGAGCGCGAGAAGATCGCGCACATCAAGCGTCTGGCCCAGTCTCACAAAGGCTCGGGAATCATTTATGCCTCGACCAGAAAAGCGGTCGAACAAGTCGGAACCAAGTTGAAAACCGCAGGTCTTCGCGTCTCGACTTATCACGCGGGCATGAGTGATTCGGTGCGGATTAAAGAGCAGGACAACTTCATGAGCGGCCGCACGCAGATGATTGTCGCGACCAACGCCTTCGGCATGGGCATCGACAAACCCGACATCCGTTTTGTCGTCCACTATCAAATGCCCGGTTCGATCGAGGCCTACTATCAGGAGATCGGACGCGCCGGACGCGATGGACTGCCGTCAACCTGCGTCCTGCTCTTCAACTACGCCGATAAGAACACGCACGACTTCTTCATCGAAGGTTCATACCCGGACATCAGCGTCGTCAAACAGGTTTACGACGCACTCGCGGCCACGGAATTGAAACGAATCGAACTCTCGACCAACGAGATCGCGCGTCGCACCGGCGAAAGCAACGAGATGGCGATCCAGTCAGCGCTCTACATCCTCGAGCGCGCCGGTCATATTCAACGCACCGCGGCCGCAGCGAATCGCGCCGGTCGTGGAATGCAACAAGGCCGTAGCATCCTGATGCTCGACACCGCTCCCGTAATGCAGCTTCGAGTCGATCCGAAAGACGTGTCGCGGCGCGGCGAGCTTGAGCGACGCAAGCTCCGGGAGATGATCGATTTCTGTTACACAGACTATTGTTACCGCGCACACATCCTCAGGTATTTCGGCGATCGGCAACACAAGCGCGAATGCGGCACCTGCGGAAACTGCAAACCGGCCGATTCGACATCTTCGTATCTCGACCTTCCCGACGACCTTTCGATTCCATCCGACCTCTCGCCGCGCGAGCTCACTGCTGATGAGTTGTTGCGAGTGAGAAAAATACTGGCCTGTGCCAAACGGATGAACGGGCGCTTCGGCAAGAAGGTGCTCGCGTCAACCTTGCGCGGGTCCACGGCCAAACAGGTGCTCACTGCGCGTCTCAACGAGCTATCGACTTACGGTCTACTTAAAGACATGCTCCAGGATGAGATTCAGATCTACATCGACGCGCTCATTGCCGCCAATTGCCTGCGTGTCAGTCGTGGCGCTTACCCAACTGTCGCAACAACCGAACTGGGTGATCGCGTGATGCGCGAGCAGGAGCAAGTCACGCTCTCCCTCCCCCGATGACGAAGCAAAAAGAACTGAACCTTAAAGGACGGACGGCCGTGATCACCGGTGCCGCGGGCGGGATCGGACGCGCCATCGCAGTGTCGCTCGCGCGGCGCGGTTGTCACGTTGCGCTTGCGGACGTTGACGACGCTGGACTGGCTGAGACTGCCGAGATGATTCGCGATTACGGCGTTCGCGTCTCACGACATCATCTCGATGTCGCCGATCGCGTGGCAGTGTCTGAGTTTCCGGACATCGTCGCCGCCGAACACGGCGGCGTGGACGTGCTGGTGAATAATGCCGGCGTCGCTGTCGGAGGCACGTTCGAGCAAGTTGCCGACGAAGACTTCGAATGGCTGTTCGAGATCAACTTCTGGGGCGTTGTGCGCATGACCCGCGCATTCCTGCCGCTGCTGCGCGCGAGTGACGACGCGCGCATCGTGAACCTCTCGAGCATCTACGGCGTGGTCGCGCCGCCGGAGCAAGCAGCGTACTCGGCGAGCAAGTTTGCTGTGCGAGGTTTTTCTGAAGCACTGCGTCACGAACTCGAAACCTCGCTCATCGGTGTGACGGTGGTCCATCCCGGAGGTGTCGCCACCTCGATCGCAGAGAAGGCCCGCATCCCTGCGGGGATCAGTGAAGACGAGATTGCCAGACGACAGGCAAGATACCGGAAGCTGTTGCGGCTCCCGCCGGAGATCGCGGGCGAGACGATCGTGCGCGGCATCGAACGCCGCCAGTCACGCGTTCTCGTCGGGTCGGACGCGAAAGTCATCTCGCTGATCGCACGTCTTCTGCCATCGAAGTACTGGAAGGTGCTCTCGCGATTGATGTAATCTGCGATCCAGACCACCAATTACAATCAAAATATCGCCAAAGCGATACGAAAAATCACCATCATTCTGCTCTAATTCCACAGAAAACCCCTTAGTCGCAGCATCAGTTAGCAGATGAGGAGATGATCTGATGGGAGCCTATTTCTCATTCGAGCGAATGATTACGACGACGTTTGTGAAGGTGGTCTACTTTCTTGGCTTCATCGCTTTAACCGCCGCGGGTATTGCCCTGGCAGTCTGGGCCGGGATCCAACTCAACGATGCAACGATCTCCCGCTCATTGGGCTGGCGCTACGTCGCATACGGTGTTGGCCTCGCGCTGCTCGGCAACATAGTTTGGCGAGTGTTTTGTGAATTGTGGGTGGTGCTCTTTGGTATACACTCGGAAGTGGTCTCAATGCGCCACGGGCTGAACCTGAGTGGATTGCGGTATCGAAGCGACGAGCCGATCGGGCGAGAAGTGATCACCGAGCGCGAAGAGATCGTGAGGCCGCGTGAGGTTGTGGTCCATAGAGATGAGCGCGACGAACGCGATGCGCCTCGCCACGGAGTGCTTGGTCTATCTTAAAGCGAAAATTATGCGCAAACTCATTTTCTCCCTGCTTGTTCTGGTCACCCTCTTCATTAACACACCGGCGCAATCGGAGCCATCGCCATGGGTAACCCTGGCTCCCGAAGGCGCCGGTTTTTCTGTCGAGTTTCCTAACAAGGTGGTCGAGACAATCGACAAGAAACGCTCCTTTACCCTGCACTCTTTCACGGTGACTGTCGGGCGTGCGACGTACGTGGCGAGTTACAGCGACTATGAGCCCGGCAAACTAAATCCGGTCACGGCGCTGACGGCCAACCGCGATCGATTCAACAAGAGTCTTCAGGCGACGCTGATTTCGACTCGCGAGCTTACCGTTGATGGACAAAACGGGATCGAGTTTACGAGTGAGACGCCGGCAGCAAACGTGAAGTCACAGATGTTTCTGGTTGGGAATCGATTGTTTCAAACGGCGACGTTTGTCTTTAAGGACGTTGACGAGACGAGGAACGTGAATCGGTTCTTTGAGTCGTTTAAACTCACGCCCAAGTAAACACACGGACCTATTTGATGACGCCTTGAAGGGGGCTTGAGGCGCTCGCGTAGAGGCGCTTCGGCATCCGTCCGGCGAGATAAGCGAGTCTTCCGGCCTCGATTGCCAGCTTCATCGCAGTCGCCATCTTCGCTGGATCGGCGGCTTCAGCGATCGCAGTGTTCATCAACACACCATCCGCACCGAGTTCCATCGCGATTGCAGCATCGCTCGCTGTCCCAACACCGGCGTCAACGATGATCGTCGCATCCGGCAGTTGCTCACGCATGATGCGCAGGTTAGCGGGGTTCTGGACGCCGAGACCTGATCCGATCGGCGCTGCGAGCGGCATGATCGCGACGCAGCCGGCGTCGAGCAGCTTCTTTGCCATGATCAGATCGTCGTTGAAGTAAGGCAGGACGACAAATCCTTCCTTCGTCAGGACGCGCGCGGCTTCGAGCGTTTGCTCATTGTCTGGAAAGAGAGTCGTTTGATCTCCGATGACTTCGAGTTTCACGAGATCTGTTTGCAGTGCTTCGCGAGCAAGACGAGCGGTGCGTATCGCGTCTTCGGCGGTGTAACAGCCGGCGGTGTTCGGAAGAATCTGGAGCGATGGACTCAGATAATCAAGGAACGACTCGGTACTGCGATCGAGCGGGACGCGTCTAACTGCGACGGTCACCATCTCTGCGCCTGAGGCTTCGTGAGCGCTGCGCATTTCGTCGTGCGTGCGGTACTTGCCGGTGCCGATAATCAGACGCGAAGTGAATGTTCGATCGCCGATGATCAGACTTTCGCGTGATGAAACTGATGGGATTGCTCGCGACATTTGAACAAGATCTTCTCACGCAAAGGCGCAAAGGCGCAAAGGAAGACCCCTCGGGCTGCCGGAGGTCCGACCTTTGCGCCTTTGCGTCTTTGCGCGAGTAATCCTAATTTGATCCCCCACCCACAAAATGCACGACCTCTATTCGATCCTCATCGTGCACCACAGTCTGCTCCCAATCACTCCTCCGCACCACTTCACGATTGACCTCAACCGCGATGCGCGCAACCGGCAGCTCAAGTTGATTGATTAGCTCTGCTAAGGAGGGCGTCCCTGAAAACTCTCTGCTTTCCCCGTTTATATAAACACGCAACTGACCATCCTTACTGTGCGGGATGAATGATGCGACGCAACTCCGCCGCCTGATCTTTGGCCACCGCACGCACAAGCACTGCCGCCCGACCCGACGTGAATTCCGGAATCTCCGTCGCGACACTCGCCACGCCGTCACTCTCAGTCTTCAAAGAGTAGATCAATGGACGGAAAGTCGTGCCCAGAATCTTCACTGAGACAACGACGTTCGCGAGCGGCTTGTCGTCACCCTGAACGCGATTACTGATCAACACGCGAAGGGTGCAGCGCTGTCCGGAGTAGAACTCTTCGTCGTCGAGGAGCGTGATCAATAAGCCATCTTCAAGTATCTCGTCGCTCTCCGGCTGCTCCGCCTCTTCAGCAGGAACCTCTTCAACCAGTTCGAACTCCGGCTGGTATTCAGCCTCTTGAACCGTCTCAACTTCCTCGCGTGGCGGTGCGGGCGGTGGGGGCGTCCACTCCTGCGACACCGGCCAGTACTCAATTTCAAAGCCATCATCAACCGGCGCGGGCTGTGCTACGTCAACCTCCTCAACACGTTCATGGATGATCTCATCCTCAATCGGAACCTCAACAGGAGTTTCCTTCGCACGGGCTCCCACTCCTCCCATCTTCTTCAGATCGTTGATTCGTCCGGAATGGATCGCGGCGCAGATCAAACGGTGCTGCCGCTTCAGGCGTTCCGCGAGGACTTCATCGCTGAACCCCGACGCGATCAGATCTTCATAAGGTGAGCGCTTGCTGGCGAGAATGGTCCCGCCGGCGTAAACAAGTGAAAGGATTATTGGTGAGTCGAGTCCCTTGTCCTCGGTCTGGACATGATAGATCACGCCTTCATGCTCGATGTCGGTGTTGAATCCTGTAATCACTGTTCCAGGGGCCGGGTTCTCATTAGTCTAAAGCTACCGTACGGGCTAGTTGCGATTTGAAACGGGAGGCCAACCACAAACCCTCTCGGATGAGGGTTTTCCTGAACGGTAACACAAGCATTTTTTCACGGTCAATCAGCATTTTTTTCTCGCCGATCTCGCGGGAAACGTTGCTTGACACCCTTGATCAGTTCGACTAGCATCAGCTTGTACAATGATTCTCAATCTCGGTGGATTGATTAACTGTTGACCGCACACGACTGACTAAGGTCTAGATCAGTGAGCGGCAGTTAGAGGTGTATGAGGCGTGTCCTTCAGGCTTTACGACTACTTGCCCATTCTGCTGATGTTCATCGTGGCCGGTGGCTTCGCGGTCGGCAACGTCGTTCTGTCCCAATTCGTTGGACAACGTAAACGAACAAAAACGAAGTTGATGCCTTACGAATGCGGTAAGGATCCGGTCGGGTCTGCCCGGGAACGTTTCTCGGTGAAGTTCTACCTGATCGCGATGATCTTCATACTGTTCGACATCGAAGTAATCTTTCTCGTGCCCTGGGCGGCGGTTTACAAATCGCTCGTAGCTCAAAGCACCGCGATGCGCTGGTTCGCTTATGGGGAGATGATGGTCTTCGTCGGCCTCCTGTTCGTTGGCTACATTTATATCGTCAAGAAGGGCGCGTTTGATTGGGGTGAAAAGGCGCGGCGTGAAGCTGAAGCGGAAGCAAGAGCTTTGGCGGATCTGGAAGCGCGCCGAATCGAGCAGCGGCGAACCGCAGCGTAAGGAAGTTCTAAATGGGTCTGGAAAACGTCATTGCCGAAGCTTTACCGGAAGTTTTAACCACACGCCTCGACTCGCTCATCAACTGGGCGAGGAAGTCGTCACTCTGGCCGGCGACATTTGGTCTCGCCTGCTGCGCGATCGAGATGATGAACGCGACATCATCGCGAAACGATCTGGCGCGGTTTGGTTCGGAGGTGTTTCGCGCGAGTCCGCGCCAGGCGGACGTGATGATCGTCTCCGGACGCGTGTCGCGCAAGATGGCGCCGGTGTTGAGACGAATTTACGATCAAATGCCGGAACCCAAGTGGGTGATTTCAATGGGCGCCTGTGCGACTTCGGGCGGCGTGTTTGATAACTACGCCATCGTCCAGGGTGTCGATAAGATTGTTCCAGTTGACGTTTACATTCCCGGTTGTCCGCCGCGTCCGGAGATGCTTATTCACGCTGTCATGATGTTGCAGGATAAAGTGATGAAAGAGAGCGTCCGCGATCGCAGGGACATACCGGAAGAGGAAGCACGAGAAGCCGTTGTGCCAGGCACATTGCCCGTGACCGATGGATCGACTGCACGGCAGAACACGCTGCCGGAATCACGACCGTACACGATCGCTTCGAGACACGAACGGCGCCGTTCTTCTTAAGAGAGTTGAGTGAACATCGCGGATGGAATCAGGGCCCGAAAACAACGAGCTGTCAACAAGTGCAATTTCAAGTTCCGAGACAGCGCCGTCACCGATAGTGGCGGCGTTACAGCGTGAACAGGCGGAATGGGTTGCGGAAGTCATCAATGCTTTTGGTGAAACGACAGTCGTCGTCCCGCGCGACCACATCGCTGCAGCGTCAACCTTCCTGAAGAATTTGCCGGCCGGGCGCTTCGACTTTCTCTCGGATCTCTGTGGCGTCGATCGTGGTCCTGAAGAGGATCCGCGTTTCGAAGTCAATTACCATCTCTTCTCAACCACCAAATACCATCGCATCCGCTTAAAAGTGTTGTTGAGTGAGGGCGACGTTCACGTGCCGACGGTGACGTCCGTCTGGAAGACTGCAAACTGGCACGAACGTGAAACATTTGATTTGTTTGGAGTGATATTCGACGGCCATCCGGACCTGCGCCGCATTCTGCTGCCCGACGATTGGCAGGGACACGCGCTGCGCAAAGATTTTCCGTTACGAGGTTACGAGCCGTATAGCTTGAAATAAAAAGGTCTTTGGTTTTTGAACTTTGGTCTTTGTAAGTCAGGTTAGTTCCAAGACCTAAGACCAAAAACCAAAGACCCAGGTTCAAAGGAAATGAGTTCCGCAACCATTCCACCACAGTTCGAGATCGTCGATCGGCCGCTCGATACGCAGATGACTATCTCGATGGGTCCGCAACACCCTTCGACGCACGGCGTCTTGCGTCTCGAGCTGGTGTTGGACGGCGAGATGGTGGTGAAGGCCACGCCTGACATCGGCTATCTCCATACGGGTATGGAGAAGCTCTTTGAGTACAAGAAGTACCAGCAGGGGATCGTGATCACTGACCGGATGGATTATCTGAATCCGCTCGGCAATAACCTCGCTTACGTGATGGCGGGTGAGAAACTGCTCGGGCTCGAGATACCCGAACGCGCGCAAACCATCCGCGTGCTCATGTGTGAACTGCAACGCATCGGCTCGCATCTCGTCTGGCTCGGCACCCACGCGCTCGACATCGGCGCGATGACAGTCTTCTTTTACTGCTTCCGTGAACGCGAAAAGATCCTGAACCTGATCGAGGCTGCTTCAGGCGGACGACTGACGCCTTCGTACTTCCGCATCGGCGGTCTGATGATGGACCTGCCTGCCGGGTTCGAGAACCGCTGCAAACAATTTCTCGACGGTTTTCTGCCGGCCCTGGACGAGTTTCACAAACTGCTGAGCGGCAACAAGATTTTTCAACGACGAACTCAGGGCATCGGACAGATCTCCGCGGAAGACGCCATCGACTGGGGACTGTCCGGTCCATGTCTGCGCGGGAGCGGCATCAATCTCGACATCCGGCGCGCTAATCCGTACACCGGATATGAGAACTACGATTTTGAAGTTCCAACCGAACCCGACGGAGACGTCTGGGCGCGATACATGGTGCGGATGCGCGAGATGAAGGAATCGCACAAGATCTCGGTGCAGGCGCTCGCGCGTTTGAAGCCGGGATCAGTAAAGGCTGACGCGCCAAAAGTCGTGCTGCCGGATCGAGAAGCGATGAAGATCCACATGGACGCTTTGATTCATCACTTCCTCATCGTCGCTGAAGGTTTCGATGTTCCGGCGGGCGAGGTCTATCTCCCGATTGAAGCTTCGAAGGGCGAGTTGGGTGTTTACATGAGGTCGGATGGTGGACCAAAACCGAGCCGCGTGCACTTCCGTGGGCCGAGTTTCGTCAATCTTTCGGCGCTGCCGGTGCTTTCTGAAGGGGAGATGGTTGCCGATGTCGTGGCGATTATTGGATCGCTGGATATCGTGTTGGGAGAGATAGATCGGTAACACGGATCAGACGGATGAGTACACAGATCGTTAACATTCAGCCGCTGTCACAGCCTGTAGATCTCGGCGTCGAGCCTGCGACGTTTTCGCCGGAAGTGGAAGCCGAGATTGATCAGCACCTGGCGAAGTATCCGGTGATGCGCTCGGCGATCCTGCCGTTGATGTTCATCGTGCAGCGCGAACGCGGATATCTGGATCCTCCGGGTGTGCTCTATCTCGCGAATCGCTTGAAGGTGCGGGTGACGGATATCTGGGAAGTGGCGACGTTCTACTCCATGATTCAAATGTCGCCGGTCGGCAAGTACCACATACAGGTCTGCCGCACACTCTCGTGCGCAATTCGCGGCGCGAAAAAGGTTACTGAATACTGTTCTCAGAAACTCGGCATCAAGGTCGGCGAGACAACCGCTGATGGACGCTTCACGTTGAGTGAAGTTGAATGCCTCGGCTCCTGCGGCACCGCGCCGATGTTTCAACTCAACTTCGACTATCACGAGAATCTGACTCCGGAAAAGATCGATCAGATACTGGACGCGCTGCCCTAAGACCAATCATGCGTATCGAAGCCATCGGATGTGAACCACTTCAGCTACGGCGAGTCCATCTCGAAAACTCGCGCTCGCTCGACGTCTATCGTCGCAACGGTGGCTACGAAGCGATCAAGAAAGTGCTCGACGGCATGTCGCCTGACGACGTGATCAATGAAGTGAAGAAGTCGGCGCTTCGTGGCCGTGGCGGCGCAGGTTTTCCAACTGGAATGAAGTGGAGTTTCGTTCCGAAAGACTCGCCGAAACCCAAGTACGTCGTTTGCAACGCAGACGAGTCTGAGCCGGGCACTTTCAAGGATCGGTACTTAATGGAACGCGATCCGCACATGCTGATCGAAGGCATGTTGATCGCCGCCTATGCGCTCGGGTCGAAGACCACTTACATCTACACGCGCGGCGAGTACAAGTACCTGATCGACATCATGGACGTCGCGATCGCCGAGGCGCGCAAGGAAGGCCTCGTCGGAAACAAGATCCTCGGCACTGATTTCTCCTGCGAGGTCTATACGCATACCGGCGCCGGCGCTTACATCTGCGGCGAAGAGACCGCACTGCTCAGTTCGCTTGAAGGTCTGCGCGGCCATCCACGCATGAAACCTCCCTTCCCTGCCGTCTCGGGTTTGTATGCGTGTCCGACCGTTGTGAACAACGTCGAAACGCTGACTGCCGTGCCCGACATCATCAAGATGGGCGGCGAGGCTTACCAGAAACTCGGAACTGAGAAGAGTGGTGGCACGAAAGTCTGGTCCGTGTCGGGCCATGTCAAAGACCCGGGCGTTTACGAGCTGCCGATGGGCTACGACGACATGGAGAAGTTCATCATGGAAGACTGCGGTGGAATTCTCGATAGCAAGAAGCTAAAGGCAGTGATTCCGGGCGGCTCCTCCGTTTACATCATGCGCGCCGATCAAATCATAGGCAAAGACGTGCGCATGGATTACGAAGGACTTGTTGCCGCGGGTTCGAGCGTCGGCTCCGGCGGTTTCATCGTGATGGACGAAACAGTCGATATCTTCGAATCGACTAAGAACCTGACCGAGTTTTACAAACATGAATCGTGTGGCTGGTGTACGCCGTGTCGCGAGGGCACTGACTGGCTGGTGAAGGTTTTCAAACGAATCGAGGGCGGCGAGGGACGCCCGGATGATGCGCAACTGATGTTGGACCTCTGCGACAACATCGAGGGCAAGTCGTTTTGCCCGCTGGGCGATGCCGCGGCCTGGCCGATTCAGTCGGCGATCAAACGATTCCCGGAAGATTTCATCCACAGATTACATAGATCTGATTAATGTCAACCGAACTCATTAAAGTAACGATCAATAGTAAAGAGTTTGAGGTCCCAAAGGGCGCGCGCCTGATCGACGT
>JBIOVO010000077.1:0-3059 GCA_044867735.1 Pyrinomonadaceae bacterium | reverse complement strand
CGACGAGACGACGAGTCAGGTAACCTGAGTCAGCGGTCTTGAGAGCCGTGTCAGCCAGACCTTTGCGAGCGCCGTGTGTCGAGATGAAGTACTGCAACACGTTCAAGCCCTCGCGGAAGTTTGCCTGAATCGGAGTCTCGATGATTTCGCCCGAGGGACGAGCCATCAGACCGCGCATGCCGGCAAGCTGGCGAATCTGCTGAGCGCTACCACGAGCGCCGGAGTCGCTCATAACGAGGATTGGATTGAGCTCGCCGCTGGCGCGCTCGCGATCGTCCATCGCCTTGAACATCTCCTTGGCGACTTTATCGGTGACTTCAGACCATATGGCGATCACCTTGTTGTAGCGTTCGCCGTTAGTGATAACGCCGTCTTGATATTGCTGCTCGACCGCGATCACGTCCTTGTCGGCTTTCTCAACGAGTGAGCGCTTGGCTGGCGGCGTCACCAGATCGTCAATGCCGATGGAGATACCGGCTTTGGTCGCGTACAGGAAGCCGAGGGTCTTGAGATCGTCAAGCATCTTGACCGTCATCTCGTGGCCCAAACGGATGTGCGAATAGTTAACGAGCGACTGCAGGCCTTTCTTCTTCAACGTGCCGTTGATGAAAGGCAGACCCGCGGGAATCGAATCGTTAAAGATCACGCGACCGACGGTGGTATTAATGACGCGGCGCACGTCGTCCTGAACAACCGCACGCAGGATGTCCTGCGGATCGTGTTCCTGAACGAGATCGATCAAGTCGCCCTGAATGCGCAGCTTGATCGGTGTTTGCGTGGTGACTTCCCCGGCGTCGAGTGCAAGTAACACTTCTTCGAGCGAAGCGAATACACGTCCTTCACCCTTTGCTCCCGGACGGTCACGCGTCAGGTAGTAAATACCGAGCACGATGTCCTGCGAAGGAACCGCGATTGGCTGGCCGCTCGCAGGGCTCAGAATGTTGTTGCTGGATAGCATCAACACTGCCGCCTCAATCTGTGCTTCCGGACTGAGCGGAATGTGAACCGCCATCTGGTCGCCGTCGAAGTCGGCGTTGAATGCCGTACAGACTAACGGGTGAATCTTGATGGCCTTGCCCTCGACCAGAACCGGCTCAAACGCCTGAATGCCGAGCCGGTGCAGTGTCGGAGCACGATTCAGAAGCACGGGATGCTCGCGAATCACCTCTTCAAGAATGTCCCAAACGACTGGCTCCTGACGCTCCACCATCTCGCGTGCTTGCTTGATCGTGGCCGCGTGGCCCTGTTTCTCGAGCTGGTTGTAAATGAACGGCTTGAACAACTCGAGCGCCATCTTCTTCGGCAGACCGCACTGATGAAGTTTCAGTTCTGGTCCAACGACGATTACTGAACGTCCGGAGTAGTCGACGCGCTTGCCGAGCAGGTTCTGACGAAAACGTCCCTGCTTGCCTTTGAGCGTTCCACTCAGCGACTTGAGCGGGCGATTGTTGACGCCACGCAACACGCGTCCGCGACGACCGTTATCAAACAACGCATCGACCGCTTCCTGAAGCATGCGCTTTTCGTTACGCACGATGACTTCAGGCGCGCGCAACTCCATCAGTTTCTTGAGACGGTTGTTGCGGTTGATAACACGTCGATACAAGTCGTTCAGATCCGAAGTTGCAAAGCGCCCGCCATCCAATGGCACGAGCGGTCTGAGCTCGGGTGGAATAACCGGGATCACGTCGAGGATCATCCAGTCGGGCCGGTTTCCTGACTTGAGAAAACTGGTAGCGACTTTCAGACGCTTCGAGTATTTCAACTTCTTCTGCTGCGAAGTCTCTTCCTTCATCCGCTTGCGCAGATCGGTGGCGAGATCTTCGACGTCCACCATCGCCAGCAGTTCCTTGATCGCTTCGGCGCCCATCTTGGCGACAAACTGCGCCGGATAGTCACGCACGAGTTCGCGATAGCGTTCGTCGCTCAGCAGTTCACGCTCTTTCAGTCCCGGAACGTCGCCGGGATCGATCACGATGTACGACTCGAAATAGAGGACCTTCTCGAGCTCGCGCAGCGGGATATCGAGCAAGTGACCAATGCGGCTCGGCAGTCCTTTAAAGAACCACACGTGCGAACACGGGCTGGCGAGGTCGATATGACCCAACCGTTCACGTCGCACTTTCGCCTGAGTTACTTCAACGCCGCACTTGTCGCAGATCACGCCCCGGTGCTTCATGCGTTTGTATTTTCCGCAGAGGCACTCCCAATCAGCGACCGGACCGAAGATACGCGCGCAGAAGAGCCCGTCGCGTTCGGGTTTGAAGGTGCGGTAGTTGATTGTTTCTGGTTTGGTCACCTCACCATGCGACCATTGCCGGATCTTTTCCGGTGACGCAAGTGAGATACGAATTGCTTCAAAGTCTGGAGCCAATTGCGTCTTTTCTTGTTGGAATCGAAACACTTTAATTTCTCCGTTGCTAATAGAGCAGAAAACCTTTCACAGGATTTACAGGATTGAAGCAGGATTTACATGTCAATCTTTTTAAAAATCCTGCTCATCCTGTGAAACTGACTTTACGCTTCCACAGCGCTTGTCACGATCGCTTCACCAACGCCGTCTTCCGCACCCGTGCCGTCGACCGCTGCCTTCTTGTTAATTAACTCAACATCGAGACAGAGCGATTGCAGTTCGCGTACGAGCACGTTGAACGACTCAGGCAAACCCGGATCGAAGTCGGCTTCGCCTTTCACGATCGCTTCGTAGATCTTCGAGCGGCCGGCTACGTCGTCAGACTTGGCCGTCAACAACTCCTGAAGAATGTGTGCCGCGCCGTAAGCTTCGAGCGCCCACACCTCCATCTCTCCAAAGCGCTGACCACCAAACTGCGCCTTACCACCGAGCGGCTGCTGCGTGATCAAGCTGTACGGTCCAATCGAGCGTGCGTGAATCTTGTCGTCGACGAGGTGCGACAGCTTCAACATGTAGATATATCCGACTGTCACTTTCTGCTCGAACGGATCGCCACTAAGACCGTCGTACAACACTGCCTTGCCCGACTCGCTAACAATCTCGGGTAATCCGAGCTCGCGAGCGCGCTCTCCGGACAATTGCAGTT
>JBIOVO010000076.1:0-2572 GCA_044867735.1 Pyrinomonadaceae bacterium | reverse complement strand
AACGGGAATGCCGAGGTGCGATGACCAGCTCTGTACGTAGCTGGTGAGTGCTGCACCTAATCCGAGATCGTCAAGTGCCATAGGCCGCATTTCCCAGACCAGGTTATCAACGTCTGCGCTGATTTGCTGGGCCAGGGCTTGCAATGTATCAACTTGTTCACACAGGGTCGTATTGTCCGCGCAATCTTTTTTAAGCGCGTCGAGTTTCAAGTTTAGCACTGTGAGTTGCTGCCCAAACTGATCGTGCATCTCGCGTGCTATGCGGGCGCGTTCCTCTTCTTGAGCAAAAACGAGGCGGCGCACAAGCTGACCTCGTTCACGCTCGGCACGCTGCCGTTCGCTAACTTCGGTTTGCAAGGCCTCGTTTATCTCCATCAGCGCGACAGTATGACGCTCTAGTCCTGCTCTCGCTGCCAGCGCTTCTTTCTCCGCCTCCTTGCGCCGGGTGAAATCAATGAAAGTGAGAATCACGCCGTCTGTGTCGGCTCCCTGCATGCGATATGGGATCAACTGGGCGATATACCAACGTCCTTCGCGGCTCATAACTTCGAGTTCGGTCTTATGCCCGTCCTCGAGCATGTGCTGCACGTCTTGTAACATTGAGGCGTAATCAAGTTTGTGCGTGATATCCGAAAGAGGCCGCCCAACATCGGATGGAATCAGGCTGAAGATGTCCTGGGCGCGAGGTGTGTAGAATTTGATCTTGAAGTCGCGGTCAACAAAGATGGTCGCCAGATCCGTCGAGGCGATCAAATTCTGCAAGTCGCTGTTAGAGACGGCAAGCTCGTCGATTTTCTGCTTCAACTCTACGTTGATCGTCTGAATTTCCTCGTTTACCGATTGCAACTCTTCCTTGCCGGTCTCGAGCTCTTCGGTTGCCGAGCGCAGCTCTTCGTTCATCGCTTGCAGTTCTTCGTTCGACGCTTTCAGTTCCTCAGTCTGCGTCTCGTACTGTTCGATGGTCGCTTGTTGTTGCTCTTTTGTTATTTGCAGTTCCTCTTCGAGAAGAGCGACCACACTCTCGGCTTCGCCGGCCCGCGCCCCGCTGCTCTCAACAAGGGGGAAACCTTCGAGTTCATCAAAGAAAACGAGAAAGTACCTGCGGTCATCCCCGGTCGTTTTGTCGTGTACGGGACGCACGATCATGTTGACGTAAAAATCTTTCCCGTCGCGATCTATCTTCACTCGGCGCGCCTCACATGATTTTCCTGTTTTCGCAGCCTGGAACAACGCAGTGCGAAGTTCGATCCTGAGCTGCGGGTGGACCACTCTCAATAGACTCCGACTCGGCTCACCACTGGCGAACTGCAAAAAATGTCCCGCGTGGCCTGACAAATGAAGGATGTTGTAATCCTCATCGATAATTACACTAGCTGGCGCGTACTGCTCCAGGAGTTTCTGATGAAGCTGACCTAAAGAGATCCGTTGCGGTTTTCGGGTGAATTCCGTTTGCGACGCTGAAGCGTGATGTACCGGTAGGTCGAGTGGCAACATCGGTACGGGCGCTGCTCTGCGTGGAACGTCTTCGGCGCGGTAAATGCGGTGCTTTTTGTCCACGGCCGCAAACAGTTTTATCTCGCTGCCTATCGATTCAGAATTACCGAGGAACAGAAATCCCTTGGTAAGCAATACGAAGTGAAATGATTCCAGGATATGTTGCTGCGCTTCCCGGTTGAGATAAATCAGCAGGTTTCGGCAGGTGATGGCGTCGAGTCGTGAGAAGGGCGGGTCTTTAATAAGATTATGGACGGCGAAGAGTACGCGCTCGCGCACCTCTTTCTTGATCTGATAGCCGCCATTCTCTTTGGTAAAGAAGCGACGCAAGCGCGTCTGCGACACATCCGCCTCAATGGTTTCCGTATAAAAGCCCTCACGCGCGGTTCGGATTGCGGCTTCGTCTATGTCAGTAGCGAAGATTTGAATCGAGGGCGGAGACGGAAGCCGCTCGGCATATTCCAACAGCATGATCGCGACCGAATATGCTTCCTCGCCAGTTGCGCAACCCGCCACCCACACGCGCACCTGGTCGGCGGTCGTCTTCGCGCGAAAGATTTCGTCCAGCACCTCGCGCTCCAACGCCTCGAATGCGTCTCGGTCGCGAAAGAAGTTTGTCACGCTGATAAGCAAGTCTTTCAATAACGCCTGTGCTTCGCGCGGATGTGCTTGCATGAAGTCTCGGTAAGCCGTGAGCTGATGCAACTGGTTGACCTGCAAACGTCGCGCGATGCGCCGCAATACGGTTACGCGCTTGTAGTGCGAGAAGTCGTGTCCCGTGTGGGATCGCAGCAAAGTGAGAATATCTCGCAACGCTGCTTCGTCCTCGTCTTTCTGGCTGACAACGGACGGCGGCTCCGTTTCAGGCGGCAACATGATGCGGCTCGCGTTGCGCCGGATTTCCATGAGCTTGCCCGGTATCTCTGCGACGGGGAGCACGAAGTCGACGAGGCTGCTGTCAATCGCATGGCGCGGCATCGAATCGTGTTAGGCTTCTTTCGGATCTTGTGCGAATGCCAGTCCGTTATGTTCCTTGATCCGCTTCAATCCGTTAGTGCCATCCGAACCCATCCCCGAG
>JBIOVO010000075.1:0-7122 GCA_044867735.1 Pyrinomonadaceae bacterium | reverse complement strand
CCTGCGGCGTTCCTCAACGTGGCTCGTTGGGGGCTTCGCGGCGGTGGCGTTGCTGCTCGGAGTTGTTGGACTCTACGGCGTCATTGCTTACTCCGTGAATCAACGCACTCGTGAGATTGGAGTGCGCATCGCACTCGGCGCACAACGCATCACGGTTTATCGGCTCATACTGAAAGAAGCTGTTACGTTAGCAGTTGCAGGGATCGCGATCGGGACTGGATGTGCGATTCTTGCCGCCTCATTGATGCGCAAACTGCTCTTTGGCACTCCGCCGTGGGACATCACGACGCTTATTTGTGTGGCGGCTGTGTTGGGCGCGTCAGCGTTACTGGCGAGTTATCTTCCAGCGCGACGCGCGGCATCGGTTGATCCGATTTCTGCGCTGCGCGCAGAGTAGAGATCCAGTGGTTTACTGGTTAATTCTTCGGGAATTTTTTGATCTGGTCCGGCAGGGGGGTGACTGGGAAGGTGGTGGTGGTTTCGTTGGCGGCGGTTACTTTGATGGTTTGTGAACCTGTGATGGAGCGCGTCCGCTCCGGTATGGTCTTCTCATCCAACAGAACGATGTGCTCACCCGGTGGCAGGTCACCGATGTTGAAGTAGCCCTTTTCGTCGGTCAGCGTGTCGCGGCCGCTGCCCGTCACGACGCGCACGTCAGGTAACGGCTGTTCCGTCTCATCCAGCCGCCCATTCTCATTCACATCTATCCAGACCACACCGCTGATGCGCCCGGTGCGCACGACACGAAAGTCGACCATCACATCACGTCTCGAGTCGAGCGTGATCAGTTGTTGCGTGTTATCCAACAACGTCAGATCGGCCCGCACGGACAAAAGATCCAGATAGACCGCGTGGTCGCCTCGCGCAATGTTGTCGATTCGATAATTTCCGTTCGCATCTGAAACTACGTATCGGCTGCCATCAACACGAACCTGCGCGTTTGCCTGTGGCTGATCGATACCCGGATCAAACCGGCCGTTGAGATTCACGTCCTGATAAACCTTGCCAGATACGACGCCATAGGAATTCATATCCGCGAGTGTTCCATTGATCGCGCGCTCGGCTCTCCGGGAAGAGAAGAGCAAGCCACGCAGACTTAGCAATGCAGTCGTGCCGGTTACAGTTTTTAAGTAGGTGAATTGCAGTGTGCTGCTCCGTGCCAACTTCAGCGACGCCGAAACGTGTTGTGAAGTCTGAAACGGCGCAGTGCTGCTTCGCGTGTAGCCCAGGCCGGCGCTGAACGCGAGACGATTACTAAACAGATTAGACATCTGCCACATCGCCATTCCCGTCAGAAGTCCCTTACTCCCAAGCGCTTGACTGACCTCGAGAGTATTCGCTTCGTTGACCCGGATGTTTCCGCCAACTTGCGCGTTGAGAGCCGTGTCGCCGAACGTCTGAATGCGTGAGCCGTTGAAAAACATGTTCCACCGGTTGAACTTCTTAGTCGCACTGACCAAGGTGAACGCGGAATTTCTCAATTGCGTCGTACTGGTCTGCGTGTGCGACACAAAGAGTGCAGGCAGGGAATTCTCGGGTGCGAGTGTCAGGCTCGCTGTAACGTAGCGGTTAAAATCACCACGCCTTCCTGGCGTTGTCGCCGTGCTGCCACTCAACCCTGCCGTAAACCAACGCCGCGGTTGCCAACTTACGCCGGCAGCGGCGGTGCTGGTGGGCGAGTGTATTCCGCTTTGCGGACTCAGGAACGTTTGGCCGACGTGAGTGTAACGAGCTTGCACGAGCACGGCGTCAGTCAGGTTATAAGAACCCGTAAAGCTGGCCGCTGCTCCGGTGCCTTTGATCAGAGTCCCATCGCGACCAATGCCTGAGAATTGGCCCATAGCAAGGTCAGCCTGAAAACGATTGAGACCGGAAACGTACTTGAGACCACCTGCGACCATGTCTCCCTTGCGACTCGATCCACCGAAGTGCATTGCGCCCGCGGACAGTGTGAAGTCTCGTTGCCGCGGAGTTCGTGTGGCGGTAGTGGCGATTGCGCCGAAGATCTTCGTATCGTAGCGGACGTCGAGAGGCGAGAAAGAATTCAGGTTCAAGTTCGCAGTCGGTATTCCGGAAGTTGTTTGCCCGCCGAAAAAGTCGAGTCGCACGCGATGCAAAGGCAGTTGCACGAGTCCGCCGCGAACAGCGGCGCTCAGAAATTCCACGTCTGTTCCGGTACCAAATTCACCGCCGACGAAACTCTGACCATTCGGACGGTCCAGCCTGATCGTTCCGCCTTGCAGACTCGGACGAGACGAATTACGCGTCACACCCATCACCGAGTTAGCGATAAAACTTAACCTCGCGTCGCCCACACGACCGGCGCCACGCAGGACCAAACTATGATCCCCCGCCTCGGTGTAGCGACTGTAGTTGTAATCGTATTCGAGTTGAAACAGTTCAAAGCGCGCTTGTTTCGCGCCAGGACGAATTGTCTCGGCGGCCTGAACTCCTTTGCGAGTAATAACAACCGCATTCCTCTCGTCACGCCGGACAGTAACGTCGAGGAGCGCTGCCACGATCTCCGCGGGCAGCATTAACTCGTTCGGTGTTGGTGGAAAGATCAAGTCGGCGGTTCCGGAGACGGTGAGAATAACCGCGCCATTCTCACGCACTTCATTCAGTGGCGCATTGAAGACCGCGATCGTGCCAGTCTGACGACGGATAGTGACGATGCGCGTGGTCGAATCGCAACTGAACGTGTCACCGAGTGCCTGAGCGATGGTCGCGACGGGAAGAAAGAGTCGTCCACCGCGTAGTTGCACGGAGCTATTCGGTCCAACGAGTGTGCGTTCGTTGACGATGATGACCGACGTTTCCTGATTCGTCCCAGACGCCGAATTTGCCTCAAGAGCCGGAAAGAGAGCCACACTAAGGCACAAGAAGCACAAGAAAGAACTTTTTAGTTTTGTGCCCGCAGTGATTTTCATTTGTGCTTTTTGTGCTTTTTTGTGACTTGAGTTATAAGACTCAGGAATCTAATTGCAGGAGGTCCTCACTCGATGCAGCCAAGGCTGAGGTGTCGTCGTATCTTCACGCTGATTGGTCTCGTGTTTCTTGCGTCTGTCGCTGCGGAGGCCCAAACGGGCCGCGTGACACTGGCGGGAAAAGTCAGCGAAACCGTGACTCTTTCAGTGCCCCTGAGTTTCACTCACGGTAATGTTGCTGCCGATGTGGTGAGCAGCGGCAACGCGGTGCGAATAACATTAACGAGCACCAATACTGAAGCTACCGTTATTCGCGTGCCTTTACTCGTGCGTTCAAATAGCGGTTTCAAGATCTCGGCTACCGTAGAATCGCAGGCAGCCTTACTTCCTCAACTATCGATCTCCGATGTGCGTGCCACCGGAACGCTGGTTTCGCCCGCAGCAGTCAGCGGCCTCGTCGTTGATGATTCCCAACCCACGCTCGTAGTTAGTGGACCACGCGTTTCGCTCGGCGGAAATCTCGTCTCTCCAAACAACGCGTTGCAAATAACCGTCCTTATTCCGGTGAAGCCGGAGCCAGCCCCTGGCTCGTTGCTCCACTTGAGGTTCGTTGCGACTGCGGTATCACAAACTCCGTGACCCCTTCAGTTGGTCTGCTGCCATCCTGAAAATCGATTCGGTACTTCACCGTGTAAGTGCCAGGCGCCAGCCGCTGTTCCAGCACCACCGGTTGCACTAACTCAGCACCACCAAGCAACGGCAACGACTCCTTCTGTGGTAACTCCGCCACCGCAACACCCGCGCTGTCCGTCACCTTCAACGAAGTCAGCGGACGAATCACACTGTTGCCCGTGTTCTTGAGCAAGGGAGTCACGACGACCTGATTTTCAGTTGCTTCGGCACGCAGGCTCTCCAAAGATCCGGCGCGACGCAGTTGCGGCACTTTGATGTAGAAGACTGCGGCCATTCGATAACGAATCACCACTTGCCGGCGATCCGGATTGATCCGGATGTTGTCAGGTCGCTGTTCGATGATCAGAGCAGTCAAGTGATCTCCCGGCGTCGCATCTTTCGGCACTGAAACCGTGACTCTGATCGCATGCAGGTGTCCGGGCACCACGGTTGTTTCAGCCGGACTGTAAATCAACCACGGGCTTGCCGAGTTTGGCATCGTGTTGGCTCGTGAAAACTGCACCTCCCCATTTCGATCGATGGTCCAGTCGTTCAAGCTGGCGACTATGCGAACTGGTTGTGAGTCTTCACCGGCGCTGTGATAGTCGAGATTCACGACCACTGTTGTTTCCGAACCGGGTTGCATCTCCAACTCCAGCCGGGCCGGAGCGAGCGAGATGCCGTTGCCACGTGGCGGTGGTGTAGGAGCCGGAGTTTGCGCGTTTGCGCAAATCACCGTCACAAGAAACATCACGAAAGCGGTTGTGATTTGGGAAATGTTGCGTGACATCGATCGTGAACCTTTCAACAGGGCACGTTTGGACCAGGCGAGATGCTGAAGATGAGAGTGGCGGAAGAAATTCCGGGAGCGAAGAACTGCGGCGTCAGAGTGAAGATCACATCAAACTCATAGCCATCGCTTTGCTGCCGCTTCGAACTGTTGTTCTTTGAGAGTTCCGGACCGCTGAGAATAATCGTCGAACCGGACAGGTTCGCCAGTGACGATGCGTAAGAAACGCGGCCGCTGCCGCCTATGGTTGCGGAGAGGGCCGGATCATTGTCGAAAGGCGAGCGAATGATGTGAGTACTTTGATTGCAGATCTTACCAGCCCCGCCGAGCAGCCGTATATTCTGAAGACCGAAGCCGACATCCGACGCTTGTATCGCCTCGAGATTTACGTTGCTTATGCCAGACGACGTTACTGAAACTTGATAGGGTTGATTACTTCGGAGTGCGATCGGGACAACTACCTTCACGATCGCATTCGGATTAAGCGGCGACACTTCACCGAAATTGATCGTCACTACGAGATCGTTAGTGACGTTTGCGCTGCCGGTTACGGAGCCATTCACAGCGCCGGTGATTGTCGGTTGACCACCGCTGCTGATGTCCAGCGCCTGCGCGAAGGTCGTCTGAGCAGCAGCGAGGAAGATCACAAGCGCGAGAAATGAATATGTGAAGTGCTGTAATCGCATTTATGGAGCCGTCATGGTGAAAGTGACGGAGATGGTGGTAGTGCCGTTTTCAAAAAACTGAGGCTTAACCGCAAAGAACGCCGGCACAGTCAGACCATTCGCATTGCTGCTCGGCACTGCGTTCATGATGATCGGCCCGCTGAGCGCAGTCGTCGCTGAAGCAAATGAGTTGAGATTCGATCTCACGCCGGTGAATTCATAACGACCGGTGGTTACGTTTACCGATCCGTTGGCAGCCAGAGTTGGATCGCCGGAAGTCGCGTTTGTGTCAGTGCCGGTCGAATTGACACCAGTTCCGGCTCGCGAGATTGTTCCCAACCCGAAACCGATATCTGCTGATCCAATTCGGCTGCTGCTGGTACCGGAACTGGTAACAGTCGCACTTACGGACAACACGTAAGGTGCGTTGCTTCGCAGCTTGAGCGGCACTAACGCAGTAACAAAATTATTGGGATTACCTGGACCAAGCTCGCCGAGATTAATCGACACGGCAAGAGGACTGTTCACCACACCATCAGTGGTAACGCCTCCGCCTAAGTTACCGGTTAGAGTAACGGCGCCGCCCGAATTGATCTCGACGAACTTTGAGACGGTTGCGCTCATGGTGACGGTCCCGGTCGTAGATTGCGCGAAGCAACTACCAGCGGTGACCACCAGCATCAACGTGAGCAAGATTATTCTGACAACGAGTAGTGAGCGGGGCATATGCGTGGTGTCCTTGAGGAGACGTGAGATATGGTCATCCGGCCGTCAACTTTCAAGGCTGACGGCCGGCGCCATTTTGAACAAGGGAACGGTAAAGATTAAAGCGCTACGATCGTGAACTGCGCGGTGATCGTGATCGCTGGGGCTGGATCAAAGAATTGAGGTTTGATAGCGAAGATCGCGGGCAGGGTCAGGTTGGTATTGCTATTAGCCGCAACCGCTTTGTTGATGCGTGGTCCATTCAACACAGCGCCGGATACAGCGTAGGCGCCGAGGGTGGAGTTTGCTCCGGCAAAGACCCAGCGGCCATCAACGTCCGTGCTGCCACCGACTGTTGGGTCACCGGGAGTAGCATTCGTGTCCACACCGGGCGCGAGATTCGCTGGTCGCGCGGCCGGAGTCAAACCAAATCCTACGTCGGTATCTTTAAGACTGAACGCGGTCGCGCCAGCACCGGCAACGCTGCTGACCATATTGAGTTGGTAAGCTACGTTACTGCGGAGTCTGACCGGCACGCTCAACTTCACAAAACTATTGGTATTGCTCGGACCCAATTCGCCCAGGTTGACAACCACTGCCAGGGGCGAGTTGGCGGTTCCGTCGGTGATAACGCTGCCGCCGGAATTACCCGTAAGCGTGACTGCACCGCCGGAAGTCAGTTCCACGAAATTCGAGACGGTCGCGTTCATGGTGACGCTGCCGGTGGTTTGAGCATACGTGGCCGCTGCGCTCAACGTGAGCAGGGTCGATATCGCGAGGGCGGATAGTATGCCCTTGATAAATTTACACATGTCGTCGTTCACTCCTCTATGGTTGGGGATAGTAGGCTCAAGTCAGCTTTTTTTGTAAGGATGACTGAGGAAAGAGGTTTTATAGGGGGGTGCTCGTTCGGAAGGGACCCAAGCAGTTTCTGGCGGCCCACTTTACCCTATGTCCGGGGACCGCTAAGGCATGATAGTTAGGCTAAACGAAGTTTGTCAATGATTAACATGAGAGCGAATGGTGAGTGATCTCACACAAAAAAGGAGGCATTTTGAGTGAAACAACAGGCTCTGCGGTATTTTGGCGACTTCGCAAAGAGATGTACGGATTGGCGATCCCGGCACCGCAGAGTCCGCGAAGCGGACGGGCAGCGTAAAGCCTGGGGCGTCAGCCCCAGGTTAGCAATAGAAATTTAGATCCAAGCCCGCGAAGCGGGCGACAGCCCTTTCGCCCGCTCCGCGGGCTCCCGTCGTCCTCCATAAATTCTCGACCTGGGGCTCACGCCCCAGGCTTTACGCTGCCCGTCCGCTTCGCGGACTCAGATCGTCGCCCACGGTATGCTTCGCGGGCTCGATAGCCG
>JBIOVO010000074.1:0-15245 GCA_044867735.1 Pyrinomonadaceae bacterium | reverse complement strand
AGACCGATTAAAAAGCCTGGACGGGATTACAGAATTCTTCATGATAAGAAGAACATCCTGTTCATTCTGTCAATCCTGTCCGTTCTGCGATAACTATCTTGCTTAAATCTTCTTTCGCGTGCTAACTTTCCACCCGCGTCTCCTGCTTCCTCATTTTTGCGAGCAGCCCTCATCAACTCGCGCTGAACTAAAGTGATTGGCGTTTTGCTGTAACCGGTTCCGCAGCCGGTTGCGGCCCGGGCTATTTGAGTGGAGGTGCCTGATGAACCGTAGCAAGTTAAAACAGATCATCGGACTGATCCTGCTGGCTACTCTCGCGTGGTCCAACCACTCATGCACCGTCGTCTCAAGTAACGAGATCTATTACGGCAAGCCCGTACCTCCCGCACGAAACATCTTTCGCTACGTCTCCGGAGACGAACCCGCTTCACTCGATCCAGCGATCAGTAACAGTCAACCCGAAGCGCGACTTTACATGGCGCTCTATGAAGGGTTGGTCGAATATCACCCCAAGACACTCGCTCCCATTCCTGCGCTCGCAGAACGCTGGGAGATCAATAACGACTTTTCAGAGTTCACTTTTTACCTGCGACGCAACGGCCGGTGGTCCAATGGCGATCCGATCGATGCAAACGACTTCGTTTACAGTTTCCGCCGTGCGATCGCTAAAGAAACTGCGTCTCGGAATTCTTATCTGGCTTTTTACATAAAGTACGCGCAGGCTTACAACGGTGGGATGGTGTTCGTCCGGGATCCGCAAACAGGTCAATTCCTGAATGCCAAAGATTTTGACGACCATGCACGGCCCGAACCGATCAGTGGTAGTCCTCTCGATCCAGCGAAGAGTGAATATCCGGCGACGTCGGAAGCGAGTAAACCGCACCCTGAAACCGAGTTCCATAAACAGTTGCACACGCCGCTGCGACTCACGTTACCGGGAAGCGAAAAAGCTCGCACTAAGCTGCTCGACAGTAATCCAAAGCTGAAAGCGGCTGTGGCGGGCAAGGAATTCGTGAAGGTTAAGGCTGAAGACGTGGGTGTTGAAGCCGTCGATAATTACACCTTCCGGATCTCACTGGTCCAACAGGCGCCTTTCCATCTCGCGCTGCTGGCGCATCAGGTGTTTCGCATCGTTCCGCGCAAGGTAGTGGAAAAATATGGCGAGCGCTGGACGCAGCCCGAACATATCGTCACCAGTGGCCCATTCAAAATGAAGTCGTGGAAACCTTACGACTCGATCGTGCTGGAACGCGATCCGATGTACTGGGACGCGGCGAACGTCAAACTGGACGAGATCCACTTCTACCCGATGAACGATGGGCCAACCGTCATGAATCTTTACAAGGTTGGTGAGATTGACGCCGCCTATAATCACGTCGTGCCAAACCCGTGGCTCGACGTATTGAAGTCCAAGAAGGACTACATGGACGCGGATGAAGCTGCAATCGACTATTTCACGATCAACGTTACGAAGCCGCCGATGACTGACGTCCGCATTAGACGTGCGTTTAATCTCTCGATCGACAAAGAAGCGTGGGCAAGCTGGCGCAAGATCGTAAAGCCACTGACTGCTTTCACGCCTGTAGGTATGTTTCCGGGTTACCCGCAACCCAAAGGCCCTGCCTTCAATCCTGCTGAAGCGAGACGTTTGCTGGGCCAGGCTGGTTATCCGGTCATTCAAAACAGTGACGGCTCGTTTTCTTGTCCGACTTTCCCGGCGGACCAGGTTGAGTTTATTTTCAACACCCAATCATCAAACAGGGCGGTGGGCGAGTGGATGCAGGCGCAGTGGAAACAGAATCTCGGCATCACCATCGGTTTGCGAAACATGGATTGGAAAACATTTCTCGAGGCGAGAGCGAAGCTCGAGTACAAAGGGTTCTCGCGCGGAGCGTGGGGCGCCGATTACATGGATCCGTTCTCGTTTCTGAGTCTGTTCTATACTGCCGACGAAAGCGCCACCGGATGGCTCGACGAGAAATACGTTTCGATGCTCGATGACGCCAATCGCACTCTAGATCCACAGAAGCGGTACGAGTTGCTGGCAAAAGCTGAAGAGTACATGCTCGATCAGCAACCGATTATTCCGCTGGATATCCCTAAGGTTAACTTTGTGAAAAAACCTTACGTGAAAGGAATGTATCCCAATCCCGCGTCGTTGTACGCCTGGAAATTCGTTTATATCGAACGCGATCAATCGAAGTGGGATTTCGGCACGCCGACTTTGGTGGCAGACTAAAACTCATTGCCAATTGGCGATTGCCAATTGCAGATTTGCTTGTTCAGTCGGAAAAGACAAATTGGCAATCAACAATTAGCAATCGGCAATCAACAGATGCTTCGTTTCATAGTCAGACGACTTCTAGTAACGATCCCTACTATCCTGGTTGTGATCACCGTCACCTGGGGCTTGATCAAACTCGCCCCCGGTAACTTTTACTCCGGTGAAAAACGGCTTCCTCCCGCTATCGAAGCGAGTATTCGCGAGAAGTACGGCCTCGACAAACCCTGGTATCAACAGTACGCAAGAACGATGTGGCCGATTATTCGCCACCTCGATTTTGGCACGTCACTGCGCTTCGAGGGCCAGTCAGTCAACACGATCATCAAACGCTCCCTGCCGGTCTCAGCGACGGTCGGAATTCTCGCGTACCTGCTCGCATTGATTGTCGGCGTCACGGCCGGATCGATTGCGGCGCTAAAGCAGAATTCGAAGTGGGACTACGGCTCGATGGCGTTGGCGATGCTGGGAATCTCGGTGCCTAACTTTGTTCTTGGACCAATACTGGTGCTGGTCTTTTCTCTCGGTCTTTACTGGTTTCCACCTTCGCGCTGGTCACCGTTTCCGAGCCGCAATCTGGTTTTGCCTGTAATCACTCTCTCGGCGATCTACATGGCCTACATCGCACGCCTGACACGCGCCGGTATGCTTGAAGTTTTACGTTCAGACTACATCCGCACGGCACGCGCGAAAGGCTTGAGCGAAAAGGACGTTGTCGTTAGACACGCGTTGCGCGGCGGTCTGATGCCGGTGATCTCCTTTACGGGACCAGCGTTGGCGTTTCTACTAACAGGCACCGTTGTGGTCGAAAGAATCTTCGTCTTGCCGGGCCTTGGAAACTACTTCATTCAGGCATCTTTGAATCGTGA
Organism: Pyrinomonadaceae bacterium; assembly: GCA_044867735.1. Classification (GTDB taxonomy): domain Bacteria; phylum Acidobacteriota; class Blastocatellia; order Pyrinomonadales; family Pyrinomonadaceae; genus PSRF01. The sequence continues at coordinate 12,095 of JBIOVO010000074.1, read as the reverse complement.
CGAACCTTTGATCATCGGCATCGTTGCCTTTATCGCGATCACGCTGCTGTTGATGAATCTGCTCGTCGATATTGCGTATGCGTTTCTCGATCCGCGCGTGAGGTATCAGTAGCTAGAACTTAGAACTTTGATCTTTGTACCTGGTTAAGAACAAAGATCAAAGTACCAGGATCAAAGCACAGAATGTCAGCCGACAACAGAACAAATCGAGACGACGAACCGATCCACGTTTCGCCGGAGATGGCGGTGGCGGAGGAAACGGATACCTTTGTTCGTGGCACGTCTCTTTGGCGCGACGCATGGCGCCGGCTGTTTAAGAATAAGCTTGCGGTCTTTGGGCTGGTCGTTGTCGCCTTCATAACGTTCGCATCGATCACTGGTCCAACGATCATCAAAAAGACCTTCGGCTTCACTCCTGACTACATTCCCACACACGATCTCAAACTGACGAAGTCGTTTCCACCTTTCACCGGGCCGGACTGCGAGTTCTCCTGGCTTCATCCGATGGGAACCGACAACGCCGGGCGCGATCAACTTGCGCGCGTGTTGCAGGGCGGGCAGATATCCTTGCTCGTAGGCGTTATCGCAACACTTGTATCGCTGTTAATCGGCGTCAGCTATGGAGCGATCGCCGGATACTTCGGTGGCCGCATCGACAATGTGATGATGCGCTTCGTTGACGTGCTTTATTCCTTGCCGTACGTGATCCTGGTGATCGTCTTGTTGTCGATGTTTCGCAGTCAAACGCCATGGGGACAGTTGGTGTTGCTCTTTATCGCACTCGGTTCGGTGTCGTGGTTGACGATGGCGCGAATTGTTCGCGGTCAGGTGTTGTCGTTAAAGAATCAGGAGTTTGTGTTGGCGGCGAGAGCGACGGGCGTTTCGGGACCGCGAATCATCTTTCGTCATCTCGTTCCCAACACGCTTGGTCCGGTGATCGTCTACGCCACGCTGACGATTCCCCAGGTCATGCTTACCGAAGCGTTCCTGTCTTTCCTCGGTTTCGGAGTGCAACCTCCGTTTGCTTCGTGGGGCAACCTCGCTTCTGAGGGAATTCAGAATATCGGCATCTTTCCGTGGCAGTTGGTTTTTCCGGGCGTCACGATGGCGCTCACGCTCTTCTCTTTGAATTTTCTGGGTGATGGCTTGCGGGATGCACTCGATCCGCAAATGAGGACGGTATAGGACAAGAATAGGACCTATCGACATTAGCTGGCATGGCCGAGAACTCAAATCACAAGCTTCTCGAGATTAGAAATCTCCGCACTTATTTCGAAACGGACGACGGCACCGTCAAAGCCGTCGATGACGTTTCATTTGAACTAAAGCGCGGTGAGACTCTCGGTATCGTGGGCGAGTCCGGCTCGGGCAAGTCAGTCACAAATCTCTCGATCATTCGTCTCATTCCCGAACCTCCGGGAAAGATCGTTTCCGGCGAAGTGATCTTCAGCGGCAGCGATCTGTTGCTGCTGCCGAGTGAAGCCATCCGCAGGATCCGTGGCCGTCGCATCGCGATGATCTTTCAGGATCCAATGACGTCACTCAATCCGTTCATGAAGATCTCACGACAACTGATGGAGATGACTGAGCTGCACCTGGGCCACACTAAAGCGCAGGCGCGCGAGCACGCCATCAAGATGCTGGAAACAGTCGGCATTCCCGACGCGCGAGAACGCGCCGACAACTATCCACACGAGTTTTCCGGTGGTATGCGTCAACGCGTGATGATCGCAATGGCCCTCTCCTGTGGGCCGGAACTTCTGATCGCAGATGAACCAACCACGGCTCTCGACGTTACGATTCAGGCGCAGATACTCGAGCTGATCAAGACACTCAAGCGCGAAACCGGCACCAGCGTGATCCTGATAACCCACGATCTCGGAGTGGTCGCAGGCATGACGGATCACGTGATCGTCATGTATGCCGGAAAGATCTTCGAACAAGCACGAACGAAGGAGTTGTTTGCCGTACCGGGAAATCCGTACACGAAAGGCTTGTTGCGGTCCGTGCCCGATCCAACTGCGGAACAGGGGAAGTTGTACCAGATCCCTGGATTGCCACCGGACGTGGCGCATCTGCCACCCGGCTGTCCTTTCGCGCCGCGCTGCGACCGCGTCGAAGAGATTTGCCGGCGTGAGTTTCCACCATTCGTCCAACTAACTGCGGACCATCATTCTCTCTGTCACTTCGCTCGTGAAGTCTACAGTCAATCGGGTGGGAGCCCGGCAGAAGCATGAGAGCAAACGGAAAGACACTGCTGTCGATCAAGGATCTTAAGGTCCACTTCGATCTCGGTGGTGGCGGACCGCTGAGCAAGTTGATCGGTTCCAGTCCGGTCAAGCGTGTGGTCAAAGCCGTGGACGGCGTGTCGCTGGATATTCGGGAGGGAGAGACTCTCGGGCTCGTCGGTGAATCAGGTTGCGGGAAGTCAACTCTCGGTCGCGCAATCCTCCGCCTTACTGAACCAACCGACGGCGAGGTCTTCTATCGCGAACAGAATCTGGCCCATTTGTCTCCGAGGCAGTTGCGCGAACACCGGCGCCGCCTGCAAATCATTTTTCAGGACCCTTACGCTTCACTCAATCCGCGCATGACAGTCGGGCAGATTGTCGGCGAACCACTGGAAACATTTCGTCTGGCGCGAGGCAGGGAAGTCGAGCAACGCGTGCAGGAGCTGCTCGAAGTTGTCGGACTCAGCAAGCGCTTCATCAAACGTTATCCACACGAGTTTTCCGGCGGCCAACGTCAACGCATCGGCATCGCGCGAGCGTTGGCAGTCGATCCGGATTTCATCGTCGCCGACGAACCGATCTCATCGCTCGACGTTTCAATCCAGGCGCAGATCATGAACCTGCTCGAGAAGCTGCGACGCGAGAAGAACCTGACCTATCTTTTCATCTCACACGATCTGCGCGCCATCAGACATGTTTCGGATCGTGTGGCGGTGATGTATCTCGGCAAACTTGTCGAGATCGCAGAAGCGAAGACGATTTACGAAGAACCTCTGATGCCTTACACAAAGGCGCTCATCTCAGCCGTGCCCGTGCCTGATCCTGAGGTCGAAGCTACCAGGCAGCGTATAATGCTGGAGGGTGACGTGCCTTCGCCAATAAATCCCCCGTCCGGATGCCGGTTTCACACACGCTGCCCTTACGCGATCGACGCTTGCAAGGAGGTGGTTCCTCAGTTAGTTGAGATTAAGCCGGCGCATTTGGCCGCCTGTATCCGAATCAGCCCGGCACAACCTCATATCGAGGACGTCCCGGCAGGCGCGGCGCCCGGCCTGGAAAGTTAGTCAGCAGGAGCACGAAAGCAGGAGCAGGCTAGCTCCCCTTGATCCTCCACCCTTTCATTTAACCATTTGTGCTTTTTGTGCTTTATTGTGGCAGTTACCTCTTCGCGGCACACTTGAAATCCCCTTGCCATTGAACGTTTAGCACTAAGGTAAACTTCCTCATGTGCGGATGAAGGTAACTCAGTTTCCCGTGATAGTCTGATAAGTTGTTCTGTGTCAGACGGTTGACGGCCCAGAGTTTGATGGTGAAGAAGTCCCCCATTGCCCTGAGTCCTCAGGAACACCGCGAAGACGCCCCGCCTTCCTGGCCCGAAATCCAGGATTCCTTGGCGGCAGCGTCAGGCGTGGCTCTGTTGCTAGTGGACGGACACCAGCCACCCGCCGTGGTGGTGTCTAACAACAATTCTGTCTGCCACACCTTTCAAACCTCCCCTGAGCTTTCGGAACTTTGCGACCCGTACTGCGGTGCGGCCCATGCGCGAGCCATGAAAGAAAAAGGACCGTTTGAATACAAGTGTCACGCGGGACTCTCGTGTTTCGCGAAACCGGTTGAACTCGGCGGCAAACGAAAGCTCGCGGTGATTGGCGGACGTGCGTTTGTGAAGAGCGTTGACTATCAACAACTGATGGAACGCTTTCGCACCGGCGATCTCCAAAGTGTCGCTGCCGATGACGTCTTCTCAAACATTCTTTTCTCCGAGCCGCAACGTTTGGAGGAGACTGCGGAACGAATCGATCGCGCTGCGAAACGGCTGCCATCCGCTTCATCGAATGGAAACGGTCATCCCGAACCCAAAGCCGTGGTTAAAGTGATCGAAAAACCAGCGCCGGAATCGAAAGAGCCGCCGCCGCGCGACGAGAATGAGGCTCTCGAGCGTGAAGTCCAACGTCTGCGCAGCGAACTGGAATACCGCGCGCGCTTCGCCGATTCGCTGCAACACTTTCTCGAACGAATAAGCTGTGCCGATCCGGAGAAGACTTACAACTCGATCATCAGCAACTCTAAAGAACTGCTGCAATCAGAACGTGCGTCGTTGATGGTGTTCGATGAAGCTGCTAATGAGTTGGTGTTGAAAGCATCCAGTGGTCTGCCGGCCGATCCGAAGTCAATAAGCCCGGTGCGAGTTGGTGAAGGGGTTTCGGGAGAAGTGATCGATACGGGCAGGGCAGTTTTGGTGACTGACCTTCGCTCGGCAGGACGCAAACCGGCGCCGGCGGAGCGGCGTTACAAGACAGGCTCATTTATCAGTTATCCGATCACGATCAGTGGGCGAAAGGTCGGCGTACTGAACGTTACAGACAAGTCAGGTGGCGGCATTTACGATGAAGTCGATTTGAGTCTGCTGGAGATTATTGGTCCACAGGTCGCGCTGGCGCTCGAAAGAGCAGAATGGCAGGAACGCGCGACCGAGTTTCAGTTGATGTCGATCACGGATTCACTGACCGCATTACCAAATCGTCGTTATCTGGAAGAGCGGCTCGCGGAGGAGTTGAATCGATCGAAGCGCTACGATTATCCGATGAGCTTTCTGATGATCGACATCGACGATTTCAAGACTTACAACGACATAAACGGGCACCAGGCTGGTGACCTGGCGTTACAGATCACGGCGCACTGTTTGAAAGGCGCCCTGCGGTCGGCAGACATAGCTTCGCGTTACGGTGGCGAGGAATTTTGCATTCTGCTGCCGCAAACCGGCATGGCGGAAGCGGGCGCTATTGCTGACCGCATCAGGCATCGCGTTTCGACAACGCACTTTCCGCATGGGAAGACGCAGCCACTCGGGAAAGTGACGATCAGCGTTGGTGTATCGACGTTTGTGAAGAATGTGGATACGTCGGAGAACATTATCGCCGCCGCGGATCGGGCGCTGTACCAGGCAAAGAGTTTGGGGAAGGATCAGGTTCAGTTTTACGGCGAGTATGAAAGGTAAAGAAGAGATCTCGCGCAAAGGCGCAAAGGCGCAAAGAAAAACCGCAAAGGAAGACCTCCGGCAGCCGCAGGTCATGACTTTGCGCCTTTGCGCCTTTACGCGAGGGATTTTCTGTCCGAATTCACGAGTCATCGGATGATGAACAACCGCAGCTCCAGCGAAAACTTCCGCCGCGTTCTAGGGCGCGTTCCGCAGCAGGACTTTGTCGGACGCGCCGGTGAACTCGAACGGATCATGGCTCAGGCAGAGCCTGCCAACGCGGGCCGCGGGCTGCTGCTGCTGATGGAGCCTTCTGCCGGTGTTTCCGAACTCCTCCGCCAGGCCTACGATCAGATCTTCAATCGACGTTCTGATGTGATCCCGATCTACTTCGCCATTACCCGAAACGAAACCACCGCGGTCAGCGCAGCGATCGAGTTTCTCAACACCTTCGTCCAGCAGTACATCGCTTTTACGAGAGATGAACCTGTTGTCTCCCACGCACCGTTGACGTTGCAAGACCTCCTCGAACTGGCGCCTCCAGCCGACTTCGAGTGGATCGAGCAACTGGTCGAATCGTACACACGTCTTCGCTTCAGCAACGACGACAAAGCACTGGTGCGCTTCTGTCTCGGTGCACCACAGCGAATCCCCGTCGGACGCGGACGTCCATTCGTCATGTTGGATGGCGCACAACTCGCTGAGTATCTGAATGGCGGCGTAGTTCTCGGCACGGAAATCCTGCGTGTCTTCAGCCGCGGCCGCTTTTCGTTTGTGCTCGCCGGTCTGAGACGCCAGATTCTCGAAGCCGCCCACGATGCGAAATGCAATTTCGAACTACTCGACATGCTGCGGCTCGAACAACTGGACGCCACTGAAGCGAGCCTGCTGGTCGAGCACGTCGCGAGGCGTCAACAAGTTGTGACCAGCGAGGCCGCACGCGATTTGATCGTACAGCAGTTTGCCGGGAGTCCCTTTTTCATCAACGGGTTTCTTCAGGCGGCTCGAGAGAAGCGCGCGTCACTCAGGTCTTATCTCGATTGCGAGCGGCTCTACATCGACGAACTCTTCGGCGGCCATATTCATCATCACTTTGCAGATCTCCTCGAAGACACTTCTCCGAAACTCGACACGCGCCATCTTCTGATCCGCCTGCTGTGGGAAGCCGCGGCCGGCGAAGAGCAAACGTCGTCTTTCGAAGTCTGGCGGAAACGTTTGCACATGACCGCCAGCGAACTCGAAGACGTGCTTCACCGCCTGCATGTCCAGGAGTTTGTAAACTGGGACGAGACGACGGTCGAGGCGGGCGCCGGACCTCAAGCCTGGAAAGACTACCTGAAGATCCGTTATCGACTCGACGTACTCAACGAACCGCGCGCTCTGGTCGTGGCAGATGCGCTGGCCGATTCACTTAAACGTGCGCCACACACGATGGCGCGCCATTACAAACAGATAGCAAACGGCGGTCTGCGCGAGTTGATTTCGCAATTCAACTGCCAGCGAGTGCCTGCGGTTCTGTTCGACTACGATGGTTTCAGTGCTAAGTACAAGGGCGCCGAGCCTCAGGAGATCGTTTCCGGACTGACAACGGAGAGCGATTACCTGAAACTACCGCAGACGGTTCACTTGTCGAGTTGTCTCTCTTTCAACAGCGACATGCGCCAGGTTTGTGAAGAAGACCATTGTTTGATAGCGCACACATTCGAGGAAGCGACTTATACGGACGCACAGCAGGTCGTTTGGTTTGCAGCCGACATCGAAGCGAAATTCGAAGTCGATGTCGACGTTGCACGCGCCTGGTGCGATCGTTTCGAAGCGCTCGCTAACCGCTTCGGCTTTACGCGTTTTCAGATCTGGTTAATATCGAATGAAGGCTTTTCGGAGGAAGCCGGCAAGCTGCTTAAACGTAGAAAAGCCTACACTTCAAGCCGCCAACAACTGGGGTTACTTGCTTCTCGCGTGGCTGAAGCCGGCGCGAATACGCCGGTGCAGTCGACGCAGACAGCGCATCCGGACGAGTTCCTGATGGTTGTGCCGATGGGTGAGGACAACGAACTGATTGCGGCGAACACCGCGGAGCAGATCGCAAAGCGACTGACGTTCCGCCCGGAGGCGATTAACCAGATCAAGACGGCAATCGTCGAGGCCTGCATCAACGCCTCGGAACACAGTTTCAGCCCCGACCGAAAAATTTATCAGCGTTTTCGCGTAGAAAGTGATAGATTAGTCATCACTGTTTCGAGTCGCGGCATCGTCCCAGCTAATCTTAACGGCGCGAATAGCAGTCCCGACACAGCAAAAGCGGCGGAAGAAAGACGTGGTTGGGGACTGAAACTCATCCGAACTCTCATGGATGAAGTTGAGTTTGAACGGGTCGACGACGGCACCAGTTTGCGCATGACCAAATATTTACGGCCTCATAAAAGTAATTAAAAGGCAAACTGAGCAAGTACCCAGGTTAAAGAAAGACAACTGAACTCTCGTTTTGCATCCTTTTATCGCCCCAGGGAGGGAGCTTTCGAGTGGAAACGCCAAGTGGTAAGCTGGTACGCTCGCACTGCGTTGGCACTACCGCGGTTGTATACGCAAGCGACTACCTTAATAAGCTAACAGGTGAAAAGATTGAACGTGAATGCCGGCGGCAATTGAGTTGTGGTTGTCGCGCGCTGGTGATCGATTTCAGCGACACCAAGCTCGTTAACAGTATCGGCATTTCAATTCTTCTCGGCATAATAGACGTCGCGGAAAAGAGCGGCGCGCGTATTGCTTTCTCCGAAGTGAATCACCAGACAGTCGAGCTTTTCGAAATGCTCGGTCTGACCCGGCACGTGGTGCTCGCGAAGGATGAACGTGAAGCACTTATGAACCTCTCTGGTTATGAGACCACCACTCCTGTGGTCCACTGATTTACATGGAGCCTTCAACCCAGAAACTCATACACACATTTGGAGCACTCGCCGATTTAGGCCAGGAGATTGCCGGAACCGGTGACTTCAATGAGATGGTGCGTACTTCTATGCACCTGTTGCTTGGGACGCTGGCGCTGCGACGTGGGGCGGTGGTCGAGTGTACCGACTCTGGTCCGCTTCGTTGTGTCGCGGTCTGGGGTCTTAAAGAAGAGACGATGAGTTCGTTAGGGATCGACGATGCGGAGAAGCGTGCGTTTCTCGGCGATAACACCGGCCAGCTTTTTGTTCGAAACGAATCCAGTTCAACCAGTTTCATGAATCGTCATCGCGAGCTGCTTTCTCATGAGGGAATTGAGCTCGTGTTGCCCATGGTCGTGCGTGGGGAAGTGACAGGGCTGGTCATGCTGGGCGGCAAAGCCAGCGGTGAAGAGTTTTCGAGTGACGATTTCGAGACTATTCGCGCGATGGTCCGCCACATCGGTGTCGGTATTCACACGCACCGGCTGCTCGAGCAGGTGGCCCAGCGTGCGGAAGAGAATCGCAGGCTGTACGAAGAGTTGCGTGCGATCTATCGCGACACGGTGCGTGCGTTCGCGGCGGCGATCGATATCAAGGACAAGTACACGCAGGGTCATTCGGAACGCGTCGGCAGGTACAGCGAGATCATCGCGCGTGAGCTGGGTTGGAGTGAAGAGGAAGTCGAAGGAATTCAGATCGCAGGTTACCTGCACGATGTCGGCAAGCTCGTAGTGGATCGCGACATCATCAACGCGCCTTATCACATCGACGCAAAGAATTCGAGCGATCTGAATCGGCATCCCGCGGCAGGTTACGAGATCCTCGCTCCGATCAATCATCCTTACGCGGACATACCGTTGATGGCCAAGTACCATCACGAGCGGCTTGATGGACGCGGGTATCCTGATGGTCTGACTGACGAAGAGATCCCGATGGGAGCGAAGATCGTTTCCCTCGCTGATTCGTTTGATGCGATGACGACGGATCGCCCGTATCGACGGCGGCGATCGTTTGAGGACGTCGTGAGGGATTTGAGGGAGAACAGCGGAAAGCAGTTCGACGGCAAAGTCGTGGCGGCGTTTGCAAGAGCGATCCTCAAGGAAGTGACAGGAGGAACCAAAGAAAGACGGATTATGAAGATGCTCGGCAAGGGGTACCTCGAAGGCGAGCACGTCCCGACACTCCTCACCGACCTGATCTCAGATCTAGAACAAGAAGTCTCCCGCAAAGCTAAAGCTGGACACGATTCCAGAATTTAACTGGACAGGATTACAAAATTGAACAGGATTATTTGACGAACTGTTGCGCAGGCTGTCGGTGCCTACAAAGGGGCTCCACCACGCACTACCCACTCAAAAGAAAACCAAACTAAACAAGTCTACTTCATGAACCTTTGGCAGACTTTCCGTGTCTTGCAGGGCGCTTCACCACGCACCACCCACTCAAGAGAAAACATCTTGTTTAATTCTGTAATCCTGTCCAAAAAAACTATCTTGGCTGGATTCTGATGACGAAGTTGCAGATCGCGATCTTCTCATCCGGCGCCACTTCTGTCGGTTCTTCTCGGATCAACTCTTTCCCGTTAACCAGCGTCGGATTCCTGCCCTTCGCAACGAGCCAATAGCGCCCTTCATTGTCACGCGACAGCACCGCATGAACGCGGCTGACCTCCGGATCTCCCTTGATCGGAATATCAACCGTAATACTCCGCGAACCACGACCGATCGTGATCTCGTTCTTCATGATCGGCACGACCGCTTCACGCACACCGCTGCGCCAGATCTCAACCGAGAAAAGCGCCATCGCCTTCGGCCGCACCACGGTCTGTTCACTTTCACTCGTATCTGACGCGCGCTCGACGAGCGTGTCGTTTGGACTAAATCCCGGACTACCCCCCGGACTAAATGCCGGCGCGGTTCGTGAGGGATCCACTCGCGGCGTGACCATCGTGTGGCCGCTTTCAGTTTCATCCCAGACGGCCTGCACACGAAACTCGCCCTTGTTGAGTGTGCCGTCAACACGAAGTTCGACCGCAAACGACTTCACCGCCAGTTGCGTGGTTCCACTCAATTCGCGCGCACGTTCTGACAGGACGTGAAACAGTCCCTGTTCGAGTCCACGACGCTTGTCTCCCTGCCAATCCTTATCATCGTCAGCGCTGAGATAAACGATGTACTCGCGCGGAATGTAAGTTGGCCCACCCGGTGGCGTAAACATTTCACGCTGCATCGCAGCTTCAACTTCGCGCGCTATCTTGACTAGAAACTCTTCCCAAACGCGTCGGGGTTTCGCATGCTCGTCGGCGGCTTCCAAAAGATCTTCGCCGGTTTCACCATCTATCCACTTTCTGATTGATTCAATCAGGCCCAAACTAATCGCTCCTTTTCTCGCACTATAAATCAATCGAATTTTACATATCGCTTGTTAATCCAACCACGGTCCGACGAAAACGGATCTGTCTTGGGCCGGCCGTGTTCCATTACCTGCACTTCATACCAGTTATTATCAGCACTCAAAATCTTTATTCTCGACCCCGATTCGGCAAGCCCGATCGGCATGTTTGTCGCACTCGCCACCGGCCGCAGGTTAACGTCGGTAGTTGTTACTCCTTCGCGACCGATTAACGGCGGCTCAATCGTCTGTTGAATAGCGGTGAGCGGATTCCAACGGGTCGTCACATACTTGTGCGTCGCGAGCAGCATTCCTGAAAAGGCTAGAATCAATCCCGCGGCTACGAGCGCACGTCTCTTCTTGCCCGTTGGCAACACCGAAGCGCTCGGAGCTTTCGCCGCACGACGTTCAGCACCGGTGTTCTGCATTTCGCGTTGCTGTTGTGCGCGCAGTTCCATCTGCCGCTTGGCTTCGAGGCTGATGGGCACGACGATCCGCGGCCGCTTGCCAGTGTCGAGATCACTCAACCAGGCTTCGCGACGATCGGGAACGTCAAAATGTGGACGTGGCGGCGCCGCCTCGGTGAACTCTTCTTCAACTTCGAGTGACAGGTCGGCGCTTGGTTTACGCCGCGCTTCCATGTCAGGCGTAACCATCTGCAACGGCCTGGTCGGCGGCAAACTCGCATCGGCCAGATCGTCCCAAAACTCTTCCACCGTCTGGTAACGTGCTTCGGAACGGCTTTGAGTCGCTTTTTCAAGCACACGCAAGATCGGATTCGCCCAGAAGTGCTCGCGCAAGGGCGCAGGCATCTCAGTCACAGCGTGTTGCGCAAAGCGACGTGGAGATTCTCCCGCAAGCAACGTATAGGTCGTCTTGGCAAGTGAGTAGATGTCCGCTGCCGGCGATAACTGATCGTGTGGCAGACGCAAACCGGTGCCATCAAGCTGGCCGGTTTGCACGAGCGGGTTGTGCTCCGGTGCGGAGTAGATGTTCGTACCGACGCGAGTGATTGCTCCTTCAGTCGCGTCTAAACGCGCGACACCGAAGTCGGCGATCTTCACGACCTCCTTGTCGGCCGTCAGCAAGAGGTTCTGCGGTTTGATGTCGCGATGAATGACGCCACATCGGTGCGCATGTGCCAGTCCCGAACAGATCTGCTCGAGGTAGAAGAGCGCTCTTTGCAACGACAGCGGTCGCGTCCTGGTGAGCGCAAACATGTCGCCGCCGGGAAGATACTCGAGCACCATGTAGTGAAACGTCGTGCCCGCGAGATCGATTGCAGTGCCGTGGCCGAGGCGGTTGATTACGTTCGGGTGCCGGACGCGATCTAACGCGACTGCTTCGTTTTGAAAGTTTGAAACGAGGGTTCTTTCGAGTTCATCGTCCGGAGCGTCCTGCAAATACAGATTGAGGGCCTTGATGACGATCGTGCGCGGCGCTCCATCGGTGGCGGCGTTGTCGTTGGCTACGTAGATCTCGGCATAGCTGCCGCGTCCGAGGCATTCGAGGATGTCGTACCGGCCATCGAGTCTGCTCTGTTGAAGTTTGAGTTCCGCCATTAGCTCA
>JBIOVO010000073.1:0-4464 GCA_044867735.1 Pyrinomonadaceae bacterium | reverse complement strand
GACCCTCCGGGCAGCCGCAGGTCAGAACTTTGCGCCTTTGCGCCTTTGCGTGAGTAATCTATTTAGTTCTTCTGACATCTCGGACAAAAATAAGTTGACCTTCCACCCTGGACCACGCGACGGATTTTCGTTCCACACCTGACACACGGTTCGCCCGCGCGTTCGTACACTCGCCAGAACCGCTCCGTAGTCCCGAAGTAACTTCCATTTCCGTCAGCAAGATCGATCCGCAGCGTCGAGCCGGCATCGATCGCCCCCTGTAACACCTCACGAATCGCTCCGTACAACTTTCGCGCACGCGGCTTCGATAACTTGTTCGCAGCCTTCATCGGATTGACGCCCGCGAGAAAGAGCGCTTCAACGGCGTAGATGTTTCCGAGACCCAGCACACGAGTCTGGTCCAGCAACAAGTGTTTCAAAGGACGCCGCGAGCGAGCGAGAGTGTCGAGAAAATAGTCTTCCGTAAAATCCTCCGACAACGGCTCCGGCGCGAGCAATTGAAGCTCCTTCGGCGCTTTCGTGAAGATGCGCATACGTCCAAATTGGCGCATGTCGCAAAACACCAAACGCCGTTCGTCGTCGAGATAAAAGATCACGTGTGCGTACGGCGGTAACGCGTCGTCTGTGGTGAGTGAAACAAACTTGCCGGTCATGCGCAGATGCGTCGCAAGCACGGTTCCAGATTCGAGTTGAAACAGAATGTACTTGCCGCGCCTGCCGACGGCGGTAATGAGTGAATTGCGGAGTTGGCGATCAAATGCCGGACGTGAGATGTCCGGCGCGATCCGCTTTAGCTTCAATTCTGCGGCGAGGATGCGACGTCCAACTACAACTGGAGACAAGGCGCGGACGACGTGTTCTACTTCAGGTAGTTCAGGCATGATGCGTATTAACCACAAAGACACAAAGACACTAATTAGATCTTTGTGTCTTGGTGGTTAGTTTTTCTCAATTATCGCTTCAATCTCTTTTCGGATCTGCTCGACAAGTCCATCCTTCCGCGCCTCGATGTTAAGACGCAGCAACGGCTCTGTGTTTGACGCGCGGATGTTGAATCGCCAATCCGGCGTCTCGAGCGAGTAACCGTCAGTGAAGTCTTCTTTACCGTTCGTCCGATACTTCTCCTGAACCTCGCTGATGATCTTCTTTATGTCTTTCACACGGTAGTTGAGTTCGCCCGACATGTAATGCCCAGCCATGTATGGCGCCATGATCTCGGAGAATGGCTTGTCTTGCGTGGAAAGATGTTCGAGCACGAGCAGGAAAGGAATAACTCCGTTGTCGGCGTAAAAGTTTTCGCGGAAGTAATAGTGCGCACTCATCTCGCCGGCAAATAGACCGTTCTCTTTTCGCATTCGATCTTTCATGAATGCGTGTCCGCCTTTTGAGATGATCGCGCGCGCGCCTTGTCGCTCGCACACAGCGAGTGTCGGCCAGATGACGCGCGGATCAAAGATGATCGTGTTGTTGCCGCCATGCTTGGTCAGCAGGATGTCTGCAAGGAGCGCCGTGACGTACGCGCCGGAAATGAAGCTTCCTTTCTCGTCAATGAACATTGAACGATCGGCGTCGGCGTCCCAAATGACGGCAAAAGTCGCACCACGTTCCCGAACGAGTTCTTCCGTTTCAGCCCGATTGCCGGGAAGCATCGGATCCGGCGGACCTTTTGGAAATGTTCCATCGGGTTCGAAGTTCAACGTAATCATGTTCAGTCCGAGGTCCTCGGCGAGCTTCGCGGCGGGCCTGCAAACGAAACCAAAGTTTGCGTTACCCACGAAAGTAAATTTCTTTATGACTGACGTGTCGATCGACTTTAGAACGTGAGCGAGATACTCGTCGAGGATGTCGCGCTCAGTGCATGTGCCTTGTTTGTCTGAAGTGACTTCAGCGTCTTTGCCGGCCTTCAACGCGTCGCGAATGTCGAACAGTCCGGTGTCAGATGAGATCGCCGCGGCTTTCTCTCGCACCATCTTCATGCCGTTGTACTCTTTTGGATTGTGCGACGCTGAAACGACCACGCCGCCTGAATAATCCGACGCACCAACAGCGTAATAGAGCATGTCCGTAGTGATCTCCCCGATATCGATCACGTCAACGCCGGAATCTAAAAACCCTTTTGTCAAACTCGCCTTCAACTGAGGCGACGACGTACGCGCGTCCATCCCAACGACCATCGATTTTGGTTTGAATAGATAGACGTAGGCTTTTGCGATCCGGTAGTAAGCCTCTTCGTCGATGTCGGTTGGATAGATGCCACGAATATCGTACGCGCGAAAAACTTCCCAATTCACTTTATTTTCCTTCCTATCAAGTCAACGTGTAGTCGGTCAGCGAGGTTTTATCGCCGAGCACGGTTCCTGGCCCAACTACCGCTGAACGACCAATATGACAACCACGACCAACAACTGCGCCAGTCAATTGGGCGGTCGTGCCGATTCGCGTATGGGGCCAGATCACGCAGTTCTCAACACGCGCACGTTCCTCTACGAAACATCCCTGGCCCAACACCGAGTTGATGATCTGTGCGCCGGGTTTGATCTGACAGTCGTCGCCGATCATCGAAAGGTCATCGATCTCGGCGACCGTTGCCGCGTCAAACTGTCCGCGCCGTTCTTTGACGTGAATCCTGCCGACGCGATTCGCGAGCAGATCGCTGTGTACTTTCAAATACCTTTCCGGCGTTCCGATGTCGATCCAGTACGTGCGCGGTGGAATGTGAGCGTAAAACGGTTCGCCACGTTTCAGTAGATCCGGAAACAGGCCGTACTCAAACGAGTAGTTCTCACCGGCCGGCACGAAGTCGAGGACTTTAGGCTCGAGTACGTAAGTGCCGGCGTTGATCGTGTTGCACGTGATCTCGTCGGCTTTTGGCTTTTCGAGGAAGCGGCGAATGCTGCCGTCCTTTTCGGTTTCGACGAGGCCGTAGCTTTGCGGGTTCTCCACCGGCGTCAAAACGACGGTCGCAGTTGCTTTTCGTTCGTTGTGCTCGCGTATCACGGCTTTCAGATCGAGATCGGTGAGAATGTCGCCGTTGAAAACTACCGTCGGTTCGCGGATGTGCTCTTCTGCGAACTTGTACGCGCCCGCGGTTCCCATCGGCTGCGGCTCGACGGTGTATTTCAACTTCACGCTGAAATCAGATCCGTCGCCCAACAGTTGCTCAATCTTGTTAGGCTGATATGAAAGCGAAAGTGTGATATCGGTAATACCGGCGCGCCGGAGCGTGTCGATTTGATAAAGCAGGAAAGGACGGTTACAGATCGGAACGATTGGTTTCGGAGTGTAAACTGTTAACGGTCGAAGGCGCGTGCCTTTGCCACCAGCAAGAATGAGTGCCTGCATGCTTTATGAATAACGAAATAAAGTCTAATATCGGGCCAAGTCTAACATAAGGGAGTTTGAAATGCCGGAACTGAACGAAGCAGTAATCATCAGCGCGGCGCGTACGCCAGTCGGGAAGTTTTTAGGATCGTTAAAGGGGTTTTCGGCGACGCAGCTCGGCGCGATCGCCGTGCGTGAGGCGGTGAAGCGAGCGGGAGTCAAGCCGGAAGACGTTGATGAAGTGATCATGGGTTGTGTGATTCAGGCGGGATTAGGCCAGAATCCCGCGCGCCAGGCTGCGCTCCATGGCGGGCTGCCATCGACAGTCGCGGCGGTGACGGTTAACAAAGTTTGTGGCTCGGGTTTGAAGGCCGTGATGATGGCTGCCCAGGGTGTACAACTCGGCGATTCGGAGATCGTGGTTGCGGGCGGCATGGAGTCGATGAGCAACGCACCTTACCTGATACCGAAGGCGCGTGAGGGTTATCGGCTGGGAAATGGTGAACTGGTCGATTCGATGATCAACGACGGACTGTGGTGTGCGTTTGAGAATTACCACATGGGCTGCACAGGTGAAGTAGTGGCTGAGGAGTATTCGATCGGCCGAGGCGAGCAGGATGAGTTTGCAGTGAACTCGCATCGCAAAGCGGCGGCGGCAATCAAGGCGGGCAAGTTTAAAGACGAGATCGTGCCGGTTGAGATCCCGCAGAAGAAAGGCGCGGTGCTCGTTTTTGATACCGACGAGACAGTGCGTGAAGACAGTTCGATCGAAGGTCTCGGAAAACTCAATCCGGCGTTTAAGCAGGAGGGAACGGTGACGGCAGGGAATGCGCCCGGCGTCAACGATGGCGCCTCTGCTGTTGTTGTGACGTCGCTGCGGCGCGCGCGTGAATTGGGTGTTGAGCCGATGGCGAAGATCGTTGGGCAGGCAGTATCGGGCGTTGAGCCGCGACTCGTGATGATGGCGCCGGTTGAAGCTGTGCGTAAGCTCCTTAAGAAGACGGGCTGGTCGGGGAGTGAAGTCGATCTGGTGGAGCTGAATGAGGCGTTCTCGGTGGCGGCGTTGGCGGTGACCCGCGAACTCGGACTCGATCCGGAAAAAGTGAATGTAAATGGTGGCGCAGTGGCTTTGGGCCATGCGAT
>JBIOVO010000072.1:0-13436 GCA_044867735.1 Pyrinomonadaceae bacterium | reverse complement strand
CCACGATCAAACCATTCACCAGTTGGCGTTCTACTTCCAGGACGACTTCAAGATCAGGCGGAATCTAACTCTCAACCTCGGCCTGCGCTGGGATGCAAACATCGGCAACCTTCCCGACCAGACGAATAACCGAACGATTCTCGTACTTCAACAACTGAACCACCCGCTGGCAGACGCAATCACGCAAGATCCCGAAAAGCTGAGCCGAACCACGCCGAGTTGGACAGAGTTTCAGCCGCGTTTTGGTTTCGCCTGGGATCCGCAAGGAAACGGAAAAACAGTGATCCGTGGCGGTTACGGTATCTTCTACGATCAACTCTTCCAGAACCTGACCCTGTTCTCGTTAACGCAAACCAATCCCGTGCTCTATCAGACGATTCTTAGTTTGACTAACTCGGACGTCGGAGTGGGCCAGTTGCCAACTTTCCGTTTTGGAGTCGATCCGCTACCCACACCTCCGCCAGGGTTTTCGATCTCGGATCTGGCCGTAGGCGGGTTCGGACGAATCAACGATCCGGACGCATCGGAGCCTTACGTTCAGAAGTTTTCGATCGGAGTGGAAACGCAGCTTAGCGATTCGCTTACCCTGTCGAGTGACTATGTACACACGCTGGGACTCAATGAACCGCGAGTGCAGGTAATCAATCCGCGCATCGAGAACATCTGCAACGCGTTGTATCCGGGATCTAACCCCGCCTCGCCGCTCTGTGTGCGTGGTGTCAATAGCCGGGTGTTTGATCGGGCATTTGTGGATGCCGGACTTCCGGCGAACCGTATTGAACAGATCAATATGATCGGAACTACCAACCGCTCACTGTTCGATAGCTGGACCACAACGCTGAAGTGGCGGACGCTGAAACACCTGTTCTCAGGCAGCTACGTGCTGGGCAGTTCCCGATCGTGGGGCGGCCAGCCGGTGGCCTCTTATAGTGGAAACGGAATCGCGACAACTCCTGACAACCAATTCAAACCGGAAGAGTTTGGTCCAACACGTTTGGATGAACGTCATCGAGTTGTTCTCAGCGGTGTATTCAACTTCCGCTGGGGCTTGCAACTCGCGCCGATTCTCCAACTCGCGAGTTCCCGCCCGTTCTCTGCCAACACCGGATTGGACATTGATGGTGACGGGCTCGCCACTAACGACAGGCTCTGTGCGGGCGTTGACCCTCTAGCCGTGTTTGCGGTACGTGGCAACTCGACAGCCATCAGGAACCTCAATCCGAGAGGTTGCGCGCAGGCGGAAGTCAACGGTCTTCGCACCGGACTGATTGTTGATTCGGCAGGGAACATTACGGAACGAAGCGGACGCTTCTTCAACGTAGACCTGCGAGCCAGCAAGATGTTCCGGTTTGGTGAGAAGTACAGATTGAGCGCCTACCTCGATGTCTACAATGTATTCAATGTAGAGAACCTTTCGTATGCTTCGCGCCTGGCCCTGAGTCCTGCAACGGCCGCAGGAGCCTTCCTGCAACCAGTGTCGTTGTATGGTCCAGGGTTCGGCCCGCCAGTCGGCCGTCCTTTGACGGCTCAACTGGGCTTGCGCTTTTCGTTCTAAGGGTTAAAGCGGGAAACACAAGTTGCGGCAAGAGGGAGATGGGGACGCTTAACAGCGCTCCATCTCCCTTTATCTGTTTCCTGGGGCTCACGCCCCAGGCTTTACGCACACGCCTGCTTCGCAGGCTAAACCTGACTTTTGTGCAAAGCCTACGCCAACACTGATTCGTCGCCTCCGGCTTCAATACTTTTCACAACTTCTTATTTCACGACTGAGAACTTTTGAGGTTGATCTTGAAGACAGGCTTTTCCTTTTGGACTCATTCTGTGCGACAGTCAAAGTAAATTTGTACGAAGGTCGAAACTCGATGAAACAAACACCCACACCTAACAACCTCTGTCAGATCTCTGCCGAAGTTGAACACGAAAAGGTTGTTGTGTGGTCAGAGCCTGCCTCCAATTATCGCGGCGTAATTGCGATCCATAGTACCGCTCTCGGCCCGGCAGTTGGTGGTACTCGAATTTGGAACTATCCCAATGATGAGGCCGCAACGTTAGATGCCCTGCGACTCTCACGCGCCATGTCCTATAAGACCGCGCTCGCTGATGTCCCTTTCGGTGGCGGAAAAGCCGTCATCATTGGGGATAGTTTGACGCTGGATCGCAAGTCACTATTTCGAGCGCACGGCCGGTTCGTCAACTCACTTGGCGGACAATTCATAACCGGGCAGGACGTAGGTACCAGCGCTGAAGACATGGAATACATTCGAATGGAGACTCCACACGTCGTAGGTCTGGCAAGCAGAATCGGCGATCCCTCCCCAACGACGGCATACGGTGTCTTTCGTGCGCTACAGGCGGCGGCCAAACATCGCTGGGGATCGACCGAGTTGTCGAAACGAGTGATTGCCGTCCAGGGATGCGGTAACACGGGTTACGAACTGGCCAGACGACTTCACCCTACTGGAGCGAAACTTCTGGTTTCAGATACCGACGCTGAACGAGTCAGGAGAGTCATCGACGATTTTGGCGCGACGGCCGTTGCACCCGATCAGATACTAAGAGTAAAGGCGGATCTTCTCGCTCCGTGTGCGCTCGGCGGAGTCATTAACGACGAAACGATCGCGCAGTTGTCAGCTGAAATAGTTGTGGGCTCAGCCAACAATCAATTGCTGGAAGATCGGCACGGGGACAAGTTACATGAGCTTGGCATCTTGTACGTGCCTGATTATGTAGCGAATGCCGGCGGCCTGGTTCACGGCTGTCGCGAACTGCTTGACTGGTCCGAGGTAGAAACGAAACAGCGTGTGGATCAGATTTTTGAGACAGTGAGTGGCATATTGAAGGCGGCAGGATCAGCCACGCCTCCGTTTCGAGTTGCAAACCAGTTGGCTGAGCACAAGTTGGGACTCAACCAAAGCCTCAATCATAGAGCGTCATCGTAGCGTCCGCGACGGGCGAAACGTAGCCTCCGATCTCTATTCCATTCACTCCTCTTTCACCATTTAGCCGAACGTGCAGAATGCTTCGACGGCCCATCTTGACGCCTTGTTCACTGACAAACCTCGTACCGGCCGCAGTGGAGACAAGTCCATGTTGGACCATGAACGCAGCGAGTGGGCCAGTTGCACTTCCAGTTCCGGGATCTTCACGGACGCCATACTCAGGACCAAACACGCGAGAGTAGGCTCCGTCACGAGTCGGAGCGAATACCATTACCAGTAGCGGAGGCTCGTCCTTACTCTTCAATAGCGACAAGCCCGCGCTCTCTAACCAGGCGCGATCAACCTGGTCTTTGTGCCGAACGGCGATGATGAGTGTCGGGTTACCCGCGCTCACCACTTGTGGAGAAACATCCATTAGATCGCTCACACTGAGTCCAACAGCTTTCGCGCAACTGTCTCGATCGTACAGTCTTCCAAAAGTTATGGGTGGGGTGTCCAACCAGATCAGAGGTCGAATGCCCGGTTCCACGCGGATACGCACGGGACCGATCTTTTCCTCCAAAATAAATTCCGAGGTGCCTTTTGGAATGAGTTCCTCTGCGAGAACGACAAAGCTCGTACCGATAGTAGGATGACCAGCGAAACTCAGTTCCCTTTTCGGCGTGAATATACGAACGCTAACCGCGCAGTCTGGCCGTGTTGCCGGACCGATGAATGCGGTTTCGGCCAGGTTTAACTCCGTGGCGATCTTCTGCATCGTAATGTCAGCGATTGCGGACCCGTCGGGAAATACCGCGAGCTGGTTGCCCTCCAGTACCCGTTCAGAAAAAACATCCATTGTCAGGTAGCGGTGCGAAGCGATGTTATTCATAACGCTCTGAGTCTCTTTTGGTTTTAGTGTGCGATCGAGATCAAGATAAACGATCGAGACACCTTCGCGAATAAATTGGGGCTCAATTATTCTCAATGTTTCTTTAAGGCGGGAATCATGAAAGTGAGATGAACCTGATCAAAAAATGCCACGGCATTTCAAGCACAACAGGTTTATCGTTGCGTAAAAAAGGAAGCTACATGTCAGCAGCTACAGCACCAATGGGCTCAGTCGCCGACTTCAGTCTTTATCAGAAGTTGAATAGTGTTTGGCACCGGCGCGCACTTAATCTGTTCATGTTCATCGTGCTCGCGCATTGGGCAGAACATCTCGCGCAGGCATATCAGGTTTATGTATTGGGTTGGCCGCGGCCACAGGCGGGTGGTTTTCTTGGACTGTTTTTTCCGTGGCTCGTGAGTTCCGAACTCATGCACTACGGTTATGCGATCGTGATGCTGTTTGGTCTTTGGACATTCAGGAAAGGGTTTTCCGGAACGTCACGTAAATGGTGGACCGTCGCGCTTGTGATCCAGTTTTGGCATCACATCGAGCATGCGGTTCTACAATGGCAGGCGTTAACACACGACTACTGGCTCGGCTCGCCGGTGCCCGTCAGTTTCCTGCAAATGTTGCTGCCGAAGTCCCGAGTAGAAATACATCTCTTCTACAACGCAGTTGTCTTCATTCCGATGATGATCGGAATGTACTACCACATGTTCCCGCCAAAGGGAGAAGAGAGGGCCGCGTGCAGTTGCGCGCTGCGGGTCCACAGATTACACAGATTGTCCGCGTAGTTTGCGAATTAATCTGCGTAATCTGTGGATCAGTAGTTTGTAAACAACAAACGGTTTGGAGATTCCTGCCCGGGGTTAATGACTACACCGTTGGTTGAAGTGCCGACGAGCGCCGAACGAACTGCGGCGGGCGACGCGGTCCGGTGGTTCTGCAAGTAGAGCGCTACCACACCGGCCACGTGCGGGGACGCCATTGACGTGCCCGTTGCAGTCGCAATCATCATGTCTGCGCCGATCCAGGCCGAAGTGATACTGACTCCGGGCGCAAAGAGGTCGAGCGTCGCTCCATAGTTAGAGAAATCTGCTCGAGAATCGGAGGGGTTCGTAGCACCGACCGTTATCGCCTCGGGTAGACCAGCAGGAGAATACGTCGATGCGTCACTGTTCCCATTCCCGGCCGCTACTACGTACGTGACCTGCGCTCTGATCGAATTTCTGACGGCCGCTTCGACCGCTCTGTTGGTCGCTCCACTGAGACTCATGTTGGCGACCGCCGGAATTCCCTGTTGCGCCGACTGCGCGCGATGCCACGTCACGAAGTTGACTCCGTCGATGACGTCGGACCACGTACCGGTGCCTTGACAGTTGAGCACGCGCACGCCGAACAGGCGCACCCGCTTAGCAACGCCGAACTTACGACCACCGATGGTGCCGGCCACGTGCGTGCCATGCCCGTTGCAGTCGATGCCGTCACCCTCGCGATCAACCGCGTCGTATATCGCGGAGGCTCGTCCGGTGAATTCTTTGTGCTCGGGGAAAATACCGGTATCGATGATGTAGGCGTTCACGTCCTGACCACTGTTGTGATACGCGTAGTGATCGTCGAGCGGTAGAAGGCGCTGATCAATTCGGTCGAGCCCCCACGAAGCATGCGGCTGCGGGTTATCGTCAGCATCCGGATCCCAACCCATGAGAATCGGATCCGAGTCGGGCGTCCCCACTGCGATGGCGCCGTCCTGAACAACGAATGCGACGCGCGAGTCGCCACTCATCGCGATCGCCTCCGCCTCAGTAGAGTGCAGGCGGAAGCCCTTCAGTGCCGAGCTCCAGGTCTGGGAGAAAGTGCCGCCGTAAGTGGCAGTCAGATCCATTGCTGTCGCAACCACCACCGGATCCGGCATTGGTTCTGCCGCAAAGGCACTCGATTCCTCAGCCATCGCCGAAGCGAAGGAAGAAGGCTGCGCGATCTTGGGGGTTGCCGTTTTTGGTGTTGCAGCCGGAGCGGCGATGGGACTCAGGTCAGTAGTCGCCAGTACGACGATATAGCGGTTAGGTATAGGGTTGGCCACCGTATAGAACTTAGCGGGCGCTGGCGCCAGACTATGGCTTTTGATAGACGCACGAGGATAGGGCGTTAAATATAAAAAAGCGGCTGCGAGCACCAGAGCTAGCGTCTTCCTCATTAGTTTTCTCCTAATCTGGGCTGAGCCGTGAGGGTCGGGTTTTGGGTTAGTGGCCCATATTACCACAGAATCGTAAAAGCGATTTACTTTCTCCCACCGTGTAATCTTTGGAAGAAGGTGCAGAGAGTACGTCGATCAATGGCCGGACTAGCGTGGCATTTTCGGAATCGAATTCCGAAAATGCCACAGTGCTGGAGCAGCAAGTGGGCTGAGAATGTGCACACGGGTGTGCGACCGTCGATACTTGCGCCGATGCGAGTCGGAGTGTGAGGGAAGATTATCGCCGCCTGAGGCGCGTGACCGGTGTCCCTTGAGGCAGGAACGCAGCGGTGAACAGAGTATCCACAGAGGCGGCGCTGAACAAAGCGTACCGTCTCGCCTACTTTCTCCATCAGGACAAGAGTATGGCGATCCGGATCGTCGGCGCTGCCACGCTCAAGTTGAGTGTGGCGATGGCGGTTCAGAGCAAACGTCTGTACTACATCCCGGTCGGGAGGTTTTCGCGCGGAGAGTCGCGTCGAACTGACGGCATCCGCAACAAGGCCCTGTTCAGTGATCTGCACTTGCTTCAGCGCCTGGTCTATGTCGAATCCGAACCCTATGAGCGCCAGAAGGAGCGTGCCGCCCAGGTCGCGCCGTCCGGCGTTCCCGCTGTCGGCGACCCAGCCAGCGAGGAAGACCTTCTCGTTTATTTCATCAAACACCTGGTGAGAATTACGACGAAGAGAAACGCCTTCTACGTCACGCTCGGTGTCAGCCGCCTCCTACACAGCTACACGACGCTTGAAACCATGGAAATTTACAACGCAGTGATCGGAGAGCCCGAGCGGGTCAAGGACGACTACTATTACCGCTCGCGTAAAGCCGTCTTGATGCATGAGATGTATCAGCGCTTTGGCCAGTTGATCCGGGCCTGTCGCCACCGGCGAGGTGAAGAGAGGTTCGAGGCTCAGCAAAGCTCAAGCGAACAACGGTCGCTCGTGAGAGAGTGCCTTCGCCTGTTCACCCCCTGGAACACACAATGCCCTGTGCCGGATGACTTCGATCCTCTTAAGTCGGTCATCGCGTCGCTGACATCCAAGAATGGCGCCGATGAAAACAGGATTGAAATCAGCCGCATCCACGCCGCGTTGCATCCCGAGTGCTTTGGGAAAATAGTGGCGGCTTTCGGCTACAGCCCTCCGGAGACGCAAATGGAGTTGCCGCGTTTTTTCTCCAACCAGGAGGACGACCAATCTCCACCCCAGCAGCGTTCGGCGCCAACGGACTTGAGCGAGGAAGAGCTTGCCGAGATTAACGCCATGCTTGCCGAACAAGGCAGGCGCCGCCGCCGTGCGTCAGCCGGCGCTGCCATCCGCATCATGGTCGATGGCGAAGAGCGCGCGAGGTTGAATCCTTCCGAAGAGTCGAGCATCAGCTTTAGCGCTGAAGAGGACGCAGAGATCATTGAAGTGATGACGACAGACTTGAGCGGCGATCTGCTACTGGCGACGCATCTGCTTACTTCGTTTGCGGAGGACGCGCACGCTTCAATTCGATTGGAAGGTGGCCAGCATCTGTCTCTTAGTATTACGCGAAGAGCGATCGACGTGAATGGCAGCGGCGACCTCCTCGTCAAGTTCGGCTATCGGGAAACAAGCCTTGCCAGAACTGCTCGCTTGTGGTGGCAACGGCTCAAACGTCGACTCAGTCCGGAGCCGAATTCTCAAAGTTCGTGGGGAGGCGCGACAGTATCAGCGCGACTCATCCTCGTCGCAGCCGGCGTGATCGTCATTTGCCTGGCGAGCTATCTCGCGTATGTGACACTCCGATCGCGTCAAACAAATGAACCGGCACTGACCAGCAACGTGCAACCGACTCCGCCTGGTCCAGATCGTTCCGGTAGCGAAGCGATTGTTGCTCCAGCTACAAAAGCTCCGGAGCCGAGCGAGTCTCAACCACCGCGACAGGTTAGGAGTGAGAGATCAACCACGGCGAAGGCGCCCGCCACTGGTTACACTCCACCCGCCACAGATGCGCCGGCCGGCGACGAAGAAGTCGCCGGTGCAACACGCAGCGGCAATGCATTGGCAAACTTAGAGCTGAAGGAAGTAAAGAAGATCTATATAGATGTACGTGGAGATGCGGCGTTCGATGCGTTACGGAACAACATGATCGAGAGCTTGAACTCGAGCGGCGTCGTTGGTGCAACGACCAACGCGGACGAGGCAGATGCGTCTCTTAAGATCGTAGTTTCGCAAACCACTGCTGGCGGACAACAGATCGAAGCACGTTTAGTCAACGCGCGCGGAACGGTGCTTTGGCCGAAAGGTCGAGGAACGCGCCGATATTCCGGTGAGAGCGCCAAAGTCGTACCTGAGATGATCAATGCTTTGCTTTCCGAGATCAGGCAGGCGCAGAAGTAATCATTTGTGCTTCATGTGCCTTTTGTGGCGCTATTTTGGTTCGCCCTGGAGCACGAAGCCAGCCCAGTAGTACGGTGACTGCCAGCGCCCCTCACGCCAGATTGCGATCTGCGCAGCCCTGAGCGCCGCTGCGGTGTGGAGTCGTTTCGGCCCGAGGAGTCCTCGATAAAAATCCGACATTAACCGGGCCGTGGCCTGGTCCTGAACATCCCACAGACTCACCAGCACGCGCTTTGATCCGGCATACATGAAGCCACGCGTCATACCGTAGAGTCCCTCGCCCTTCACTTCCTTGCCGAGCCCCGTGCGACAACCGCTCAACACCACCAACTCAGCGCCCAACCTCAAGTTGAAAACCTCATGGGCGCGCAAGAAACCATTCTGCGGCTTTCCCTGTCGATCTAACATCGAGAGCGCGATGCTCGAGAGCTCCGGATGTGTGCTGTTAAGGACGCTGTGGGTGGCAAAATGGATGATGCGATACTTGATCATGTCGTCGCTCATCGCCGTCGCGCGGTTCGCTTCAAATCCGAGCGCAGCTTTTCGACCGCTTGAAGGGGCGAGTGCCAGGATCGCTTCCGCTTCTTGTCGCGTGTAAGGAAGCCGCGGCCAGGCCTGAACGCCGTCCGACGATTCCTTCGCGTCCGCTGCGATCATCGTCTTTGCGGCACTCGCAGCGGACGTTCTGTGGTGTCCACCGGCGCCGGCACTCGAGTCTCCAGTGACCCTTTCATCAGTATTCTCGAACACCGGGTCCGCGAACACGGCTACGACTTTCTCAGCCGGCGTCCGCCCGTGAAGTTCCTGCCTGAGGACTGCGAGTGTTGAGGCCGACGGAATGCTCGTCACTTCGTGCTCAACCATGAGCGGCACGAAGGTCGCCGAACTCGATAGACCAGGAACCGTAAGCGCGGCGAACGGCAGATACTCTAACGCGCCGTCCGGGACAACGAGCAGGCGCTTTCGCGCTAACTGTGCGGCGACCGGTCCAAGTAGCATGTTGCTCAAAGCCGCAGCCGCATTTGGGTACTCAGCATCCGCCTCCTGGACTCTCTTCCGCTTCTCATCGGCGGTCTCAAACTTCACGAACTGATTGCGCGCCGTTAAGAGCTCATAGCAGCGCCGTGCGGCCGCGTCGATCACGGAGCGCGGCGGTAGTTCGTAACTTGAAAATGAAGTCGCGGTCACTGCCCAGAGATAACTACGCTTTTCGCCGAGCGAGTACTCGAGCAGCAACGTTGTGTCGTCAGTCACTGCGGTTTGGATCTCCGCGAGACCGAGAGGCGCGGGCTGCGTCAGCGCCGCGTAGCGCGGGCTATGGGCTTTCAAGTCTGCCTCGACCGCGAGAAGCTGCGTCAACAGATCTTCGATATTACGCCGCAGCGCGATCGCAGACTTCTCGTTGTGCTTTCCACCGAACATGCGCATCTGTCGATCCGCTTCGGCGTTGAGCAGTTGTTGCAACGATAGCTCGCGCGCAAGCAGATCGGAATCAACACCATGACGTATGTCAACGCTTGCTTCCGCCAGCATGTCGATCAAACTTCGTGCACGCGCCTGCTCGTTAGTCTTCAGCGCGGCGACGTCAAACCCCGCTGCGGGTTGGCGTCGATGAAGCCGCATCTGAAGATCGATGTGCAGTTTGTATATGTCTTGTACCGAGGCGAAGTACGACGCGCGCAGATCGCGGCTGGCGACTTTGGTGCGTAGATTGTTGATAATCGCGAGCGCGGCCTGCGTCCGTACACTAGCCTCTGCAAGATTATCGAGTTCAGATTCGGCACGAGCCATTCCGAAAAGGGCGGCGGCCTCTCCGTTGCGATCACCGACAGCCTGCCAGATCGGCAGAGCCTTGCCATAGTATTCGAGCGCCTTCCGCGGCTCGCCAAACAAGTCAAAGGCGCGTCCGAATTGATTGAGCGTTATTGCTTCGCCCTGCCGATCACTGGAAGCTATTCTCAGTTGGAGCGCACGTTCCAGATCTTCGGTAGCCTTGAGCTCCTCTCGCAAAAGACTGTAAGCAGTTCCGGTATTCGTGAGCGTTGTGGCTTCTGTCCTGGGGTCGCCAAGCTCTCGCGCGAGCGGAAGCGCCTGGTTGAGGTGTTCGAGCGCCTTTTTCGGTTCGCCAATGAGGTTGTAGACGTGGCCCGTGTTGGTGAGCGTCGCGGCCTCGATGCGCCGATCCCTTATCGCCCGCGCTATCGAAAGCGCCTGGTCGAAATAGTTGAACGCCTTCGGCGGATCACCCAAAAGGTTGTAGACCGTAGCTATGTTGTGAAGCAGCAACGCTTCGTTCCGGCGGTCACCCACAGAGCGCGACAAAGGGATTGCCTGCTCGTAATAATCGAGGGCCTTTTGTGGTTCGCCCAATGATCGGTAAACACCGCCGAGTTGTGTGAACCCGCCTGCTTCCGCACTCTGATCCCCGACAGCGTGCGTTACCGGAACCGCGAGATTGTATAAGTCAAGCGCCTTCCGGTGCTCGCCCATCGACTGGTAAACCCTGCCTTGCATTAAGCGGGCGACCGCTTCCAAATGACGATCACCAATGGCGCTCCAGATGGTGAGTGCCTGGTCCAGGTGCTCGAGCGCCTTCTGTGGGTCGGAAAGAAGGTGGTAGATCGTGCCCATATTAGTGAGGATCGTGGCTTCTCCGCGCCGATCACCCGCTTCCCGCATCAGACGCAACGTTTCGCCGTACTGCACGATCGCCTTGCGCCGCGACTCGCCCGTTCTTTCGCCTTGAAGCTTTGCTGCAACGAAGTAGGAACGCTCGGTGGCCACGCGTTTGCGATCCGCCTCGGTGGCAGTTCTCAAATCCTCGATCCGCAACTCATATCGTCCAGCCGATGCCTGTTCCTCGAGCGAGCGCACATGCAACAGGTAGATACCGCTAACTTCTGCTACGTGCGATAGCACCTCCGTTCCGCGCGTGCCGCTCAGGTTGTTATCGACATCGAAGAGTGGTTTGCCATCCACTCCCGACAACGCCAACACCACATCGATGCCCTTCTGATCCAGCGCTATGCGGGCGTACTGTCCGGCGCTCAGTTTTACCTGAAACGCGTGCTGCTCGCCGCCCCGAATCTCGCGCGAGACAGGTTGTCCAACGGTGAGAGGATTAGCGCTCGCCTGCTCCTGAAGAGGGACTACGCCTTCCTGGTGTGATTCTCCGGGATTCACCGCGCCGCTCAGCAGCAGAAACCAGGCGACGGCCGCGCAGCGCAGAGTCGATCTCGAACCGGATGATCTAAAAGATTGGATTATCTCCGTCATAATTGGATCCGAGATTCTATTACTGTGGGTTTGGGGTGTAAATCATCATCCGCGGCTCCGTATAGGAAACCGCGGATGATTTCAGTTGCTCAGGGCTTTGGGAGGAGTCAAAGGATCAGATTAATCGCCGAGTACTACTGGTTCTTTTACGGCGAGTATCTTTTTCTTGGTTCCCGGTGGCGAAGCGTTATGCGCCGCGAGGAGTTCCGCCTCTGTAAGAGGACGTGGAATGCAGAACCCGCCAAAGCCGCATGGTAGCCACGGTACGTTGTTGGCGGTCAGCGTGACCGGTGCGCAGGAGCTAGTGGCCGTTGCGGACGAAAAACCACCACCAACCTGTCCTTCAAACTCGCCGATGATGACTGGACACGGAGCAATCGTGGGTGCAGGGACAGGCTCGAAGTCGCCGCCGTCACCAATGACTGCGCCGTCAGAGGCAGCCGTCAGACCAGGACCGTTGGGGTCACCGGTGTCGAGTTCTAATTGTGCGCCGTCGGGTATGCGCGTGAACGTGAATTTCGGCCAGACCTTCAGCGACGAGTCAAACGTCGTGGCTCCAATATTCATCGACCCTGTCGAAGCCTTGAAGGCAGACAGGCCCACCCGGACACTCCACTGCTCGGTGCCGTTGGGATAGGTGACGGTGATATTGTTGATGCTCTTTAGAGAAAGCGCAGTCATCGTGAGCGTGGTGCTACCCGGCACTGTGACGGTCTGGTTCCGGTGGATGATCGTGTCGATATCGCCCTGGCCCGGCAGAGGCACGCCGACGAGGGGCACGACACCGCTGTATTCCGCAGAGCCGGGCCCGAAGAAGTCCGCGGGTATCTTAGAGGCCGCGAAGTTGTGATAGGTCTCGCCATTGCCGGTCGTCTCGAATTTGTCGTCTCCCGCGTTGATGATCGTGGTTGCCGTCGCGCTTCTCGTCGTGACGAGCAAGCCGACCACCAAACCCACTCCCACAAGAAACGCCAGGGCGAGCATGACCGGTTTTGTGTAAAGCCGCCGTGTGATCTCTTTCATAGATTTTTTCCTCCTCATGAAATCTTTGTCCGAACGCAACGGAGCGACTTGGGCCTTGGATGAAGAATCCGTTGTGGCCATGCTAGCGATCACATCCGTGTATTTCGGCGTAGAGAATTTGAGCACGTGTTCGATTCGTTTACTTGTTCAATCTTGCGGAAGATGGGCCGTGCTTTCCTGTTCTTGACTAGACCATTGGACGAGTCTTAGGATTCAGCACGACTTCTTTGCAACGCTAATCCCCCGTTTTTGACAACACAACTTCGCGCTGGGTCCTCGCAAGTCTCACGTAAGTTGAAATAACCCGAGATCCTTACAACACCATGAAACTCTTACTCATTCTGGCCACCGTTCTCTTGCTGGTCGCGGCTGCCACCGCTTCGAATCTTGCGGGACGTAGTCCAATCCTCGAAAACGTCTCCATCAATGCAATTCCTCCAGTCGCTCTGCCTTCGAACCTCGGGCAGTCAGACGAGGCCGGTCCCGAAGTCAAACTCGTTTTGCTGGCTCTCCTGCCGCAGGGATTCGAGAATAGCGATATGCTCCTCGAGCCGGGCGACTACGTTTTCATCATCGGCAATCGCACGGGTCTCAAAGGTGTCAATTTTCGGATTGACCGGGAAGGGAAAGAGCGAATAGCTACCACTGTGGCCCATGGTAGACAAAGAGATTGGAAGCAGCGTCTAAAGCTCACAGCCGGCACCTATTTGATCACCGCTAACGAC
>JBIOVO010000071.1:0-3029 GCA_044867735.1 Pyrinomonadaceae bacterium | reverse complement strand
CGTCTGGGCCACTTTCGAGCACGTCAACAACGCTCCTGATTGCACCAACCCGCAGAACCCACCCGCCGCCGGTTGGTCGTTTCTGAGCAAGGATTGTGCAACCTGCCTCCAACAAAACGGCTTCAACGGGTGCCCGCAGTGCAACTTCAACACCCCTGCAACAGGGACGCCCGGTCTAACCGGACCACCAACCCAGGTGTGTCGTGTCTACAGGGATGGCACTGACCCGGGCTCCACGACCAACGGCAACAATAACGACACCAACCGGTTCAACATCGACACATTGAACACCCAGATTGCAACGTTGCTGCCGTCCAGCGGCTCTATGGCCGTCTGGAAGAACTACCAGCTTATTTCGGGCATGTGGACAAACGGGGGCGTCGGTTCCGGGGTAGCTGACGCGCAACGCGGCTCGCTGGAATCAGCCAACACCACTATGGAAACGTTCGTTCAGGGGCCTTCGAATGGTTTCAACTGCTTTGGCTGCCATGTCTACAACCCTCAGGAGCCGCTCACAGTGAGTCACATCGTCTCTGATTTGTTGCCGTCTGGCGTTGCTCCTCAGCGTCCTAAGGAAACGAAATAGTCAAACCGCGGATGGATTCAGTTCGAAGAGTTCGATATCTGACCGCCTGCCACCGAGTTCGGCCTGGTCGGCACCATGTCAATAACGCTGATGTATTGAGCAACTACTGCGATGAGGATCTCACGTTTTTCGCATTGACTTACAAAGACTACGGAGCGACCGCAGAGTGTCTGGACGACCTGCGGAAGCATTATTCGGCAAGTCGCGTGATATTACGATCCGATGGGGATCCAGATCCTCGCTTTCCGATCCTCGCCAAAGACCACAACGTCGACTTTCGCGCAGAGTTGCGATTATTCGGCATCGAGAATGGTGGCGCGGTCATCGAGCGCATGTTCGAACTCTTTTTCGAAAAGCCAACTCGATACCTGCTGAAGATCGATCCTGACACCGTGATCCACCGGCGATTCCGTTACCTGCCGGAACGTGACGGCTTGTTTGGAACGCCGCAGGGAGGGGAAGAGCATCCTTCGATTCAGGGCGGCTGCATGGGGATAACGCGAGCCGCCGCCGAGCAGATCATGCAATCGGGAATGTTGCGCGACGACCGTTTGCGAGAGCCGGCAAAATTCATTAGCGAGTCGCCATATTTCGTGCGCATGGCGCACCGCGCGAATCGCTGCGGCCTGGCGAGTTTCGATTGGATGCTGCCGTGGATCGCCAGCGAATTGAAGATTCCGATCTATCCGTTTGATGAAGTCAACAGCGGTTGGAAACAACCGCCTCCGAATCCTAACCAGCGTTACGCGGTGAGCCATCCTCGTGCAATGCTCGCGCGTAGTTTCAACAATTGAACCTCAGGTCTACTCACTCGAAGGAGCTTTTACTCATGTCAACAGCAACTCTAGCACCCGCACCCGCTACCAATTATCAATGGCAATTACTACAAAATTCTCCAGTCGCAAATTCCAGAACTGACGACATCTGGTTCTTTGACTCACTGACCGGATGGCTGGTCAACAGCAGTGGATATGTTTGTAAGACAGAAGATGGCGGCGCCAATTGGACGCCGAAATTCTTTCTCGCGCCCAATCTTCCCGGCTTTCCTTATCTGCGCTGCATGTCCTGGGCTAACCGAAAGATCGGATGGTTCGGAGCAGTTACAGGTATCGGAGACGTTAGCTCGATCACGTCGCCAAGCCAGTTCATCGGAATTCTCTTACACCAGACCACAGACGGCGGCGAGACGTGGAAACCAGTCGAGAACCTCCCCGAAGGTTCGCCCGCAGGCATCTGTGGTTTTCACGCGGTCAACGAGCGCGTTGCTTACGGTTCCGGAACAAACGATCCCGGCCTTCCCGGTCCAGCCATCATCAAGACGGTAGACAACGGCGCGAGCTGGGAACTGATCGACATGAGGAAGTACGCCTCGAATCTGATCGACATCTACTTCTTCGATGAGGAGAATGGTTTTGTTGTCGGTGGACTGATCGACGAGAACTGCACGGTTGATGAGAAAGCGTATCCGCCACCGCGGCTGAGCCGTTATGGCCAGGTAAGGCCCGTAATACTTCGCACTCGTGACGGTGGAAAATCGTGGGTTAACACTACGGCAAACATCAACGACTTTGAGTGTGGCGAGTGGGGCTGGAAGATTCAGTTCCTCAATGAGACTCACGGCTTCATCGCGCTCGAGAACTTTCGCAATGCGTCGATCCTGGTGACGAAGGATGGCGGCGACTCATGGGTGAAGAAGCACGTCGCCAAGGATCAGGATCCAGCGTCGCCCGCGATCAACAACGATCTTGAAGGGATCGGTTTTATCAACGAGCGTCAGGGATGGGTCGGCGGATGGGGCTTTGAGGACCTCAGCGCGGCTGTCGGTGGTCTTGAGAACAGCTATACCGAAGATGGCGGCGAAACGTGGATTGCGCAGAATCATTTGCCGAATCCGGACATTACAAAGAATAGCGATCCGCGATATCGAATCAATCGCTATCGCTTTGTGAAGGACATCGCCGGAAATGTGGTAACGGGATATTGTTCGGGCCAGCAGGTGTTTAATCTGAACATCGGCGGTAAGAAGGCAGCGTTTGCTGCGCGCACTCTCGGTTTGGCCGCGCCGATGGAACGTTTTGAGCCGGCCAACTCAACGCAGGTTTCAATGGCGAGAGTAGGCGAGTCAGGTCACGGATTCGAGTTGTCGCAGGTAACGAGCGACGATGGCACGGTCCAGATCAGTTACACATTGCCGGAAAGTGCCGAGAACGTCTTCGTTGGACTGTGGAACAAGTTCGCATTCCATGTGCGCACACTCGTTAGCGAGAAAGTACAGACAGGCGGCAGGCGGACGATCATTTGGGACGGCAGAGACGATCAGGGAAATCCGGTTGGCCCGGGGACCTTTATCTGCCGGATGTGCACAGACGGCGGGAAGGGAGCGAGTCAATTGATCGAATTTCAGGGCGCGTTTTAATCCAAGACGGGTGGCCACAGAGGGCCA
>JBIOVO010000070.1:0-19289 GCA_044867735.1 Pyrinomonadaceae bacterium | reverse complement strand
GCACGGAAGTCCTCCATCCAGGAAGCCACCGCCTTGACGATCTCCTGTCGCACCTGGCTCTCACTCTTCGGCCTCGACGTGAGGGTTTCGACTTCACGTGACTCTCGTTCTTCGCGTTTGATGACTTTGACTCTCATGGCTTGAACTGTTCGCAGCGTACTCAATCCCATTTACGGCCAGTACTGTCAGAATTGACAGTGTTAAAGCAGCTTGCGGTGGCTAACAATCGAAGGCGAAAACGAGCCAGGCCTTTGGTTGTGTGTGCAACCTTAGATACATGCCTTGCCAAACGATTAGGCGGCTCTAGGAGTAGGTGGCTGACTCGTTAATTTGACCAAAAACAAAGAGGAGCTAACCGATGAAGACCAAGTTAACGCTTTCGAGTGTCGCCTTCATTCTCGTTCTGGCAGGGTGGGCGACCGTTCAGGCACAAGCAACCATCAATTCAATTCCAGATGGGCAGGAAGTAAAGAAGTTCAGAGGGATTGTGACCAAACGCGACCCGGATACCTTCACCATGGGTCAAACAACGGGTGGCCCGCAAACAGTGGTGCTTATGACAGGAAGCACCGAAGTCAAAAGCCACAAACGAGGGGCGTTCCGCGGTTCGAAAGAGTATGGCGCGAGCTACGTTCTGCGAGGACTGCGTTTGGAAGTCGACGGCGTCGGCAATTCCGAAGGCCAACTGGTAGCGCAAAGAATCCGCTTTGATGAACAGGATCTAAGAACAGCGCAGGCACTCCAGTCCACTCTTGATCCGGTAGAGAGTGAAATGCGTGACAAGCTGAAGCAGCAGCAAGCAGAACAGGAACGCCTCGCGGGTCAACTCGCAGAAACTGAAGCCGTAGCGGTCTCAGCCAAGGAAAGCGCAGAAAAGGCACAAGCGGCTGCTGAAAAAGCACAAGCGACGGCCGATCACGCAAACAACCGGATCAACGGTCTCGATGATTTCGATCCGATCAAGACCATCACGGTTAATTTCGTAAGCGGCAGCGCCAAACTGGGACCAAAAGCTAAAGCCGAGATCGACAACGCCGCCGCGTGGGTAAAAACGCAGGACACAAAGGGATGGGTCATGGCGGTGATCGGCTATGCCGATACGACCGGCAACACCGAGCGTAATCGCGATCTCAGTGAGCGCCGTGCCAACGCGGTCATCTACTACATCGTCAGCAAATACAAGATGCCGCTGCACCGTCTGGTCCAACCTTTCGGTTATGGCCAACTGGAACCGGTAGCGGAGAACACGACCAAAGCCGGACGCGCCAAGAATCGTCGAGTTGAGATCCGCTTGATGATCAACAAGGGCATCGCCGGAAAAGTCGAGTAGGAACCAGAATCAAGAAGGAGACGAGAATGAGACCCCAAGTTTGGGAAACACCACAGGCAGCTGTAATACCGAAAGAGACCGATCAGCTCGAACAAGGAAAATATGGTCCCATTCTTCCCAAGTCACCGGCTTGTTATGGCTTCACGATCATCGCGAAGATCAAGCCGGGCCGGGCGGAGATAGTGCGCAATTACGGATACGGTTTGGCGAAAGCGTTGGAGTCGGACCCATACCTGCTCGCACCACTCAAGCTTCACTATCTCCGCTGGGTACTTTTCGACGACGACACGCGCTTCATGTACCAGGGAATCTTCGATACTGATTTCGACAAGTACACCGAAGATGCGGTCGCGTTATTCGCCAAGTCGGGTGTCAACACAGTCTTTGAAAACCTCGAAGGATTTCCGGAAGACTGGAAAACAAACCCGGCGGCGTTCATCAAGTTTGTCCGGGAACACCAGTGCAACAGTTTTATCGAGTACGGTGAATACCCGTACGTCTCCGCCGAAGAGATTAAGAAGGCCCTCAAGGTCAAAGCGGCTTTGTCGGAAATGCTCGATCAGATGCAATAGCTGCTGAGGGGCGGAGGAAAATAATGGGCGCCAAACATGCTCGAACATACAACCAGAACCATGTGCCGCGGAAGTACACTCCGGGCCGGCGTAGGTTGAGCATTTACATCTCGTGGAGTTATCCGGGAGAGGCTGGCCGCAATCCTGCCGAGCTGGACAACCGCTTTTCCACGATGGCTGAGGTTCGGAGAGCTTTGTGGCCCGCTTATGAAGGCCCGGAATGGTCAGATCCGATGCGGTTCCAGCAGGGTATTGCGGGATCGCTGGAACTGTTCTTCTGGGCCTTCGCGCCTTTTCAGGAGTTTGTCGGTGAAACGACAACTCATCCCGTGCCGGTGTTTCAACGTATCGATCAAGCAGGATTCAAACTTCCCCTCGACGAGCGAGTGCTGGGCGACACTGACACGCTGCTCATCTTCGGCCTGGACCACATGATCACTGACCAGGAGGCCGCGGTCGAAGAGATCGAAGCACTCAAAAACTTTCTCAAGCGTGAAGGCACGTGCCTGATCCTTGGTCCACATCACGAAGTTGGTTTCTCAGACGATCCCAACGTCCGCAATCTCGAGTATCACCATCACGGCGATTCTTTGGTTCCGCGACAGCAACGTTTCGGCAAGTACACGCGCTCGATCATGCGGGAACTCGGCATCCCGGTGCAAAACCGTTACGGTCTTCGCCCGAGGCGCGATCCGGAAACCAGAAAACTCGCGCCGCTGACGATTGCCAGGGACCTCGACACCAAAGGCTGGCTCAACGGCGTCACTACATTCAATTTCCACATGCACCTGCCGCACTATGCGGTGACGACGGATGACAACTCCGTTCACGTTCTCGCGCGACAGCCGATCGACACTTCAAAGCCGCATCCGTTTATCGAACAGGGAAACACCGAGTTCAACATGTTCCTGTGGATGCCTCCGAAGGGTGAGATAGCGGGCGACGTTCTTTTCGCCGATTCAACGATCTTCAGCACGTTGTTTGGCGCGGATGAGAGTCTGCGGAACTTCTGGAGAAACCTTGCAGCAAGATGAGGCAACTAGCACGTGAGTAGTTTAGTAGCAACAACAGAAGGCCCCAGCGTGCCGCTCGAGCTCGACGATATTCAGAGCGGTGTGCTCAGACCTCGTCCCACGCCTTACGCTGCCACCTACATCCTGTTTCGTATTGACGACAAACAAGCCGGCAGAGAAATGATGAGGCGGGCCGCGAACATAGTCGCCTCGGCTGCTCATGGCTTTAGTCCAGCCGGCGACGCCTGGGCCAGCGTCTCACTTACTTTCGAGGGTCTCAAGGCGCTCGGCGTGCCCGCTGAATCACTCGACAGTTTCTGTTGGGAGTTTCAACAGGGGATGGCCGCTCGTGCCACGGCACTCGGCGACACCGGCGTCAACAGTCCCGGAAACTGGGAGGAACCGCTCGGCAGTCCTGACGTTCACGTTGTGTTTACGCTGGTGGCGCCTGACGCAGAGCGTCTGGAAGCTGTCTTGTCGCGCGCGCGTGAGGCGTATGAAGCGCTGAATGGAGTGACAGCGATTTGGCGGCAGGACTGTTACTCGCTGGAGACCGAAAGAGAACCGTTCGGATTCAAGGATGGAATCAGTCATCCCGCAATTGAAGGAAGCGGGATCCCGGGCACGAATCCCGCAGAGACTCCGCTCAAAGCAGGAGAATTCGTCCTCGGGTATCCGGATGAAATGAGTCACAGACCGGCGCTGCCGCAACCGGAGGTTCTCGGCCGCAACGGAACTTACGTCGCCTTCAGAAAACTACATCAACGAGTGGCCGCCTTTCGACAGTATCTAAGGGCCAACTCGAGTTCAGCCGATCAGGAAGAACTGATGGCTGCCAAGATGATGGGCCGATGGCGCAGCGGCGCGCCGCTAGCTCATTGTCCGTTCCACGACGATCCTGCAATCGGAGTCGATCCGGGTCGCAATAACGACTTTCTGTACAAGAACGACGATGAGCTGGGATTCAAGACTCCGCTCGGCTCGCACATCCGGCGAACCAATCCACGAGATGCGTCAGTAGCGGGCGTCACTCGTCTGCACCGCATGATCCGGCGCGGTACTGCTTATGGGCCATCTTTACCGGAAGGAGTACTCGACGACGACGGCCAGGATCGTGGGCTCATGTTCGCGTTTGTCGGCGCACATCTGGGAAGACAATTTGAGTTCGTGCAGTCAGAGTGGATCAATGGCGGCGAGTTTCTCGGACTGGGTGACGTCAAAGATCCGGTCGCTGGTCCAAATAACGGCAACGGAGTTTTTTCGATACCGCATCGTCCGATACCGAAGCGGCTGCGCAACCTCTCGCAATTTGTCATCACTCGCGGGGGCGAATACGCCTTCATGCCGGGCCTGCGCGCACTGCGCTGGCTCTCCGAACTAAAAACTTAGCTCGAGGTACACGCCAATGCTTGATGTTCTCGTAATTGGTGCTGGACCTGCTGGCGTGCTGGCGGCGCTTCGTGCTGCGGATCTCGGCGCTTCAACCGCGCTGGTCACGCGCGATCAGTTTGGCGGCATGGCGGCCAATGATGGACCCGTTCCCGTCCGGACACTGGCCCATGCTGCCCGGCTCATCCGCGAAGCAAGACAACTGGGGAAATACGGCATCAGGGTGAGCCATCTGTCGCTGGATTTTCCGGCCCTGCTCGCGCGGGTGAGCGAAGTCGTTAAAGAGGTACGCGCGAAGTCTGCGCTTCGTAGTCAAATCGATACGGCCGGTGTCGTCGTTCATGAGGACGCGGGCAACGCTCGGTTCGTGGATCCCAACACCATCGAAACTGACAACGGCCTCAAGCTCGAGGCAAAGAAAATAATCATCTGCACCGGTGGTGTGAGTCGAAAGCTCTCGGTGCCGGGCGCTGAGTTAACAGTCACACACAGCGATGCATGGAGCTTGACCTCCGTCCCCGAGTCGATGCTGGTGATTGGCGGCGGCGCGACCGGTGTGCAAGTGGCTTCGATCTTCAACGCTTTTGGTTCGAAGGTTCAACTCTTCCAGTCTGGCCGCCGGATTCTCCCAACTGAGGACCACGAAGTATCCGCCGCGGTGGCAGAGGCTTTTCGAGACTCAGGGATAGTCGTCAGAGAGAGCTTCGGCGCCATCGAGCGCTTCGAAAAGGCGCCGGGCGGCGTGCGCATGCTCTTCAACAGTGACGGCAAGCGACAGACGGCCGAGGCTTCGCTGGTGGTTGTCGCAACCGGCTGGGTTGCGAATACCTTTGGATTGAATCTCGAAGCTGCCGGAGTAATTAACAACTCGCGCGGGTTCATCGGCGTTGACGATTATCTGCAAACATCCGCTGCAAACGTTTTTGCCGCCGGCGACATCACTGGCCGCCTGATGCTGGTACCGCAAGCGTTGCGAGACGGTTTTATAGCGGCCACTAACGCCGTGCGGGGCCGGATCATGAAGTTGAGCAGTAAGGCGAGTCCGATCGGGAGCTTTACCGATCCTGAGTACGCACAAGTCGGCCTAACCGAAGATGAAGCAGTTAAGTCACACGCGGTCATCGTTGCAAAGGTAACGTTCGATTCGACGACCCGAACAATCATCGACGGGCGAACTTTCGGTTTCTGCAAGCTGATTGTGGACCGCGCCAGCTACAAGATTCTCGGCTGCCACGTGGTGGGCGAGCGCGCTGTAGAGATCACGCAGGTCGCCGCGATCGCAATTGCCGGCGGCATGCGCGTGGACCATCTGGCTCATATCCCACTCTCGTTTCCGACGTACGCGGGAATACTTGCGCGTGTGGCCGCCACCGCCGCGCGACAACTAAATCTGAAAACGAGTTGGCAGGCTCATGAGATGGAGAGTTTCGAGCCGAAAGCGGCCACGATGGTCCGATGAGCCGCAAAAAGGCACAGAAGGCATAGAAAAGATGCGCGACATCATCATCCGATTTTGCAGCAACCTGGTCACGCGCGTCGGCGGACCGATGACTTTCCGTTTGATATTTCAGCCGCTCTTCGCAGCCATCATTGCTTTCGGCGCCGGGTTGAGAGACGTGCGGGCAGGGCGTCCGCCGTATTTCTGGTCCGTCATCTATAACCGGGAATCGCGAGTGAGTTTGGTAAAGGAGGGATGGAAAGACATTCTGCGGATCTTTGTGATGGCGATTGCGATCGATCTCATCTACCAGATAATCATGGTCCGCTGGTTTTATCCTCTGGAGGCGCTGGTAGTCGCCGTGGTGCTGGCGATCCTGCCTTACCTGATCGTTCGCGGTTTGGTGAATCGCGTGGTGCAACTTTTCAGAAGGAAAAGGGTGGTGGCTGAGGCGCCTAAAGAAAGTCTAACGCCAGGGAACTCCTGACCATGGCGGCTTTGCACAAAGTCAGGTTTAGCCTGCGAAGCAGGCGTGTGCGTAAAGCCTGGGGCGTGAGCCCCAGGAAAGAAGATTAAATAAGGATCGGAGCCCGCGCAGCGGGTGAAAGCTGCACAAATCGTTGCGCTGTCGCCCGTTTTCACGGGCTGTTACGTTCTGGTTGAGCGATCCTGGGGCTTGCGCCCCAGGCTTTATGCTTTCGCCTGCTACGCAGGCTAAAGGGCTATCGACGACTTTTTGGGCAAAGCCTCGCATGGCTCAGTGATTTCCTGTACCCACTGTAGGTCTGACTCAGTAATTTACTGTAGCCGTTACTAGTAATTATACGGATTGTTTCGACGGGTCAAACAGATGACTATACCCGCTAACAATCTGAGTTAAGCCTCCCATTAACTGAGACGCTGCGCGCACAAAAGCGAAGGCTCGATTATGAACTCTCTCCGGTTCCGACGTCGCTTTCTATTCTCTATCGTTGTCGCTGGACTGGCCCTGGTCCAACCGGCCTTGCTTCGTGCTCAATCAACCGCCTCTATCGAAGGACAAGTAGTCGATACACGCGGAGATGTTGTCCCGGCCGCACAGATCCGAGCCATCGGCGAGGCCATCGGCGTGCTACGTACAGTTGAGACCGACACGGACGGACGCTATCAGTTTGTCGGATTGCCCGTTGGCGACTATCGACTTGAAGTGGAAGCAAAAGGATTCAAGTTGCAAGTAATCGAGCAACTCCGCGTCGAGGTTGGCCGCCGGCTCACGCAGAATTTTCAACTGCAGGTCGGTGACGTCTCGGAGAAGGTGACGGTTACTTCGGCCAACAGCCTGATCGAGTTGTCAACTACTTCGGTAGGACACGTCGTCGATCAGCGGATGGTCCAGGAACTCCCGCTTAACGGGCGTTACTTTCTCGACCTGAATTTGCTTGTGCCGGGTTCGGTGACCGCCGCCCAGTCAGGTTTCTCAGTGGTTCCCAGTCGTGGCGTGGGCGCACTTGCGACTAATACCGCTGGTAACCGCGAAGAGGCCGTGAACTTCGTCGTCAACGGCATCACGTTGAACAACATGGTCTTCAGTTCGATCACGTTC
Source organism: Pyrinomonadaceae bacterium (assembly GCA_044867735.1). GTDB lineage: Bacteria > Acidobacteriota > Blastocatellia > Pyrinomonadales > Pyrinomonadaceae > PSRF01. The sequence continues at coordinate 11,965 of JBIOVO010000070.1, read as the reverse complement.
CAGCCTTCGATCAATACCATCGAGGAATTCAAAGTTGATAATTCAACGTTGAGCGCGGAGAGCGGGCAGAACTCGGGCGCGATCGTAAACATCGCAACCCGCACCGGTGGTAACGAATTTCATTGGGAGCTTTTTGAGTTCTTTCGCAACGACGCGCTCGACGCCCGCAACTTCTTTACGTTCACGTCTTCTCAGCCGCCGCCGTTCAAACGCAATCAGTTTGGCGGGCACGTCGGTGGACCAATCATCAAAAACAAGGTCTTCTTTTTCTTTTCATACGAAGGCTTGCGACAGCGTCAGCAGGTGGATCTGAACAGCATCGTTCTCAGTGATGCAGAACGCACGTCGGCTGCCGACCCGGTGATCGCAAGTCTTATCGCTCTCATCCCGCGCGCGAACTTCGTTGACTCATCCGGTACGTCTCGTTTCGTCGGATCGGCCACGGCTCCGGTAAGCGTCGATCAGTTCAATATCGACATCAGTGCCAACCTCACTGCAAACGATCGCTTGCACGGCTACTACGCACTTCAGCGTGTCAACATCGTCGAGCCCAACCGGTTTGGCAATACGATTCCCGGATTCGGGCACGTCTTCTACATCCGGCGCCAGCTCTTCACCTTAAATGAAACGCATACTTTCAACCCGGTGCTCGTCAACGAAGTTCGTTTCGGCTTCAATCGGCAACATGGTGGCAATACCAACAATGCGCCGCTGAGTGCAGTGGATTTCGGCATCAACAGTGGACGAACTGAACCCGTCGGATTGCCGCAGATCAACATCGCCGGCGGCGCGCTCAACTTTGGTGGCCCAGGGAATTTTCCGGCAGGGCGCGGAGACACGACCTTCGTCGTCGCGGATACTCTTAATTATCTCGCCGGCAAACATTCTCTTAAATTTGGCGGCGAGTTTCGCCAATTCCTGAACAACAACTACAGGAATGGCCCAGGCTCGTTCAGTTTTCCAAATGTCGCCGCCTTTCTTACCGGTAACGCCAACTCTTTCAGCATAATCCTCGGCAACCAAACCAGCAGTATCACGCAGGGTGCGCTTGGATTCTTCGCGCAGGACAACTACAAACTAAGACCCAACCTCACTCTCGAGCTGGGCCTGCGTTACGACTGGAACATGTCTCCAACCGAACGCTTCGACCGCTTTATAGTTTTTGATGCACAAAGCGTTTCGTTGCTTAGGGCCGGTGTCGATATCGACGACGTTTATCGTCAGAACAACAAAAACTTCCAGCCGCGCGTTGGCTTTGCATGGGATCCGTTTAAGACCGGCAAGACGTCAGTGCGTGGCGCCTATTCCGTTCAGGTCGATCAACCGATGACGAGTGTAGTAACAGCTCTCGCCGCTAATCCGCCGCTCGCCGTACCCCTCACTTTCTCTGGGCCGATCAGGTTCGACAATGCTCTCAACCTCGCGCGAGAGGTCGGACTTGCTCCCCAGACCGTCGATCACGATTTCCGTAACGCTTATCTCCAGTCGTGGAACTTGAACGTTCAGCGCGAGCTGAGCCCACGCCTGGCGCTGAGCCTCGGATACTTCGGATCCAAAGGAACGCACCTCATCACCCGCCGCAACATCAATCAACCGGTCAACGGTGTGCGGCCGTTTAGCGCTCTTTCACAGTCGAGTTCAATCCTGCCCGGCACGCCGCTCGGCAACATCACGCAGGTTGAGAGCACCGGTAATTCAAGCTACAACGCACTCTGGGTCTCAGCTAATCAACGACTCTCGCGCGGCTTGCAATTCAATGCTGTGTACACGTGGTCCAAGTCGCTTGATTACAACTCGCTCTCCTCACAAGGCGTGGTTGTGCAAAACAGTTACGACTTGAATGGTAGTCGTGGCATATCTGATTTCGACGCGCGCCACCGCGTCGTTGTCACTTCGTTATTTGAATTGCCGTTTCGCGGGAGTCAGTTGGTTGAAGGATGGCAACTGGCTGCAATTGTGCAGTCGCAAAGCGGGAACCCGGTCAATATCGTTACTGCCAACAGCACCGTCACCGGCATTCCCGGCACGCTGCGGCCAAACGTCACCGACGACATAGAGGTATTCGGAAACGTCGAACGCTGGTTTGACACTTCCGTCTTCATGCCGGTCGCGGACTTCGGCAATCTCGGTCGAAATGTCATCATCGGCCCCTCTTTCCATAACACTGATTTTTCCATCATAAAAAACACAAAATTGGGCGATAGATTGCGCTGTCAATTTCGGGCGGAGTTTTTTGATCTGTTCAACCATCCGAACTTTGGCCAACCGGGCAATCTTGTCGGCAGCGAGGCGTTCGGCCGCATCGTTAACACCCGATTCCCCACTGGAGAGTCTGGCTCGTCGCGTCAGATCCAGTTTGCTTTGAAGTTGATCATGTGAGTTCTCCCCGATGAAGAGCAAAGGGTTTCCAAGGTTTTGTAGTAGTACCAGACTTTCCCCGACGGCAGTTTTGCTGCTGGTTTTGTCTGCCCCTCTAATTGCGCTTGCTCAGCCTCAACCAAAGCGAGTCCTCGTTCTCTATTGGTATAACAAAGACTTTCCCGGCAATGTGCTCTTCGATAAGGCATTCCAGGAGGTGCTGAAATCACAGTCTGAAGACATTCAGTATTATCCTGAGTACCTCGAATCCAACCGGTTTCCGGGAGACGCGCAAGCGGAGGCGCTGTTTGATTACCTCCGTCGAAAGTATGCAGGTGTGCCTTTAGACGTCATCGTTCCGGTGGCTGACCCTCCGACGGATTTTATCTTCAAATACCGTAAAGACTTTTTCCCAAATACTCCCGTTGTATTCGCCGCCATCAAACGGCGCACGCCTGAACAACTTGGCGCCGGTCCGGGAGCCACCGGGATCGTTCCCGCGAACACGCATCGAGAGACGGTCGAGCTGGCGCTGAACTTACACCCTGATGCAAAACAACTGTTTGTGATCAGCGGCACTCCTGAACGTGATAAGCGTTTCGAGACGATTGCACGTGGCGAACTCAGGGACTTCGAACAGAGGGTAGCAATCACCTATCTCACCGACCTCAGTGTGAACCAGTTAGTCGAGACGACGAAACACCTGCCGCAAAACTCTGTCGTCCTTTACGTGTGGCAGCAGTCGCTCGACGATCAAGGGCGACTCCTCGAAACATGGCAAACCCTGGCTTCTTTCGCACCCACATCGTCGGCGCCGATCTACGGGATGGGTAGCGTAAATGTCGCCCATGGAATCGTCGGCGGTTATGTGGTTAGTTCGGAAGTGAACGGGACCAGACTCGGAGAGATGGTGGTCCAGATCCTGAACGGCAAGAGAGCGCAGGACATTCCCGTAGAGAATGCGCCGGCCGTGTGGATGTTCAACTGGCGCCAACTTCAGCGTTGGGGAATCAGTGAGCAGAGTCTTCCGGCGGGAAGTGATGTCCGTTTTCGGGAGTTCACCATCTGGCAGCAATACAAGTGGCGCATCGTTGCTCTGGTTGGGCTAATCGGACTCCAAACCTCATTCATCCTCGTACTCCTGATCGAACGGAAGCGTCGCCGGCGCGCCAAAGAAGAGCTGGCTCAGCTCAACCTGGAACTGGAACAACGCATCGCATCGCGCACGGCCGCCCTCGACGCAAAGAGCCGCGAATTGGAAGCGTTTGCTTATTCCGTGGCCCACGATCTGAAAGCTCCCTTGCGCGGCATCGACGGTTACAGCCGTCTCTTGCTTGAAGAACACGCCGATGTTCTCAACGACGAAGGGCGCACCTTCCTCGACACGATTCAATCGTCAACGCAGGAGATGAGCCAGCTCATCGACGATCTGCTCGCTTATTCGCGTCTCGAACGCCGCGACTTCAAGCCCGATCGGCTTGAGCTGAAGCCGCTGATCACCCGGGTCGTTGAACAGACGAAACGGGAAGAGAATGAACGCGCAATCGATTTCGTGCTGGAGGTCAACGGCGGCACGGTTCTGGCAGATTCCAATGGTCTTACTCAGGCACTCAAAAACTATGTAGACAATGCCGTCAAATTCACCCGCAACGTGGCGCGGCCGCGCATCGAGATCGGCGCTAAGGAAACGACGAGCAACTGTCTTCTCTGGGTCCGCGACAACGGCATCGGCTTTGACTTGAAGTATCACGATCGTGTCTTCGATATTTTTCAGCGCTTGAATCCGCCAGAAGAATATCCGGGCACGGGCATCGGTCTGGCGATTGTCCGCAAAGCGATGGAACGAATGGGCGGACGTGCGTGGGCCGAAAGCGCACCCGGTACGGGCGCCACTTTCTATCTGGAGATTCCGAAATGAACTCGAGCGAGGTTGGGGAAATGAATGACAACGTTAGTCCAATCCTGCTGGTTGAAGATCGCGCGACGGATCTCGATCTAACTAAGCGCGCTTTTAAGAAGCAGCGCTTGCTAAATCCGATTCAAGTGGCCCGCGATGGTGAAGAAGCGCTCGGCTACATCGACCGATGGGAAGAAGGCGAACCACTGCCGGTTTTTATCCTGCTGGATCTCAGGTTGCCAAAAGTCAGCGGGCTTGAAGTATTGCGCCGGCTGAAACGTCATTCGAAGTTCGCGCATATTCCCGTCATCATTCTGACGACGTCCGCAGAGGATCAGGACATTCAGGAAGCGTATCGACTCGGGTGCAATTCATACATCGTGAAGCCGGTGGAGTTCAATAAATTCATGGAGGTTGCGTCGAAGATCGAGGTTTACTGGTGTGCGCTAAACACCACGCCCGCTTAAATCATGCGAGTTCTTTACGTTGAGGATGATGTCCGCGATGCTGATCTCACGACGCGCATGTTGTCGAGGATTGCGCCGCACGTTACAGTCGAAACCCTCTCTTCTATCAACGACGCGCTTTCGCGGCTGAGCCGTCTCGAGACCGAGTCTCTGGACGTCGTGCTCACGGACATGCACTTGCGCGATGGCGATGGTCTCTCGCTGCTTCGTCACATTCGTGAAAACAGGATTCCGGTCGCCGTGGTCGTCGTGACGGGGATGGGCGATGAAGAAACCGCCGTCGCTGCTCTGAAGGCACGAGCGGACGACTACGTCGTTAAGCACAAAGACTACCTCGATCGCCTGCCAACCACTCTCGAGAGCGCTCTCAATCATTACCGGGCCGACGCTGTTCGCCGCGCTCATCCGCTCGAGGTGTTATATGCAGGAGACGAGTCGTTCAATATCGAAGAAGCGCGCCGGCACCTGGCGGTCCACGCCGATCACATTCACCTTAGCGCTACTGCTAACGGTTTTACTGCGATTCAGACGTTGCTGTCCGGTGCTGGTCCACGTTGTGACGTCCTCCTGATGGATCTTCACCTGGGCGAATTGAACACCTTGGGTTTACTCCAGGCGCTGCGTATGGACTACAAGCACGATGTGCCGGTGGTCCTGCTCTGTCGAGCGGGCGAAGAGGGACTGGCTCGACAGGGTATCAACCGTGGGGCTTCGAGTTACCTGGTCAAGAGTCCTGGTTATCTCTACCAACTGCCGTGGGAATTGGAAGAGGCGCATTCTCGTGCTGAGTTGCAGCGGCGCGAAGCGTTGTTACATGCGAGCGAAGAACGCAATCGTGCCATTCTCAGTGCGATACCGGATCTGATGTTTCTCCTCGATCGCAACGGCACTTACTTGGACTACCACACGCCCGACCCCAAGTTCTTGTTTGTGCCGCCGGAGCAATTCCTTGGTAAGAAGATGCGAGAGGTTTTGCCGGAACCATTGGCTACAGACTTTGCTCGCAACTTCGAGAAGGCGTTGCATTCGGACAGGCCAGTGATGTTCGAATACGTGCTTCCGCTGCCGTCCGGTGATCGAGTTTACGAGGCATCGCTGGTGAGTTGCGATAACGATCGCATTCTGGCGATGGTGCGCGATATCACCGAGCGCAAGGAAGCCGAGGAGTCTCTGAGAAAGGCGCTCGCCGAAGTTCGGGAACTGAAGGACCGACTGCACGAAGAGAACATCTACCTTCAGGAAGAGATTCGCGTGACAAACAACTTCGGCGAGATGATCGGCGAAAGCGAGGCGCTTAAGCGAGTTCTGCGTAAAGCTGAGCAGGTCGCGCCGATTAACACAACCGTCTTGATCCTCGGTGAAACGGGCACCGGCAAAGAGTTGCTGGCGCATGCGATTCATAACCTCAGTCCTCGCAGTAAACATCCGCTCGTAAAAGTGAACTGCGCGGCATTGCCGGCGCCGCTGATTGAAAGTGAATTGTTTGGTCATGAAAAGGGCGCTTTCACAGGCGCCAGCACTCAGCGCACGGGACGTTTTGAACTCGCGGATGGTGGTTCGCTGTTTCTCGATGAAGTGGGAGAACTACCGCTGGAGTTACAGGCGAAGCTGCTGCGTGTTTTGGAAGATGGACAGTTTGAGCCTGTCGGCAGCAGCCGGACGGTGAAAGTCGATGTTCGTGTTATCGCGGCCACCAACCGGAGCCTCGAGGAAGCAGTGCAGCGCGGAACTTTCCGCTCCGATCTCTATTACCGCCTCAACATTTTTCCGATCAAGCTGCCGGCGTTACGCGAGCGTAGAGAAGACATCCCGATGCTCACGACGCACCTCACGAAGTTAATCGGCACAAAACTCGGCAAGAAGATCGAGACGATTCCGCAGAGCACGATGAATGCTTTCATGAATTATTCGTGGCCTGGAAACGTGCGCGAATTAAGAAACGTGATCGAACGAGCGGCGATTATCACTCAAGACTCAAAGCTTCACCTGGTCGATACGCTGGAGTCACTCGCGATCGAGTCTGAATCTCAAACTTCCTTTTCGGATTTTGGTTCGGAGTTGTCTGTTGAGAGCCATGCCGAGACTCTGGAACAGAGTGAGTACAACCTGATTCTCCGCACGTTGAAGAAGGTGCACTGGAGACTGGAGGGTCAGGGTGGCGCTGCCGACGTATTGAAGATCAACCCGAGCACCCTACGTTCGCGCATGAAGAAACTCGGCATTTCGCGCCCGCGAGTCCAGACCGCCACGGCAGGCGAGAAAGACTGAACCACAGATTACACAGATGGGGGAATGAAAAATCTGTGTAATCTGTGGATCAGAACCTGTCATTTCTACCAGTTAGATCTGCTCTCCAATCCCAATAAGATCCGGGCCTAAAACCAAATCTTTCTGTAGGTGCTCGGATGAAGCCGCGAAGACAAGTTCAGGACCGTGCCGCCACGACAGCGGAATCGTTGAGTTGCTATGGCCCGGCCCGATCAACAATTACCGGTACGCCGTTAAACCAGGACGAGGCGCGTCTTGCACACGCGTTCTGGAATGCGTGCAACTACCTTGCGGTCGGCATGATCTATCTGCACAGCAATCCGCTTTTGCGTGAGCCGCTCAACGCTGAGCACATCAAGAATCGCCTGCTGGGTCACTGGGGCGCCAGCCCGGCGCTGTCCTTTACATACACTCACCTAAACCGCGTAATCCGGCAGAACGATCTCGATATGATCTTCATGGCTGGACCAGGTCACGGAGCGCCGGGCGTGCTCGGCCCCGTTTACCTTGAAGGATCGTATTCGGAGATCTATCCGGACAAGAGCCAGGACGAAGAAGGCTTGTTACGGTTTTTCAAACAGTTCTCCTTTCCCGGAGGCATCGGGAGCCACTGCACTCCCGAAACGCCCGGCTCGATTCACGAAGGCGGAGAACTCGGCTACGTCTTGTCTCACGCATGTGGCGCTGCATTCGACAATCCCGAGTTGATTGTGGCCGCAGTGGTTGGCGACGGTGAAGCAGAAACTGGTCCACTAGCCACGTCCTGGCACATCAACAAGTTTCTCAATCCGATTCGCGATGGCGCCGTCCTCCCGATCCTGAATCTCAACGGCTACAAGATCAACAACCCGACTCTGCTGGCGCGCATTAGTCATCAGGAACTGGAAGACCTGTTCAAGGGTTACGGTTATACACCGCTGTTCGTAGAAGGATCAGATCCGGCCACTATGCACCAGGCGATGGCCGCGACCTTGGACCATTGCATTGAGTCGATTAGGTCTGCACAAAGAGAAGCCCGCGAGAGTGGTGTCGCCAGTCGTCCACGTTGGCCCATGATCGTGCTGCGCACGCCGAAAGGCTGGACCGCGCCCGCGCAAGTTGATGGGCGCAAGGTGGAAGGCCTCTGGCGCTCACATCAGGTGCCGTTGACACAAGTCAAAAACAACCCGGCACACCTCAAACAACTGGAGCACTGGATGCGCAGTTACCATCCCGAGCAACTCTTCGATGAAAACGGTTCCCTGATTCCGGAACTGCGCGAATGGACGCCGACCGGGACGCGCCGGATGGGCTCAAACCCGCATGCAAATGGCGGCCGCATGAAGAAAGCGCTTCGTCTCCCCGATGTGCGAATCTACGCGAGCAGGTTCGAAAAACCAGGCCGGCTCGAAAGCGCCAACACTCCACCATTAGGCGCCTTCCTGCGCGACGTGATGAGCCTGAACATGGATACGTTTCGCGTCTTTGGGCCAGACGAAAACACTTCCAACAAACTCGATGCTTTATACCAGGCGACCAAGAAGTTCTGGATCGAAGAGTTTTTTCCGGAAGACAGTGATGGCGGCGAGCTATCGACCGACGGGCGTGTGATCGAGATGCTAAGCGAGCATACGCTCGAAGGCATGTTGGAAGGTTATCTGCTCACCGGGCGCCATGGATTCTTCTCGACGTATGAAGCATTTGCTCATGTGATCGATTCGATGTTCAACCAACATGCGAAGTGGTTGTCCATCTGTAACGAGTTGTCGTGGCGCCACCGAATCGCATCGTTGAACCTGCTGATCACTTCCACCGTCTGGCGCCAGGATCACAATGGCTTTACGCATCAGGACCCGGGATTCCTCGATGTCGTCGTCAACAAACGCGCTGAAGTAACCCGCATCTACCTGCCGCCTGACATCAACAGTCTGCTGAGCGTTACCGACCACTGCCTGCGCACTGAGAATTACATCAACGTCATCGTCTGCGATAAGCAGTCGCACCTGCAATACCTGGAGATGGACACAGCCATTACGCATTGCATGAAAGGCATCAGCATCTGGGCCCAGGCCAGCAACGATCGCGGCCAGCAACCCGATGTAGTCATGGCTTGTGCGGGCGACATTCCCACTCAGGAAGCTTTGGCTGCTACAGCTTTGTTGCGCACGGAGTTTCCTGACTTGAAGATCCGGTTCATCAATGTCGTCGATCTCTTCAAGTTGCAATCAGACCGAGAGCACCCGCATGGACTGAGCGACGTCGACTTCGACAGTCTGTTCACCGTCGATACGCCGGTCATTTTCAACTTTCACGGTTACCCGTGGTTAATCCACAAGCTTACTTACAACCGGACCAACCACAAGAACATACATGTCCGCGGTTACAAGGAGCGCGGCAACATCAACACGCCGATGGATCTGGCTATCGAAAACGAGATCGATCGGTTCACGTTAGCGATCGACGTAATCAACCGCGTGCCGCACCTCATTACCACCGGCGCACATGCAAAAGAGAAGTTCAGGAATATACAGATTGCCTGCCGGCAATATGCTCACGAACACGGCATCGATCGCCCGGATATCGTCGAGTGGCGATGGCCGTTTTAGGCAAACAATTATGAAGATACATTTCCACGGAGCAACAGGAAACGTTACCGGTTCGGCGTATCACGTGGTCACGAAACATGCGAGCGTGCTGGTCGATTGTGGCTTGTTTCAGGGAGACAAGACTGAGAAGGCGAAGAACAGACGCACAGCCAAACTCGAAGGCGGCAAACTGGATGCGGTAGTGCTGAGTCACGGTCACCTGGATCACATCGGCCGCCTGCCACTGCTGACTAAGAACGGCTACGAAGGTCCGATCTACGCGACTCGACCAACGATCGATCTTGCAACGTTGATTCTGCGAGACGCAGTTTCACTGCAAGCTCAGGATCTGAAGCGTGAAAACCAGAAACGCGCGCGTAACGGCTTGCCGCCGCTCGAACCGCTGTATGTAGAGAAAGATGTTCGTCGTCTTAAACCGCTGACCAGGCCAATCGCTTACAACAAACGCGTGGAAATAGCGCCGGGAGTTCAGGCGCGGCTGGTTGACGCCGGTCACGTCATCGGTTCTTCGAGCGTGGAGTTGACCGTTGAAGAAAACGGTCATCGGAAAGTGGTAGTCTTTTCCGGCGATCTTGGGCCACGCGGTGCGCCGTTGCTCAATGATCCCGTGCCCTTTGAGAAGGCAGACGCGGTGATCATGGAATCGACTTACGGCGATCGAAACCACCGATCGCTTCACGACACAGCCGTCGAGGGCCGTCAGATCATTGCGAAGGCGATCGAAGAGAAGGCGAAGATTCTGGTCCCGGTTTTTGCTGTCGGGCGTACTCAGTTGTTGCTCTATCTTCTTGCGGGCGCCTTCCAGCGAAAGACCTTGCCGAAGTTTCCGATCTATCTCGACAGTCCCATGGCGATTGAAGCCACCCATATCTACAAACGAAATGACGAACTCTTCGATGAAGAAGCAAAGGAGATGGTGCGTTCCGGTGAACTTCGCCGCAGCCTTCAGGGAGCGCGTCCTTGTCCGAAGCCCGGCGACTCGCGGAACCTCAACACGGTGAACGGTCCATGTCTGATCATGGCGGGCAGTGGCATGTGTAATGGCGGCCGCATAATGCATCACCTGAGGCACAACCTGCCGATTCCGGGAACCGCGGTTTTGATGGTTGGTTTTCAGTCGCCGGGCACGATGGGCAGGAAACTGGTTGACGGCGCCGAATCGGTGAGGATCTTTGGTCAGGAGATACCGGTGCGCGCTTCGGTTCACACGATGGGTGGTTTCAGTGCCCACGCTGATCAGAAAGGCTTGCTCGATTGGTTTGGCGCCATTGCTCCGTCGCGCCCGCGTTTGATTATTACTCACGGCGAAGACCGTGCCCGGGATCAACTCTCGTCGTTGGTTCGGTCTCGCCATGGCATCGCAGCGGAGCTTCCGGAGTTGGGTGATGTGATTGAAGTTTGATCAACCTTACGCGAACAGTCATGTTGCGTTTGAGGATCATTGCTCCGGAGGAGCGAAATGTTTATAGCCCCACCTCTCTGGTGATACCGCTCCGGTAGGAGCGGAATGTGATTGTGATTGAACAGCCAAAGCACATTGCGCTCCGCTGGAGCGCATAATCATTATCGTGGGGAACTATAAACATGGTGCTCCTCCGGAGCACTTAAATCTTTCAGGAGAAAACATGAGTGCACCGAATCTTTCAGCAGCTAGAAGCAACGAAGTTATTAGTTTGGCAAATGAAGACGCCACGAAAGAGGTGTTGGTAAACTCCATTCTGGGCCTCTGGGAAGTCGTCAACAACCTGACACGTTTGCAGCCATCAAAACGTGAGCATTATCGCGTCACGATCTTCGGTTCCGCGCGTGCCAGGCCGGGCACTTTTGCTTACGAAGAAACCAAGCGCGTTTCGGCGGCGCTGGCTGAAATCGGCTGCGATGTCATTACCGGAGGTGGTCCAGGATTGATGCAAGCCGCTAACGAAGGTGTCGAACTGGCAGGAAGACCGGCGAAGTCGATGGGCATACGCGTTGATTTGCCATTCGAACAGGAAGTGAATCCTTTCGTGGAGCTGGCGTTTGAGCATCGCACCTTTTTCACGCGTTTACATCACTTCGTCCTGGCGTCTGATGCGTTTGTGGTTGCTCCCGGCGGGATAGGAACGGTGCTGGAGACGCTGATGGTCTGGCAGTTACTTCAAGTCAGGCACCTCGAGGGAACGCCTCTGATCCTGGTCGGAAAGATGTGGCCCGGACTGATCGAATGGGCACGCACCGCGATGCTCTCTTTTGAAACCCCACTGGCTAACGCGGAGGACATGAATATTCCACGCTGCGTCGCAAATAGTGAGGAAGCAATCGCGCTCATCCGCGCGCACCACGCAGCCTGGACCACTCGATCGTAGGAGAACAAGTCAGGAAGATGGGGTGGCCACGGAGGGCCACCCCTA